>NZ_CP122979.1:324407-648815 GCF_029854295.1 Mesomycoplasma lagogenitalium
TTAAGTTTAGTTGAAAATGGTTGAATAACACCGGGCGGAACAATAAGTTATAATTCAGAAACCAATTTTGTAGATGCATTTGATAAAACTAAAATACTAGATAAAAAATCTAATTATAAAGTTATTTTAGAAAAACAAGAGGAAATTAAACAATTTGTTAGTGAAAATAATGAATTAAATATTAATGCAAAATTTGAAAATAATGATAGTGATAACACTTCCATTTTAAAATTCAATTATATTGATATTAATGGTAATAATTCTTCAATTATAGTGTTTGATAGAATAAATTATGAAAGAATTGATAATTTTGTTGATTATAAAATTGAAAAAAGATTAAAAATTAAACCAAGTTCTTATATTGATAAAACAAATTCAACTGAATATAGTCCACTTCAAAGTGAAGTTCCCACCAAAATAACAAGAGAATTTATGGTTGAAAATGAAAAAGTAATTGAAGAAATTGATATTTACTATAATTTCCCAACACTTGAATTTTTCTCTCCTAAAGAAAAAAACGAAATTTTATATATTAATAATGAAGCAATTCCGATTTATAACAATATTTATAAATATCAATTTAAAGATAAATTCAATGATCCTAAAACAAATACATTATTGGCAAAATTATTAGATGTGGAAAAAAAGTATAAATTAACAAATGATGAAGAGTTAAAAAAGGAATATGAAAAAACATTAAATCAATATCAAAATATCAATCTTTATTTAATAGAGGTGAAAAAATTTGATGCTCAAACTAAAGCAACGGAAACTGTATTTAGAAAAAAAATATTAATTCAATCGCAAAAAGACATTTTATTTAATGTCAAATTTTTTGCTTGAAATCCAAACGAAAATCCCGAGCAAAGAGAAATTATAGAACAATTTTTAAAAGATCCTAAAGGTAATTATATTTTAGATAAAAATAAAAATAGAATTCCTAATCCAAAATATAATCCATTTATTAATAGTCAAACGGGAACTAACTTAGAATATGTAATATTAACTGATGAAATTAGAGTGCCAATTGAAAAAGGAAATAAAGCCACTTTAAAATTAATTTATAATCATAATAATCAATTTATTTTATTTAATCCTTTAAATGCTCAAGGAGAAAAAAGGGAAATTAAAACATTAAATCAAACACATAATGTTTATGAAATTACAAATATTTATGAAGCACATGTTGTTTATGGGGGAATAAAATTAGAATTAAGTGATGGAATTAATCGCTTTGATGTTTGAAAATATAATGAAAAAACCAAAGAATGGGATAAACAAGAATTTTATAGTAATAATTTAAATTTTTATAAAAATAAAGAAAATGTCATCGGAGATGCGGGACTTTTTAAAATAGTAGCAAATAGAGATGATGGGCAAGCAAAACATAAATTAGTTTATATTAAAAAAAATAACGGACAAAATATTAAAATTAATGATGAATTTTTTTCTAAATCAATTAAAGAAAATTCTAACTTTGTTTATTTAAAAGATAATATCACTCCTTTATGAGACCATTATTGAGGAAAGCAATTATTAGTATTTTTAAAAACTAAATATAATTTAGATGTAAATATTGCCAAAATACTTTCTTATGATGAAATTTTAAATTATTGAAAAGAATTTTATGCCTTTGCAACATTAGAAACTTCATTGGTTGATGTTTTGCCAATTGTTAGTTGAAAAGATGTAAAAAATTTTATGGAATATAATCCTTATCCAATTGATAAAGAAACTAAAAATAAATATCGAGAAAAATTAAAAGAATTTGTTTCTTTTCCTTACTCTGAATATATTGATTTAAACATTGAATTTGAAAGTGAAACTGAAATAATTAATAAATTAATAAAGCAATTAAATCAAAAAGCAAAAGATGCTATTGAATTAATAAAAAATGATTTTATTAACTTAAATACCTTTCAATTATTAATTGATAATCAAGAAGGTGATTTGGTTTCTCAAATGTTATTACTTTCTCAACCTCAAGCAATATTAAAATCATTATTAGGTGGGAATTTAGAAAATTTAAAATCCAAATCAAATAACAGTAATAAAACTTATATTAAACTTTTAGAATGAGCAATTAAAGAAATTGATAACACTCTTAAAAATAGAAATATTTTAATTAATTATTTAGAAAGTCAAAAAACCGCGGAAAATCAACAAGAAAATAGTTTAAATTCTAAAATTAAAATATTTTTATCAAATTTAAATGACAATTTATTAACTTCTAATACATTTAATAACAACTATAAATTGTCTTTAATTTTATTTAATCAAAAAATTAATGAAGATTTTAAAATAAATAGTTTTAATCAATCAGAAAATATTGATGATAAAATTCATTTTAATTTTTCTACAAAAAGTAATTTTATTCACTTAAATACTAAAACAATTACAATTTCGGGTAATTGAATGAAAGAAAGCGAATTATTTAATCCGAAAGTTAATACAAATAAAATCAATGATTTTTATTGAAAAAATAAAGAAGTAATTACCATACAAGATTTAAATAATAAAGACAATAATTTTTTTGATGATTTAACATATGAAAATTTAGAAATTTATAGTGCTAGAGTTAATAAACTTGAACAAAAATCAAATGAAAATCAAAGAGCAATATTAACATTTAATTTTAGAAAAAAAATTATTAGTAGTTTAGAATTCAACGACAAAGAATACACTGTTTATTTAGAATTAAAAGTTTCTACAAACGAAAATCCTTATAAAGTTGAAGAAAACAATAATGAAAAAGATAAAAATAACGGAAACAGTGGAAATGGAGACGACGGAAACGACGGAAACGGAAGTGGCGGAAATGGAAGTGGTGGAAACGGAAACGGAGATAACGGAAACGACGGAAACGGAAGTGGTGGAAACGGAAATGGCGATGATGGAAACGGAAGCAATGGAAACGGAAACGGAGATAACGGAAACGGTGGAAATGGAGAAGACGGAAACAACGGAAACGGAAGTGGTGGAAACGGAAATGGCGATGATGGAAACGGTGGAAATGGAAACGGAGATAACGGAAACGGCGGGAATGGAGAAGATGGAAATGGTGGAAATGGAAACGGAGATAACGGAAACGGCGGGAATGGAGAAGATGGAAATGGTGGAAATGGAAACGGCGGAAACGGAAGCAACGGAAACGGAAACGGTGGAAATGGAGATAACGGAAATGGTGGAAACGGAAGTGATGATAATGGGGATGGATCAAATATAGATACATCTCAAATTACTGAAACTGATTTTTCTAAAATGAAATTAGAAGATATGTTTTTCAAAAAATTAACAAACAAAAAAGAATTATCAATTAAAATTTACGAAAATTTACAAAAGCAATTTGAAAAATATTTTGGAAATAATAATGTATCGAATTTAATTGAAATTGAAAATTTTGACAAAATTCTTAATTCTTTAGTAAAAGAACTATCACTAAATGTTGAAAAACTGATTATTAAACCTAAATTTGAAAAGTTATCTGATGATAAAAAATTTATAGGTTATACAACTGTTAATGTAACTAATAATATGTTAGATGTAAATGAATCACCTGAACATAAGAAAAAAGAAAACGAAGATTTTCAAAAAAGTAAAAATCAAAATGACGATGATGATAAAAATGAAAATTCATCAATAAATCCAACAGAAATTGCAGAAACTGATTTTTCTAAAATGATATTTAAAACAATTTCGTTTAAAGAAATTATTGATAAACAAATATTAAAAGATGAAATTTTTAGAGAATTAGTAAAACAAACAACTAAATATTTTGGAAATAATGACATAAAAGAATTGATTGAAATTGAAAAAGAAGAAGATATTATAGATGCTCTATTAAAACCTAAAACTTTAAATTCGATTGTTGCAACATTAATTCCTAAAATGAAAGAATTATCGGATGGAAGAAAATTTAAAGGAAGTGCCAAAATTACTATAACTAATGATTTGTTAAACATTATTCATTCTCCTTTCTATAAAGGAAAGAATAATAAAACAAACGATGGAGAACAAATAAAATCGGCACTTGAATCATTAGACGATTTAAAAAAAACAAGCAATATTCTTTTAATTTCTGGTGTTTTATTAATAACTATAACTTTTTCTTCTTATGGTGGATATGTGTTATATATTAGACGAAGAAAAATAATATAAAAAAACTAACCCCAAAGGGCTAGCACATTACAATATAATTATACAATATTTTTTAAAATTTATCTTTTATTTTATCATTTTTATTTTTTTATTATCACTTAAATATCTCATTAAACTTCTTTCATTTTAGTTCATAAATTACTTTAAAAATATTGTATTTTTATATTTTAAAACCTTTTAATACACCTTTAGGTGTATTTTTCTTTGAAAAATATAAAAATGTGTTAGAATATAATAGTAGATTAAGTTACTACTAACTCTTTAAAAGTTGAGCCAGCCTTAAGCGATTTTGTAAATTCGCCAACGAACAAAGAGGTCGTTCTAATTTTTGAACGATTTTTTTATATAAAAATTAACAAAAGGAGTTTGATGAAAAAAACAAAAATTTTATTTTCCCTTCCCGCTTTATTATTGCCCTTATCAGTAATTTCTTGTTCTATTAGATTAAACCATAACGGAAATAGACCAGGTGGTTTTAATGGAAAATATAATCCCAAGCCCGAAGAACCTAAACCAAAAGTTTCTCCAATTGAGGAAGAACCTGGAAATAATGTTAACCAACCAATTGAACAAAGTGATTCAAATTATGGAGTTTATGATGATTTAACATATTTTCAAACCCCTCAATTCAATGCTAAAACTAAAGAAAATTTAGGAAGATTAATGGCTTGAATTTATAATTTTCCAGTTTTATCATATAAACAATCTTTAGAAGATTATGAAAGAGAAAAATCAATATCACTTGATGGACAATATGTTTCAATTCCGAATAAATACTTTAATATTTTCTTTTCTGATAGTAGAAATGAAAGAATGTTAAAAAAATCATTTGATATTGATAATGTAGATAAAAAATTTAATGAAGCCGTTGATGAATTTAATCGTCAAATGAGAGAAAGCAATTTAGGCATCGGCGATGCTCCGACATTTAAAAATGTCGTTAAAGATTTAAATAGAATGTTTGTTAATCTTAATGAATTTGATGAATCAAAAATTGAAGCCGAAAAAGGAACGGATGCATATTATAAAATAATGGAAATGAAAATATTTGGACAAGTATTAATGAAAGAACTAGCAGAACCTTTATTTTTTAACTATGTTAAGCAACTAAAAAAAACTATTGATAATTGATATATTAGTTTTAGCAAATTAATAAATCCAATTAAAAAAGAAGATCCAAATAGTTGATATGAAAAAAATATTCCTTATAAATGAGATGAAAAATTAACTTTGGAAGAACAAGCAGATAAAATTAACAATTTTAAAGATCTTTGACATTTTTATAGTTTTACCGATATTTTAAATCCAACTCTTTATCCCGCAGTAACATTGGCAGAGCCAGAATTATTAGAATACGGTTTTTCAGAACAATTTATTAATAATAATAGAAAAACTTCTAGAGAATTAAATGATGATAAAATCAGTAGTATATTCGGAACAACCAATACTTTTACTTTAGATTTACCATTTTTTAGTGATAAAAAATACCCAAAAAATGATTCAGTATTAACATTTAACAAATTTTATGAAATGGCTAGAATTGGATTGTTATTTAATAAGGTTGCAAATCCAGAAGGAACCTCCCGAAAAAAATATATTAACGGTGATTTTTTAGAAAATGAAAAATTAAGAGAAATTTCTAAAGAACATTTTTTCAACTATAGTCATTTAGATAAAAACGGTAATGTTATTGCCACAACAATTCCATATAACACCAACAATATTTGAGATTTAAATATGACTAGAAAAGAAGCATTAATAGAATTAGAAAATTGATTTGAACAATATGTTTGAGTTGATAAAAAAAGAGGTATTTATACTAAAAGAAAAGATTTATTTAACATCAAATTTTTAAAAACTGATAGATTTTATACAACAAATAGTCAAACTGATAGGCGAGAATTAGATTCTTCACATTATGATACTGTCATTAAAGACAAAACATTAGAAGAAAGAGAAAAAGCATATAAACAAAAAATGATTAATAGTAAAAATTGAAGTGCAAAAGAATTGGAAAATAAAACATTTAGCGAATTAATTAAATTGTATGAAGATTATCAAAGAAGACAACAGACAAAAAATGTTGTTGATTATTAAACACCTTTTGGTGTTTTTTTATTCAAAAATCAACAATTAATTAAACTAAACATAAAGAAAAAATAGTAATAAAAACATATTTTATTATTTAAATAAAAAATGAAAGTATTTTATCAAAATTTAATTAAAATACAAGAATTTTAATTTATTTTTTAATTGAATTAAAATAACGATGTAAAAGGAGAAATTAAAATGAACAAATTTAAACCAATATCTGCTTTATTGTTTTTTGAAACTTTTTTAAAATATTGTAATTTAAAAAAGTTTAAGGACTGAAATTTGCTTACTTGACAGCAGAAAATGCTGTTTTTTACTCACTGAGCAGTTTTAAAGAAATTTGATATTTCACTATTTAAAGAAGAATTTAAAGCATTTTATTTTGGAACAAACATTCTAGAAGTGTTTTGAAAACAAAAATATACTGTTTTTAAAAGTGAAGATATTGAAAAAACTACAGAAAGCAAAATAAAAAGGGAATTAAGCGATAAATTTAACATTGAAGATAAAATCATTGATTACATTTTATCTGTTTGAAATAAACTCGGAAATTTAACAAGAGAGGAGTTGGTAATTTTAGCACATCAATTAAATTCTTGAAAAGATATTTATGATGAAAACAGTGTTGGCAAAACAATCACAAACAATAAAATGAAGGAAGATAATCTAGATATTTTAGAAAAATATTTAGATATTAAATAATTTAAAAGGAGTTGTTAAAAAATGGAAAGTTTTGAATCAATATTAGCAGAAGATTTATTTCCTTATTTTTTACAATTTTGTAAAAATAGGAATTTTAAAGATAAAGAATTAAGAACTTGACAACAAAAAATGCTGTTTTTTACTCATTGAGCCATTTTAAAAAAATTTAACATTGCTTTATTTTCTAATGAAATTAGAGCATATCATTACGGTCCTTTAATTATAGAACTATCAAGATTTCAAACATATTGAACAATAGATGATGTTGAAAAAAGCGACCAGAAGGAAATCAAACATAATATTGTTAAAGATTTTAATTTAAATAGCAAATTAGTAGATTATATGTTTTTATTTGAGAAAGTATGGGCAAATTTACTAAAAAAACAATTGATAGTTTTATCACATAATTTGCATTCGTGAAAAAATAATTATGATATGAAAAAAGTTGGCAAAATAATTACAAACAACGATATGAAAAATGATAAATATGAAATCGTTGAAGAATATTTAGAAATAAAAGAGGATTCAAAATACAATAAAAAAACCTTTTAAGAAAGGACAACAAATAAAAAAAGCATTTTATCAAAAATTAAATAAAACACAAGAATTTTAATTTATTTTTTAATTGAATTATAATAATATAAAAAGGAGAAATTATGGAAGAAATGTCAAAAGAAGAAAGAAAAAGAATTTTAGAAGAAATTAATAATGCTATCATTAATGAAGATATTAACGAACTTCCTAAAATATTTGAAAGAAATGAAAAAGGTTCTTGAAAAAATATGTTAGATGTATGAAAAATCTTGCCAAACTATAAATAACTATTAATTTAATAAATGAAAACACCTTTTATGGGTGTTTTTTTATAAAAAATATGACATTTAATAAATTTAAAAGGAATTTAGCAGAAAAATTAATTACATAGTTAAAAAATAATCATTGAATTTTTATTTTTATAAAAAATACAAAAAATATTAATAAAAGTTATTTATAGTGGCTTTTTTTGCTTTTTAAAATTGAAGTGATGTAAATAAATTATATGAAAGATATAATATTTAAAGAAAAAGAAAAGGAAGAAAAAATGAATTTTTATGAATCTGACGATTTAAATAACTCATATTGATTAAAGTCAATGAAAGAGAAAATAGAAAAAGAAGATGAAGAATATCGTCTTAAAGGCGAATATCGCAAAGATAAATGAAGAGTTCAAAAGAAAATTGAAAGAAAATTAAAAACGATTTTTGGACTTTTAGTTTTTAAAATTACTAAATATCAAAGAATAAATGAAGATGGTAAAATTGAAACAAAGCAATTTGAAAATGATTTTTACTTAAAAAATAGAAATTATCAAATAGAAGTTGATTTGCAAAAACTTCTTGTTAATTGAGTTATAAAAGGCATTTCTGCAACCGAACTAGCATCAAAATTTGATGTTTCAAGAACTTATATAATAAATTTAGTAAAAACTAAAGCAGAACAAGTAAAAGAAAAGAATTTCATTGAAGAAAGTAAAGATAAAAACATACTTTACATTAATTTAGATGATACTTTTTTATCTTTGAAAAAGAATAATCGGAAAATAAAATTTAAACATCGTATGTTAGTTATTTCCACTGGTTTAAATGAAAAAGAGAAATGAAAAATTTATCACTTATTATTGAAGATAGAGCACAAAGACAAAAAATGTCATTCAGTAAAAGAATTAATTGAAATAACTAAAAATGTGATAAAAGAAAAATATGGTAATAAAAATTTTAAAATTCTAGTTATGGGTGATGGAGCAAGTTGAATTAAAAGAATAGCAAAAGGTTTAGATGCTACATACATAACAGATATTTATCACATTTTAGCAAACGGTAATAAAGTTTTAGGTTATTATTGAAATAAATATAAAAGCAATAAAGAAGAACTTAAAAAGCCGAAAGAAAATTGAATATTAAATTTATGAAAGAATATAAAAAAATTAGTTCTAGAATTTAAATTTCAAGAAGTAATTGAGTTATTGGAAAACATTTTATCAAATGCTGGTGCATTATTGTCAGAGCAAAAAACTACACAAATAAAAAAATTAATCAATTATTTAATAAAAAATGATTTAAAAACCGAAAATTACTTACCAAAAAACGGTTATCAAGGAACACACACAGAAATTAGTGTGTCGCACTATTTAAAAAAATTTATAATTAAAAGATTTTCTACTTTTTCACAAAAAACTGCAAGAGCAATTTTAAAATTAAACGAAAAGCCAAATAATACTTATATTTTTATCTAACATTTATCAGCATTATTCTCGCCATTTTCAATCTTTTTCGCCAATATTTAATATTTTGTCGTGAAAATATTTAATAAAAAAATAAAAACTGAAAAATATTGTGCTATAATAATTTTAAGAAGCACTGAGTGATAACTATAATAAAAAATAAAAAAGTTAAATGCTTGGGATTTGCGAGATCTTGGTGCTCTTTAGTTCTTTTTTCTAAAATACAAATCAGAAAAAACATTCGTTATTTAATATAAGTCCAGTGATTGGTCAGTATAGAATAAAGTATAAATACTTTGGGATTTATACTTTATATAAATCATCTAAAAATAAAGAAGTTCTCTAACAAACTATCATCTATCAATCAAGAAGTTCTTTAGCAAACTATCATCACTAAATAATAAAAACTTTCATTAAAGAAATGAAAAAACTTTTTTATGCCTTAATTGATAGGATGAAAACACTGACAGAGAAGAAATTCTCTAACAAACTATCATAAAAGCAAGCATTTTTAAGGCATTTAAGAAGCAAAATAAGCAATTATTTAAACTGACGGTTAAAAAATTTACTAAAAATGACAAATTTATTTACCAAAACTAAAATATACATTATTATTTATTAAAAAGCCAAACTATTAAACAACCATTAAGCATTATAAAAGCCAATAAAACAATGAAAAATTAGAGCAATAACTTTAACTAGCAACAAAAAATCTAAAACAATGTAAAAAATCTAATATTTACCAAAAAAACCAAATTAACAATTGAGCATTTAACAATATAGAAGCCAAATAGCAATAAAAATCAGTAATTATTATTAAAAAACAAAATTTCTTAAAAAATATTTGGTTTATTTTTAAAAAGATGCTATAATTTTTATAAGCAACCTTAAAAAAGGTGATACCATAGATTTTCATCTACCAATGATCACCTTTTGGTGTTTTTTTTATTTTTAATTAAATTTTTAATAAAATTTTCACACAAATATAATGATATAATTTTTATATATAAATTAACATAAGGAGTTTAATGAAAAAAGCAAAAATTTTATTTTCACTTCCGGTATTATTATTGCCTTTATCAGTTATTTCTTGTAATAAGGCAATAAGTAATAATGAAATCAAAAAGAGAAAATTAGATCCTGAACCAGAAAAACCGAATAATTCTAAATCAGAGCCAAGTGCATCTACTAATCCAAACGGTTTAGAACCTGAAAATCCAAGCGATACAGAAGTAGAAAAACAAGTTGATAGTAAATATGGAGTTTATGATGATTTATCTTTCTATGACATTCCAAGATTTAATTCTAAAACTAACGAAAATTTAGGAAAATTAGTTGCTTGAATTTATAATCTTCCGATTTTAGCATATAAAAAAGAAGTGGAAAAATATAAACGAAATAATAGCACTTCAGTAAATCCAAAAGATAGTGAAATTACTAACTTTACGTTAAAAAATTATTTTAATTATGAAGGCAATAGAAACGAATTGGATGATGTTTTTGACATAGATAGAGTAAATTTAGAGTTTAAAAAACTGACAGAAAAATTTAATCAAGATATGAAAGATAAAAATATATGAAAAGCAGACTCATCTGCCTTCGATTCTATAATGAACGATTATGATAGAATGTTTCTTAATAAAGACAACATCGATGAAAGAATTGAATGACATTCAGAACGTGATCCGGATTATGAAAGTAAAATAGCTAGTTTGAAAAATCAAAATTTCATTATGAAAAAAGCAGAGTTACCTTTATTTTATAGATATGTAAAAACAGTTCATAATTCAATTAAAGGTTGATTTAATTTATTTAAAGAACTATTAAATCCTATTTTAAAACCCAAAAATGAACTGGATGAATGGCTGAAAATATTCACTACTTTTGAGTGAGATAATACACTATTGTTAGATGAACAAATTAAAAATATAAAAAATTTTGGAGGTTTATGACAATTTGGTATATATACTAATATTTTAAATCCGTTTTTATACCCCGCCCTATCAATAAGCACTAGTGAATTAGACAATTCTGAATTTTCAAGGCAATTTATTAATAATAAAGAAAAAACATACAAACCAACACAAGAGTATATTAAATCAAAGAAAAGATATGATCCACTTTATAATCCTAAAAACGACCCTGAAGTTCCTAAATTTTCACTAGATTTTCCATTTTTTAATGATAAAACTTATAAAAACAACGATTCTGTATTAACATTTAACAAATTTTATGAAATGGCTAGAATTGGTGCATTATTTAGCCTAGCAGACGATGTTAAAATATCATTAACCAATAATCAAGAATTTGCTATTTTAATAATGAAAGAACAAAAAGAACACTTTTTTGACTATAGCCACTTAAATAAAGATGGTTTAGAAATTGCTCTAACTGTAAAATACAATACCGACGATATTTGAGATTTAAATATGAGCAGAGAGCAAGCGATTAGCGAACTTGAAAAATGATTAGAAGAATATGTTTGAGTAGATAAAGAAAATGATGTATTTACTAAAAGAAAAAACCTATTTAATATTAAGTTCTTAAAAAGTGATGCTAGTTTAGTTGATAAATCACAAACAGAAAGAAGAGAAATATATATACAAAAAATGCTTCAAACTCATAATTGAACTCAAGATGAATTATTAAATAAATCATTTGAAGAATTAGTTAATATGTATGAAGATTATCAAAAAACTTTAGTATCTAAAAATGATATTAAAAATTATTAAACACCTTTTGGTGTTTTTTTAATCTAAAAATTAATATTTAAAAAATTAAAGGAAAAGATAACAATTATCAAAAAGTTAAAAATTGATAAAAACTAATGTAATTGATATTAAAAATAAAATCTATTCAAAAATATTTAGTTCATTTAAAAATACTTAAATTTCTATAATTTATCAAAAGGCCAATTCTTAATTTTTAACTAGCAATAACTATTTTTTTTAAAAAAACAATAAAAATGTGTATAATATTAATACTAGTAATTAATAAAATGATAAATATTACTAAAATAATTTTATAAAATTATGTAGAAAGTTATGATTAATGAATCTTAAATCGTCAAATTTAGTTAATCAAATTTTTAAATATTTAATATTTTTTATAAAAAAGCCATTTTTTAAATGGTATTTTTGCTTTAATTAAAGTTATTTTAGTTGATCATTTTGCTAGTTTTTATCCAATTTATAAAATTAAAATTACAAATATATTATTTTGTAAGTAGAAAGAAACAATGAATAAAAAAATATTTTGTACAGCAATGGCATTATTTTCATTATCGCTAAATTTTATTGCTTGCGATAATCAAAATAATGAAAGTACAATTATAAAAAATTCACAAATCATTAATAATATCGATGTTAAAAAATCGCAAAATTTATTTAAAAGTGATTTAACTAATCAGCTTAGTGCAGATTTTTTATCATTTAATCGCAAAATTTCTAATTACGAGGAATTTAAAAAAGAAGTAATAAGTTTTATTAGTTCTCAAGAAAGATTTGAACATCTTTTTCAATATGATGTTTCATCATTTTTATACTACTTTTATTATTTTAACGGAGTTAATTTTTATTTAGATAAAAATATCAGACTTTATGTTGATAAAAAAATTAGTAAACAAGATAATCGTGATGCTTATAAGCAATTTAAAAATTTTATTGTAAAAAATTGATACTTTATGTTAAAACATCGAAACTTGTTTAACTGAATTGGCTTTTTCAGACATAGCGATCCTATGGTTGATCCAAATAAATTATTTCAAGAAGTTTATCCTAATGAAAAATTGATTATTTCAGATCAATTAAGCACACAAGTAATAGATTATTATATTGATAATATTGATGTTGAATTAATTGATGAAAAAAAAGAAAAAGTTAATCATCGTAAAATTTGAGTTAAATATAGCGATGGAACAATTGTTTGTTTAAATCAGGAATTATTTATAAATTATCAAATTGAAGGCCAAGACAAAGAAGATGCAATTTCTTATTTTGAACCAACTATTTATGTTGTATCAAAAAACCAGACAATTAATAAACAAGTAAAATTAAAAGATTTTGCTAATGCTTATAAATCACAAGAAAATTATCAAGAATTTACAGAGAAAAACGGCAACATTTTAACTTATGTTTTAAGTTCGGTAAAAGTAAATGAAAAAGTTAATTTAAAAAATGAAAATGTTTATGAAAAAACTGATGATAATGTCAAAAAAATAAATATATTAGATAAAAATGAGTTTATAAAACAAGATTATATTCAGACAATATTAAATCAATATTTTGCTTATAGTCCTTATATTAATAAAACTGAAGCGGAATTAAAAAAGGAAAAAGAACAATTTATTTATGATCAGATTTATGATGATGAAAAAGTAAATAAAACAGTTAAAGAGTTTGTGAAAGTTCTTAACTATTATAGCATTCCTAAATCATCAAGTTTTCCGACAGATAATTTAATTTTTTCTTTATTTAATAAAAAGAAAAATCGAAATGTGTTAAATAAATATTTTAAAGATGCTTTTTTAGATTTATTAGATCAAAACTGATTAACGATGTTATATTTATTGCATTATTTTGAGTTTATTGGAACAGCAGATTTAGAAGTAGGTACAGGTGGAGATTTTGGGTTAAAATATTCAACATTTGTTCCTTGAACTACTAAAATTAATTCTAATAAAATTGACGATTTATTAATTTTTACTATAGCTCGCTCTTATGAAGATGAAAATGGTAAATCTCAAGTTAGTCCATTTATGGTTAATAATAAGGAAATAAATAGTTTAGAGGATCGAAAAAATATAAGATTTGATAATTTTAATTTTGATTATAAATATTTTAATAAAATATTTTATCTTAAAGTAAATAACCGTTTATTTACTTTAACAATGACACAAAAATTAGATAGCGAAACTAATGAAATAGTAAGAAAAATGACTTTTATGGATAATAAAAAGATTTATGTATTACAAAATGTTGAAAATAAAAAACTACAAACTTTTGCTTTAGCTGATATTGCTCGTTATTTTACTTTATTTGATATTGATAGTTATGCAGTAGAAAATTTATCACAAAGAAAAAGATATGTTATTGAAGGTGAATATGGAAATTTAATTCCATATTATATTGCAGGATTTTTATGAAAGGAAGAAGATGAAGTATCAAAATAAATGAAATTTTTTTAAGTTTCTATGATTTTATTTATTAAAAAAGAAATTTACCTTTTCTTTTTTAATTGTAGTTTTACTAATAATGATGATTTTAACAATGCTAGTTAAAATCGCTAATAGCCAAGAACAAGCAAAATTATTTTTAATTGCACCAATTTTCTTTTCTTTATTTGCTAGTTCTGTATATGGAAGTAATTTAGCAATTACCATTTTTAAAAGTATGGAAAGCGAGGGATTAGAACTTTTATTTAGTTCTAAATCAATTTCAAGGCAAAAAATCATTTTTTCTAGAATTTTGGTTTTACTGATTTTCTCTTTTATTAACTGTATAGTTATTTTCTTCAGTTTTATTTTAGGATTATTAACTTCCATTAAGATAATAGATTCATCTTTATATTTAATTATTAGTTTTAGTTCGTTGATAACAAATTTTCTTTGCTTTATGCTTTTTGCATTAATAGCTGCAATTATCGCTTCCAAAGTATCACGTCGGTTTGCCATTGCTTTTACAAGCTTAATTTTTACACCATTATTATTAATAGGAAATTTTTCTAGTTATTTTTCGCAAACTACTATCAATAGTTTTTCAAAACATTTAAATAATAATTTTCATGAAATAAAACCTTATGCTTTTGCAACAAAGAAAATGAATGATTCATATTTAATTGTCTCTCGTGATGAAACTTCAAATTTATTTAATATTAATAATGATCAAATAGGCGAAAAAGAAAAGCGAGAAAAGAAATTATTAGAATTTGAAAATAATTTAAATAATTATTTTAATTCAACTAAAAATAATGCAATTGCTTCACAAATTCTGGGTTGAACAAGTGCTCCATATGCCTTTGGAATTTTAAATTCTAATTATGGAACCGATTATTTTAATCATAAAAAAATAGTTGCTTCTCATTTTTTAAATAATATTATTAATTATTCTAAAAATGATGATACAAGATATACTTATAAACTAACAAAAAATTCAATGTTAAATCAATTTCAAGATAAAAACGGAACTTTTTATTTAGTTCCAAATGCTCCTTTAATTACTGATAATGTTAATTATGCTCAAGAAAATTGAGCAACTAACGACATTATTTATGCTTGAGAAAAAGCTGAAACCAAAACTAGTTTACCACAAGATTCTTACGGTTTTACTTCTGTACAAGATTTTGCTGGTAAATTAAAATGACCAATTATTGATTGAATTATTAGAAATTCAAATTTTGATTTACAAATTAAAAAAATAGTTGAAAATAATTTAGATAATAATTTAAGTTATAGTCAGTTTATTGATTTAATAAAAGCTGAAATTAAAACTTTAACCTTTTTAGTTGATTTAGCAAATAAACAATTATTTAATTCTGAAATTAATATTTTAGATTATGAAAAGCAAATTTACATTTATACAGCAATTTTCTATTATATTTTTTATTTTGATGCCAATTCGCAATTATTTAAATCGTTAGTAAATGCAAATAATTTAAATTCAAATAATCAATATCAACAACAAAGATTTTTAGTTCCTATATCAATGGCGGATGGAGAAATTAGAAATTATCAAATTGGTGGTTATAGCGCTTATATTCCAACACTAGAAGCAATTGTTCCTGAAACGATGCAAGGAACAAACGATTCGGGAATTGATAATAACTTAAAAGCAAGGGTAAAATTAATTTCTGATGATAATGTTCAATTATTTGCAAAAGTTTCAAATGTTTATCAAATTGAAAGAAATGTTGATACATTAGCCAATTACAATTTAGTTATTTTTTGATCATCAATTACTATAATTTTAGCAATAGTTGTCTATTATATTTATAAAAATAAGGATTTTAAATAATGAAAAAAATTGTAGAAATTAAAAATTTAACTAAATTGTATAATGATCAAAAATCAGGAATAAAAAATATTAGTTTTGATATTTATGAAGGCAAATTTCATGCTTTTATAGGTTCAAATGGTTCTGGAAAAACCACTACGATCAAATCGCTTGTTAATGCTTATTCAAAATTTCAAGGCGAGATTTTAATTAACGGTATTTTAAATACAAATGCAAGTGCCAAATCTTTAATTGGTTATATTCCCGAACATCCTAAATTTCCACCATTTTTCACTACTTGAGATTATTTATATGCATTTGCACTATTAAATTATAATAAGCAAGAAGCAAGTGAAAAGGTCGATAAATTAATAAAACAATTTAAATTAGAAAAATTAAAAGATTTAAAGCCATTTAATTTTTCTAGCGGACAAAAGAAGAAAGTGTTATTATCACAGTCAATAATTAACGATCCTAAAATTTTAATTATGGATGAGCCGACAGCCAATTTAGATCCTTTAGCAAGAAGGGAATTATTTGAAATTTTAAATAGTTATAAAGAGCTAGGAAACACCATTTTTATTTCAACTCATGAATTATTTGAAATTAGTAGATTTGTTGATTATGTAACAATTATTCATCTAGGAGATATTATTTATTCAGGTCCTTTTTTAAAAAATAGTAATTTAGAAGAGTTTTATTTTCAAAAATTGAAAGAGCATAAAAAAAATTATGAAAAATAAATTTAAACTATTTTTAATAACAAATGCCACTTGTGCTAGTTTTTTATCAATAATAACTACTAGTTGCTCTTCTTACAATTTTGTAAATGAAAAGGAAGTTATTTTTAAAGATAATATTATTCGTAAGCAAGAAAAAATTACTCTTAATAGCTTTATTAACACTATTTTTAATAATAATCAACAATATATTCGTGAATTTAAAGATAAACAAACAATCGATAATGAACAAAGAATGTTTTTAACAAAAATTGCTAATGATTTTAATTGAAAATTACGACAATATCAAAATCAACCAACAACTGAAAATTTAAATGAAATTTTTAATTCTAAACAATGACACGATTTTAATGAATTTTTAAAAGAAAAATGATATTGATATTTTACTAACTTACACCAATTTTCATACCAATATTTAAATGTTAATGATTCTTTAAATCAAATTATTGAAAAAACAAATAGTAAATGACAGCACTCTCAAGAATTTTTGGATAATAAAAAGAAAATTGAACATAATTTTTCAGGTTTTGAAAAATTTAGTAAACTCACTAAAGAAGCAGATTCAATTGAAATAATGAACGATCATCATTCATCAGAAATTGGAAGTTTTTACATTCGTTTAAATGATTATTTTTTCACAAGTTTAAGTTTTAAGCTAATTAAAGATAAAAATGATCAAGTCACAGATATAAAAATTATTTCTATTCCTAATGAAATTTGAACCACATCAGCTAATAAAAAGATTTTTTTAAAGCCATTTCAAGAAATTAGACATAACATTATGTATCACACAAGCAGCAACATTTATTCTCAGCAAACAATTGAAATCGCTATTACTAGTTCAATGGAAAATTTTGAAATTTTAACTAAAAGTAATGGCTATTGATTAAATTATTTGATGGTAGAATTTAGAAATTTGTAGAAAGGAAAGTATGTTTTATAAATTAGAAGATTTTGCAAATAATTACTATTTAACTGTTTTTATAAACTTGTTAATTTTTTCAACCATCTTATTAATAATTCCAATGTGTTTATTTTTTTTAATAATAATTATTAAACCTAAAATCAAAAACACATCCAATATTTATTTATATGCAATTAGTTCAGGAATGTTATTAATTGTTGCTACGGTTGGTTTTTTAAAAGATAGTTATTTTGATTTAGAATTTGTTATTCATAAAAATCAGTTATTTACAAATAATAGTTCATTAGAACAATTTATAATAATGATTATTGTTGCAAGCGGTTCATTATTTGGAATTATATTAATGTTTTTAATTAGATTTATTTATTTAAAATTTATATTAAATAAAAAAAGCAATTTACAAAAAAATAATGATCAGATAACAAAAAATAAATCATCAGTATTAACAGTTTTATTATTTGGTTGTTATAAAATAATTTCTGGTTTTATTTTAGGGACAATTATTGCTAATGTATCAGTAAATAAATCAATGAACATTAGTTTATTGATTACATTCAATTTTCTCTTGCTAGTTGAACTATTAATAATTTATTACCGGCAAATTCAATATAAACAATCAAAACAAAGAGCAATTATTTATAATCTATCAATTGTATCATTATTTATTTTATCAATGTTTATTGGTGCATTTTTAAATTCAATTATAAATTCTGGTTGATGATTAATTCCTTTAATTAAATCAACAGCAGGAACGATATTAGTTTTTGTTGTAATTACTGAATTTATTTATGAATTTATTCATTTAAGAAATAAATCAAAAAAAGAGTGATATTTGACATTAATTTTTTTAGCTTTGGCAATGATAATAACTTTACTTTTACTTTCATTTAATTTATATGAAAGTGATATAAAAATAATAAATAATAATATTAATATAGATAATGAAAATGGATCTCATTATCACAATCACGCTCATTAAACAATTAAAAAAATAGACCATCTAAAATAAACGGTCTATTTTTTATTAATTTAGTTTAATTATTAGTTTCGTTTTTGCTTGCATAATAATTGATAATTTTTTCCGCTTCTTTTTGCACTTGTTCTTCAGTTAAATTGTTAGTATCAATTATTTCATATTTTAAATTGTAATCTTTACATAATTGAATAAAAATGCTTTTGTAATTTTTATATAAAGTTTCAAAATAATTTTTATTTTTTTCTCAATTATCAGTCTCAACAGAACGATCTCTTTTAAAAAAGCGTTTTTTAAATGTTTCAAAATTTAAATCAAGAAAAATTGCTAAATCAGGTAATTCACTTTCTGTTATAAGCTCTTTGAAAGCTAAATCATATGCTCTCATATATTTTTCTTCTTTATGTGCCAAATTTATCTTAGCAAATATATAATGTTCTAAAGAAAAACGATCTAAAAAAAAGTGTCCCTTTACTTTGTTTTTTTTGTTTTTTTCGTGAAATTCGCTAATTTTTTTAACAAAAATACTTGAATGGTTTTCGATAATATATGTTTGAAAACCAATGGTTAAATTTTCTTTTTGCTCATAAAATCACCTTAAAAATGTATTGAAAACTTCATCGTTTTCGTTAAATTCTAAAAGCATTTCAGAATTGTCAAATTTTTTTACTAAATTAGTAGTTAATGTACTTTTTCCACTACTAATCATTCCGCTTATTCCTATAATCATTTATCCCTCCTATTTTAAAAATCTTGTTATTTAAATATATAAAATTTTTCAAATATATAAAAGCAAAATTTTTAAAAAATAATTAAAAATGTTTAATAAATATCAAAATATTAAATTTTATTTTTTTTTAACTTTTTTGAATATATTTAAAACAAAATAATATAAAATTTTATTTTATATCAGCAAAAGAGAGTTACTATGGAAAATAAAGAAAATTGTCAAAAAGATTGTTCAGAGATAAAAGAACTTAAAAAAAGAGAGAAAAATTTAAAATTTGGGAAAAAAATAAATTTCGATGCAATTTCTAAAGAAATAATTAATATTGAAAATCAAAATCAGCCAAAAAATTTAATTGAAATAATTAAAAAAAGACCATTTTCAATTTTTATGATGCTTATTTCGTCATTTATTTTTTCTTTTGGAATTTCTATTGTTTTATTTCAATCCAAAACCATTCCTTCGGGTTTAACAGCTATTCCAACACTTATTACTTATATCGCCCCTTCAACGGCTCCATATTTTACTTTAATGTATTTTGGACTTAATTTACCTATGTTTATTATTTTTTGAAAAAAAATTAAAAAAAGTTTTTTGTATTTAACACTTTTATGAATTATTTTTCAAAATTTGTGAGCATTATTTTTTATGATACCAATAGGAGAATGAGGAAATATTCATAATTTCTTTGTTTATCATATATCTATAAAATCATCATGAAATATTGATCAAGTTTTACTCGCAAATGACGATCTATTACCAATAATTTATTATTCTGTACTAGGTTCAATTTTAGTTGGTTTTTCAATTGGCATAGCTTGAAAATTCGGAGGCTCAACAGGTGGAACTGATATTGTTTCTTATTTTTATTCTACTAAAAAGAAAAAACCAATAGGTAGACTTTTGTTTATTATTTCAATTTCAATTGCCTTTTCTTCGTTGATAATTTTTGGTTCACTAGGTGCATTTAATATTGGTAGTGGTAAAATTTATCGATTATTTGGTGTTCAATTAATATCAACTTTAATTTATATTTTTATGACCTCTTCAATAGTGAATATAATTTATCCTAAATATAAAAAAGTTTGCATTTCAATTTATACAACTGAACCAGAAAAAATTTCTGCACATTTAAAAAATATTAACTATTGACATTCATATAGTATTTGAAAAGGAACTTCAGGATATACAGGAAATGATATTTATAAAGTACAAACAATAACGCTTTTATTGGAAGTAAAGCCGATTTTAAGACATTTAAAACAAATAGATCCTAAAATATGAATATCACTTGAACCGGTAATTGAAACAACAGGATTATTTAATACATCAAAAGTGGAATAAAAAAAATAAAAAATTTATTCTGCTTTTTTTATTAATTTAATAAAATTAAATTATGGCAATAGCAATAATAGCGGAATACAACCCATTTCATAATGGTCATATTTATCAACTGGAATATGTTAAAAAAAATTTTCCTAATGATAAAATTTTTGTAATTTTATCTGGAAAATATGTTCAAAGAGGCGAAATGGCAGTCGCTAGTTTCGAACAGAGAAAAAAAATAGCACTAGAATATGGTGCTGATTATGTTGTTGAACTTCCTTTTGAATATGCAACTCAGGCTGCACACATTTTTGCATCAGGCGCACTAAAAATAATTAACGATTTAAAAATTGATAAAATTATTTTTGGTAGCGAAAGCAATGATGTTAATAATTTAATTAAAATAGCTGAAACAATTTATTTTAATGAGCAAGTTTACAACAAATTATTAAAAGCAAATTTAAAAAATGGATTTTCATTTCCTAATGCTAGTTCTAAAGCTCTTTCGGAACTAACGGGAGAAAAAATCATCTATCCCAATGATATTTTAGGTTTAGAATATGTAAAGGCAATAGTTTTTAATAATTATAAAATTACTCCCTTTACTTTAAAAAGAACAGTTGCCTATCATTCTCAAGAAACAAATAATCAATTTGCTTCAGCTTCTTTGATTAGAAAAATGATTTTTGCCAACCAAGATGTTAGCGAATATACACCAATGAAATTTAATTTTCTTCCTGATAGAATTGAAAATTACTATGCGAAATTTCAAAAAATCGTTAGAGAAACACCTGCCAGTGAACTTTCGAAAAATCCGATGATTTCAGAAGGTATGGAAAATTTATTTAAAAAAAATATTGATGCAAAAAGTTATGAAGAATTTGTTGAAATATGCACTTCTAGACGTTATACTTCAAGCAGAATAAAAAGAGTAATGCTATATGTACTTTTAGAAAAACACAAGGAGAAATAATGAAAAATAAAGATAAAATATTAATAGTTTTTTTAACTATAATCACATTAGGATTTATATGAATATACTGAAAGCAAAAAGCGAAAAATAATAAGGAAAATGAACTTTCAAAAACAACTAAAATGGTTGTTGATTTAGATAAATTAATTGAAAATTTAGGTGGAAAAACAAACATTGATAGTTTAACCAATTCACATAAAAGAGTTAAATTATATTTAAATGATAGTAAAAAAGTTAATGCTAATGAAGTTCAAAATATGAAGGGAATTTCTGGAACATTAGTATCAAGCAAATATATTGAAATTATCGTTGGTAATGTTGCAGAACATTTAGCAAATGAAGTAAAAAGAAAGTTGGAAAAATAGTATATGGAAACAAATTTTGAATTAGCTAAAAAAAATAAACAAAATTATAAAAGAATTTTAGATAATTTATTTTATATTGATAAATTTGATACTTCATTATTTGTTAATATAAATAATTTTGATTTTATTGATATATATCGTTTAATAGATGAAAAAAGTTTTGAAAAACTTTATAACAACCCTAGATTTAAAATTCCTTTAGCAGAAGCGAATTTAAAAAAACTTGCTAAGGAAGTTAAAAAAGCACAAAACATTGAAGAATTAGAAACCCTTTTCACTAATCATAATCATTTTTTAACTGAAGAAGATAAAAAACGCTTAGAATTAGATTTTGAAAACGAAATTAAAAAGATTTCTGATGATTTTCAAGAAAAGTTTCAAAAAAATAACTATAAGTGAAAAAAATATTTAGCAAGAGCAAAAAATATTAATAGTGAAAGAAATATTTGACCAATGCAAATTGGAATGCTTTTTGTTTCAGTTGAAATTGAAAAAAGAAAAATCTTTGCTCCTTTATTTTTTAAAGAAGTTAACATTGAAATTAGTAATTCACAAGCATATTTATTTTCTGATGGAGAAATTAAAATTAATGAAAAACTTGTTTGAGTTTTAGAAAAAGCTGGATTTTTATTTGAAATTGACATCGATGTTTCCAATTATTCTATAAGAGAATTGGAAAAAACAATTAAAGAAGTTTGACCAAATTATAATATCAAGACTTTTAAAAACAACTGTCGAAAAATTAATGAAAATGAAATAAATACAGGAATTCAATTTCATGAAGGAATGGTGCTTGGAATTTTCAATTCATTTGGAAGTCACCAAAGAAAAATAATGGAAAAAATCATTGAAAATGATGAATTAGATGAGATTTTAGAAGTGGAATTTAATAAAAATAAATACCGCAAAAGAATTCATGATATTATTTTTGAAAAAAGATTTAACTTTGTAAAAATTAATAAAACTAATTTTTCTCAAGATAAAGCAACAGTTTCAGCAATGACACAAAATACAATTATATGAGGCCCACCTGGAACAGGTAAATCTCAAACAATTTCCAACATTATTGCTAATATTATTTTCTTTAATAAAACTGGCTTAGTTGTTTCTCAGAAAAAAGCGGCTTTAGATGTTTTAAAAAGTCGTATGAATAAACTATCAATTTTCTGTTTATTTATTTTAAATGATAATAGTATGAATAAATCGGCTTTTTATGAACCGATAATTAAATTGATTGAGATTTTGGAAAATTTCCAAAAAGATGCAAATCCTGAGCCACTAAAAGTAATTTATGATGATGAAAAACAATATATTGACATTTTTAATAAATTTCATAATTTAGAAAATTACGAACAAATTTTAGATAGTTATTCTTATTTAAAAAGAAATATTGAAAATTTTTCCATTAAAACAATTGAATCAATTTATAAATTAAGCAAAAATATTCATTTGCAAGCTGAAAATATTCCTAAAAATATGAAAAAACTAAAATTTGCTATTTTAGAATCTCAGCTTAACAAAAAAATTAATCCATTAAAAAAATTATTTATAAAATTTAGTCCTGAAACTGAAAATGATGCACAAATAATTTTTAATGATTTAGCCAATTTTAAAGGTGATATTTATACCATAACAGAGAAAATTGAAAATATTTCTTTAGATAGCTTAAAAGATATTAATGATTTTTATGAATTTGTTTTTAAAGATCAAAAGGTTGAAGTTAGCGACGAAGATTCAATTAGAAACTTTGTTTTTTATAGATTATTTAAAAAAATTGATAATTTTGATAAAGAAATGAAAAAACTTTATTTTAAATTTGTAATAGCTGCTAGAACAAAACATCGCGATCCTTATAAATTTGTTTTAGAACATGAAAAAATTATTAAAGAACTTTTTCCTATAATCATTTCTTCTGTTGATACAGAATTAAGTAAGTGAAATAAAAATGAATTTGATTATGTAATTTTAGATGAATCATCGCAAATTTTTATTGAAAAAGCCTTCCCTATTTTATATTTAGGTAAAATCAAAGTTTTAGCTGGAGATGATAAACAAATGCAACCTACAAATTGGTTTTCGGTTCGTAGTGATGTTGAAGATATTGAACTGGGAAATATTGAATCAATTTTAAATTATGCTGTTTTTAAAGGTGTTTACAGTATTTTATTAGATAAAAATTATCGTTCTAATTCTGCTGCACTAATGACTTTTTCTTCTAAACATTTTTATGAGTCGCAACTTGATGTTATAGATAAATTTAATGCTAATAAAATTGATCCAATTGAAGTATTTCAAGTAGATGGAAAATGAGAAGATAAATCAAATAAAGTTGAAGCAGAATTTGCAATTGAAAAGTTAAAAGAAAATTTAAATGATTATAATAAAATTATTCTTTTAACTTTTAACACTCCGCAACGTGAACTTATTGAAAATTTAATTTTTCATAATCATACAGAATTGGAAGAAGCAATTAATAGTGAAAAAGTATTATTAAAAAATATTGAAAATATTCAAGGGGATGAAGCAGATTTATTAATTGTTTCAGTAACTTATGATAAAACCACTTCATTATATAATACATATGTTTCTAGACCAGGTGGTAAAAATGCATTAAATGTTGCTATTTCTCGTGCTAGAGATAAAATCATTGTTATTAAATCAATTAAAGCTGAAGAAATAGAAACTTGAAATGTTAATGATGATATTTTATTATTTAGAAACTGATTATTGTTTTTAGAATTATCTAATCAAGAAAAGACAAATTATTTAACTTTAGAAAATGAAGCAGTGAAAAAGAAACGAAAAGATATTCCTGTTTCTGAATTTGCACTTGAAATTGCAAAAGTATTAAATAATAGCGACTTTTTTGAAAATTATTCACTAAAAACAATTACTAATTATTCAATTGGAAGTAAAAAAATCGATTTAGCAATTGTTGATCAATTTGATAATTATTTACTTGGATTTTTACTAGATGATTATTCAAATTATTCTAGTTATGAAGAATATATTTTATTTAAAGATAAAAATAACTATTTAAAAACTAGCGGATACCAATTGATGAAAATCAAAAAACTTAATTGATTAATTAATAAAGATTTAATTATTCAAGAAATCAAGGAAAAAGTGAATGCAAAATTTAACTAAAATTTTATTTTATAATCAAAAGGGTGAAGGGGTTGGAATTTATAATCATAAACCAATTTATTTGCCTTTTACAATATTAAATGAAATTGTAGAATTTAAAGTGATTAGCCAAGAAAAAAATTATTATAAAGGAACTGCTGTAAAAATTATTGAAAAATCTAATAATAGAATTGATAATTTACCAGAAAATTATCAATTTATTGGCGGATATGAACTAATGCATATGAATTTGCAAGCAGAAAAGGAATATAAAATTTATACTTTAAAATCAATTTTCAAACAAATTGCTAAAATTGATTTAGAAGATAAAAATATTAATTATTTTCAAGGGGAAAAAGAATATCGCTATAGAAATAAAATTACTTTATTTGATGGCGGATTAAAAAAGAAAAATTCTAATGAAATATACTATTTAAATGACTTTTTGTTAACTGATATTATTCCTAAAACAGATAAAAAAGGCAAAATTATAATTAGAAAACTAAACACTTTAATTGAAGGCAAAAAAACTGATAATTTATATACATATGATCAAATGGAAGATTTGGTTTTTAAAGTATCCATTGGTTCATTTTATCAAGTTAATAAAGAAGTAGCATTAAAAATTTATCAAAAAATTTTAGATTTTATTGATGAAGATGAACAAGTTGTTTACGATTTATATGCAGGAATAGCAACAATTAGTAGTTTTTTAACTAAAAAGGCACAAAAAGTAATAGCAGTTGAAATAAATAAAAATTCATATAAAGATGCACTTTATAACAAAAAAATAAATAATTTAAATAACTTAAAAATTGTTAATGAAGAAGTATCGAAATTTTTAGCAAGAGAAAAAGAATTAAAATCCACAGTTGTTGTCGATCCTGATCGCACAGGATTGAAAAAAGAGGTTTTAAATCAGTTAATAAGATTATTGCCTAATAAAATTATTTATTTATCTTGTAATGTAGCGACTCAAGCTAGTGATTTAGCTAAATTAAAACAATATTATCAAATTGATTATATTGAAATTTTCAATATGTTTCCTAAAACATATCATATTGAAAATTTAATAGTATTAACTTTAAAATAAAGTATAATTATTTAAGATTGGAGAAAAATGTTAAAAAATTTTAATGAAACAACCCAAAATATCGTGCACGAAGCTGGTGGAGTAGGTTTAGGCGGATGAATTGGAATTGTAATAGCAGTAGCTATCATTTTATTTATTGCTGGAGGAATTATTGGAATGATAGTTTCGAAAAAAATGTTTGAAAAGCAATTAAAAGAAAATCCGCCAATTAATGAAAAAATGATTAGAGCAATGTTTTTACAAATGGGAAGAAAAGCATCCGAAACACAAATTAAAGCAGTTATGCGCTCAATGAAAAATGCAAAGTAATTGCATTTTTTTTATTAATTTTAAAAAAAGGTGTATTATATAACAAAAAAATGATTTTTTTATATTTTTTTAGCTCAAAAATGAAAAAAAATTAAATTTTACAATTTTTACATATTTGTATATTTATCAATTTAAATTATATATAATTATTTTGAACAAAAAATAGGAGGTGCTTATGGAACATAAAAAATGCTCAATGAACACATGTTCAAAATGTTCATGCCAAATGTCATGCAACTGCAGTTGTTCATGCAACAAATAGAAATGAATTATGTAATAAAAGAATTTTAATGAAGGTTAAAATACTAAATTAAAATCAAAAAACGGATTATCTTTTTCGATAAATCCGTTTTTTATTTTTTTATAAAATTTAGCTTTAATTTACTTTAATAAGGTAAATAATTCAAATTATGCCATTTTATAAATTTAAAATTTTAAATTTTGATTTTATAGTAAAATTTATATATAAAATATAAAGAGGTTATTTATTATGACAATTAAACAAATAATTTTAAATGCAAATGACTATGATGGACAAAAAATTTCAATTAGCGGATGAATTTTTAGTTTAAGAGGAAATTTAAACATTAAATTTTTAGAATTAAATGATGGTTCCACAGTGGCTAATTTACAAGTAGTTCTTAAAAAAGAGAATATTGATTTGGAAATTGTTGATAAAGCAAGAGAAGGTGCATCTATTTCAATTACCGGATTATTAAAATACACCCCTGATGCTAAACAAAGTGTTGAATTACACGCTATTTCATTTGAACTTTTAAAAAATACTGATGAAGATTTTCCAATTCAAAAGAAAGAAATTTCAATGGAAGTTTTGAGAGAAATTCCGCATTTAAGGCATAGAACCAGATTAATTAAAGCGGTAATGCTAATTCGTTCAACTTTAGCTTTAGAAATACATAACTTTTTCGCTAAAAATAATTTTTTATATGTCTCTTCACCAATTATTACATCAAACGATGGTGAAGGTGCTGGAGAGACATTCGTTGTTGATGATGAAAGTAAAGAACATTTTTTTGGCAAAAAAGCCACTTTAGGAGTTACAGGACAATTGCATGCTGAAGCATATGCAATTGGAATGCAAAAAGTTTATACTTTTGCACCAACTTTTAGAGCTGAAAAATCACATACTAAAAAACATGCAGCTGAATTTTGAATGGTTGAGCCAGAAGTTGCATTTTATAAATTAAATGACATTATTTTACTTGCTGATCAAATGCTTAAAGAAGTTATTTCTAAAACATTAGTAGTTAACAAATTGGAATTTGACTTTTTAGAAAAAAATTATGACAGTAATTTAAGAGAAAAATTAAATTTATTTTTAAATAAAAAATTATCAATCATTGATTATAAACAAGCAATTGAAGAACTTAAAAAAGTTAAAGATACATTCGAAGAAAAAAACATTGAATTTGGTTTGGATTTAGCAACAGAACATGAAAAATATCTTGCTGAAAAATTGTTTAATGGTCCAGTTGCTGTTATTAATTATCCAAAGGATTTTAAAGCATTTTATATGTATCAAAATGATGATAATAAAACAGTGGCTGCTTTTGATTTACTAGTTCCAGGAATAGGTGAATTAATTGGTGGTTCACAAAGAGAATCGAGATATGATAAATTATTAAATCGAATTAATGAACTTTCAATTCCGGCTGATGATTTAAAATGATATTTAGATTTAAGAAGATTTGGCGATTCGGGATCGGCAGGTTTTGGACTAGGATTTGAAAGATTAATTATGTATGTTACAGGGGTTGATAATATCCGTGATGTTATTCCATTTCCTAGAACACCAAATAATTTAAAAATGTAAAAGGAGAAAAATGAAACTTTCTATTATTGTACCTTCTTATAATCAAAAAAACGAACTAAAATCGCTTTTAGATTCTTGTTTATTGCAAAAATATGATGATTATGAAGTTTTGATTACTGTTAATACTCCATCAACAGATGAAATGAACTTATTAGAACAATATAAAAATATTTTTGAAAACCGTTTAAAAGTTATTTTTAATACAAGAAGGCAAAGTGTAGTGAAAAATATTTTTAAGATGCTTCATTTAGCAACTGGTCAATATTTTATCGTTGTTTATCCTGAAACAAATTTAAAGGATGTGTTTGTTCAAAAATTTTTAGAATATGAAAAAGAATATACTCCTGATATTTTGGAGTTTAAACCTAAGTTTAAAGGATTTTTTAAATTAGAACCTCGAAAAAGAATAGAGGAAAAACAACTTTTTAATATTCAAGAAGATAAAAAAGTTGTAGCATTTACCTTTCCGACAATTTTCAATAAATTTTATAACCGTAAAAAATTTATTGAAATAATTAAAAATAAAACTTTTAAAGATGCTAATACCAAATATTTAATTGACATTGTTTATAAAACCATTTTATATTTTCAAACTTATGTTTATATCGATGAAGTGATTGTTAATGAATGAAATAATGACATTAGCATTAATAATCCAACTCAAATAATTAGAGATTGAAAAAACATCGAAATTTTTACAAAAGAAAATAAACCAGATTTTTTAGAAGAAATAGCATATGCTAAATTATTTCATTTACAAGTATTTGTTCCAACAATTTTAGGAGTAACTAAAAAATCGCTTTTAAAAAGATTATTAAGACATCAAGAACAATTTTCTCCACTAGTTTTAAAATACTACGATAAACTTAAAATTATGAGAAAAGAAGAATTTAATTTAATTACATCAGTTAATAAATATATATTTTTAAATACTGATGAAAGTAAATTAGTAACAAATTCTTTACCACCATCAAAATGAAACTCATTACAAGGAAAATTTTAATTGAAAAAAATAGCCGGTTTTTGAATTAGAACCCTTTCAGGAATTATTGATGCCATAATTTTTTTATGTATCTCGTTATTTATAACGTGGTTTTTGTTTTATGTTATTGATGATGGAAAATACTATCAGATACTTTATTATATTTGATTTTTTATTAATGCCATTTTAATATTTTTATTACAAGTCATGATGCAATATTTCACAAATGGTTATACAATTGGAAAATGAATATTGCGACTTAAAGTAATTTCATTAAGTACAACTAAAAATAAAAAAAGTTTTTTTAACAATATTTTAAAAAAAGAATTGTGTTTTTCAATTAACTGAATTATTTTTCTTTTTATTTTCTTAATTTTTATTCAGCCATCATTGGCATCAAAATTAATCGAAAATAAAAATCTTTTAAAAAATAAAATTAATGAAATTGAAACATTTAATTCATTAGAAAAATTTTTAGTTGGAACAGTTTTATCAATTGCGAATTTAAATATTATTATTGAAATGATTTTAATGTTAACTTGTTTTTCTAAAACTAAAATTTCAATAATTGATTTATATTCTGAAACAAGAACTGTTTATTTAAATAAAAATCAAGAAGTTAAAAAAGTGGATATAAATTTAGCTCCCGAAAATTTAAATTGAGAAATCATAATTTGGCAGCAAGAAGAGGAAGATAATTATGAAAAATGAAATCAATAATAAAATATTATTAAATTTAAATGCTCAACAAAAAGCAGCGGTTGTTGCTAATGAAAATCATTTAAGAATAATTGCTGGTGCTGGAAGTGGTAAAACGGGAGTTTTAACTAAAAAAATTGCTTATATTATTGAAAACGGAATTGCTAAAGCTGAAAAAATTTTAGCAGTTACTTTTACTAATAAAGCTACAAACGAAATGAAAGAAAGAATTTTTGATTTAGTCGGTATTAAAGCTAAAAATACAATGATTTCCACTTTCCATTCACTTTGTAATTTTATTTTAAGAAGAGAAATTAATAAATTAGAAGATTATTCTTCCAATTTCGATATTTTAGATCCTTCTGATCAAAAAAATATTTTAGAAAATATTTATCGTAAATTAAATATAACCAGTCGAGATCTCAGTTATTCAACGGTTTTAGATTATATTTCTAAATGAAAAAATTTAGAAAAAAAACCAGAAGATATTAATGAACAAGAATTAGAGGAAGAATATCAAACTATTTATTCTGTTTATGATTTATATTGTAAAAAATTAGAAGAAATTAAAGCATTAGATTTTGATGATCTTATGATTTTTACTGTTAAAATTTTTCGGGAATTTCCTAGCGTTAGGGAAAAATGAAGCAAAAAATATTCAAGAATTCTAGTTGATGAATTTCAAGATACTTCAGATTTACAATTTGAAATAATTAAAATTTTAACTTCCAATGGTGCTATTTTAACAATTGTTGGCGATCCAGATCAAACTATTTATACTTGACGTGGAGCTGATCCTCAATTAATTTTAAATTTCGATAAATATTATCCAGGAGCAATTACTGTAACATTAGAAAGAAATTATAGATCAACTAACATTATTTTATCTGCAGCCAATTCTTTAATTGAACATAATAAACAAAGATTGCCAAAAAAATTATTTACTGAAATTGAGGGAGAGCAAGAAATCGAATTTTTTCATGCTTTTAATATTGAAGCAGAGGCACGATGAGTCGTTACTCAAATTAACAATTTAAAAAAGAAAAAGGTTCAGTTAAAAAATATTGCAATTATTTATCGTTCTAATTTTTATTCAAGAGAATTTGAAGAGGCATTAATTAAAGAAAATATTCCTTATCAAATAGTCGGTGGGCAAAAGTTTTTTGATAAAAAAGTTATTAAAGATGTCATTTCTTATTTAAAAGTTATTAATGATGGTTCAACAATTGGTTTAATGAGAATTATTAATGTGCCTTCAAGAAAAATTGGTCCAGTTGCCGTGCAAAAAATGATCGATTTTGCAAATCAAAAGCAAATGAATTTATTTGATGCTTTAATCGATTATTTTGTAAATTTAAAAGACTATAAAAATTCAAAAGATTTTGTTGAACTACCTTTAAGTCATTCTATTAAAAAAGAATTGGTTGATTTTTTAAATAATATTAATTGAGCAAGAAAGATGATTAAAAATAAAAATTCCATTTCTTTAGTTTTAGAAAAATTTTTAGATAAAATCAAATATTTACAATCAATTAAAAATCCAATTGAAAAAAACGATGCACAAGTTAATATTGCTAGCTTTTATGAGAGTTTAAAAAGTAAAGAATCGAAAAATGCTGAATTAAATTTAACTGATTATTTAAATGAAGTTGCATTGATGTATGAAGATTCTAATGAAAATTCTTTAAATTCAGTAGTTACATTAATGACAATCCATAGTGCTAAGGGATTGGAATTTCAAAATGTTTTTTTAGTAGGAATGGTTGAAGGAATTTTTCCAAGTAAAAAAAGTGTTATTCAAAGTGAGGGGCTTGAGGAAGAAAGAAGATTAGCATATGTAGCTATAACTAGGGCGAAAGAAAGATTATTTATTTCTGATTCGGGAGGAAATTACTTTGATTTAGGTACTCGTTCTCAAACTTCGAGATTTGTTTCTGAAATGGGGATAAAATCAGAGAAATTATTGAATTTTACAAGATTAAATCCTGAAGGTAAATTAAATTATAAACACGAAAATGCTAATTCTCCACTAATTGTTGGAGACATTATTAATCATATTGTTTTTGGTGAAGGGATTGTTTTAGAAATAAATGATGAAGTTGCCACAATTAAGTTTTATAAAACAAATGAAGTTAAAAATATAATGAAAAATCATAAATCAATTGAAAAGATAAATTAATTTAAGGGAGAAAAATGCAACTAGAAAATGATGGAATAATTTTACTAACCATTTTAATTATGATATTCATTTTGCTAACAACTTTATGTTTTATTTATTATTTATTTATTATCAAAAAACTTAAAAAAAATAATTCAATTATTGTTCCCATGCTTTATGATCAAGAGTTAAATCGAATTAGAATGATGGATTCTAAATATTATGATAGTGCCCTAATTATTTTTAAAAATAAACCAAATATTTATTCAGGAAACTGAATACAAATAAATCAATTTTTAGAAATAATTTCTAAAAAAGATCGTAAAAAATTATCTAATAATTTTAAAAATTGAGATCATAGTAATCTTGAAATATCAATAATTGAAAAACATAATCAAAAATCAGTTGAAAAGAAATACAATTTCATTTTTACTGGCGAAGAAGAAAAAACATTAGTTATTTATAAAAATAATTATATTCCTAACAATATTAAAGTTTTTCATAATTTAGCAAATAAAATCAAAATTAAAAGTTTGTCAAATATGAAAGTTACTAAAAATTTTTTAATGTTTTATGCATTTTCGCTCAAAGAACATTTTAATAGTGAAAAAGGAATAAGGAAATTAATGGAAATTTTATTTACTCAAAATTTATCTCTTTTACTATTAATTAAAGAAATTTATTATGAAAAAGACAAGTTAATTTTTGTGTTTAATAATAAAGATAAAAAAACATTAATTTTTTACAAAAAATGATTATTAAATAAATTTAAAAAATTTAAAAATAACTTCTTTTTTAATGAACAGGCGATAATCATTTCTGAAAAAGATAATGATAAAAATTTTATTAGTAAAATTAATAAAATAATTAATTTTTCATTATGAAAATCAAAACAAACTAAAACAGTTTTCGATATTTCAACTCCCTTTTTTGTTGATTATGCCAATGAATTGGAAATTTATAATTCAAATAAAGATAAATATCGAAACTTAATTAATAATGAGCAAGTTCCTTATATTTTTTCATTAATTAAAAAAAATAACCAGAAAATTGGTCAAATTATTACTGCTAATATTGATGAACAAATATTTTTATATTTGACTAGTGAAGAGAAAAATAAAATAATTGAAAAATTATTTTGACAATATAGTGAAAATAGCACAAAAACAGATTTTTTATTTTTAGATGATTCATCTGTTTTAAAAAACTTTGAAAAATTAAACACTCAATTATCAAATTTAATTGTTATGACTAATGATTATTTAAAATTCACTGAAGAATGTTTAAGCATTAGTGAAACTAGTGAAAGAAAATTAGAACGTTGAGGGTTTTCTTTAAAAACAATTAACGAAAATTTATTTTCAGCAATAAGAAATATGACACCTAATTTTTTAATCATTAGTAAAGAACTTACAGATAATCTAAATAAAGATAAAATTTTATTATCATTAGAATCTTTGTATGAAATATCAAAAGCAAACAATATAACATTAATTTATGAAACTGATATGAAAAAAGATCAAAAAGTATTAGAAAAAATTGGCTGTAAATATCATTTTCTTATTAAATAACAATAAAAAAGTAGAGCAGATTGACTGCTTTTTTTTTTTTTTTTTAGAAAAAAATTATGCATTTGTTATATAATTTAACATTATGAAAAAAATAGGAATTTTATTAGATTCGTTCGGTGGTATTTCCGAAAAAGAGATTAAAGCAAATGGTTTTGAAATGATTCCTTTGCAATTTTCAATTGACGGAAAAGACTATATAGACAACGGCTCAGAATTGTCGAATAAAGAAATTTCTGAATTGGTTAAAACTAGTGAAGAAACAAAAACTTCTTTACCATCTCTCGCAACAATTGAAGAACGTTTAGAACAAATGTCAAAAGAGTACGAAAATGTAATAGTTTTATTAACATCTTCCGCCCTTTCTTCAACTTTTCAAACAGTAATGGTTGAATCTAAAAAATATGGCGATAAATTTAAATTAGTTGATAATCATTTTTTCGCCGACCAAGCTTTAGAAATTAGTAAATTTTTAGTAAAAAAAGCTGCAGAAGGTAAAACTATTGATGAACTTATAAAATTTGTAAAACAAGTTAATGAAAAAAGTTTGAATTATTTAATTGTTAAAGATTTAACTTCTTTAATAAGAGGAGGAAGATTAACTGGAATGAAAAAAATTCTTTTAAATTCTTTTAAATTAATTCCATTATTAAAAGTAAGTCAAGAAGGAATAAGTTTTGGAGGATTAAAAAGAACATTAAAAGGATCATACGAAAAAGTTATTGAGAAATTAATTGAATTCATTGGCGGATTATCTTATTTAGAAAATTATGAATTTAAATTTTCATATGCTGGTGATTTAGAAATGTTTAATGAAGCTCAAAAAGCATTAAACGAATATAAAGCAAAAATAGAAAAAGATCAAATTTCTTCCGCTACAGTTTTAATTCATACAGGATTTAAATGTGCTTCTATTGGTATTTGACCAAAATTAAGTAAATTAAAGTTTTAAAAAAATAAAAAAATCAGCATTTATGTGCTGATTTTAATTTAAAAATTTATTTAGAACATGTTTTTTCTTCTTTTGAACAAGAAGGTTTAGATGAACAAGATGATTCTGATTTAGAATAACTTAAACCTGTTTTAGGACAAACTTTTTCTTCTTTTGAACAACTTGATTTTGAAGCGCATGTTGATTCAGATTTTGAACATACTTTTTCATTTTTTGAACAAGATGATTCTGATTTAGAACAACTTAAACCTGTTTTAGGACAAACTTTTTCTTCTTTTGAACAACTTGATTTTGAAGCGCATGTTGATTCTGCTTTAGAACATGCTTTTTCTTCTTTTGAACAAGAAGGTTTAGATGAACAAGAAGATTCAGATTTAGAACAACTTGATCCTTCCGAAACTTCAGGTAATGTTTCTAATAGTTCTTTAATTTGTTCTAATGCTCTATATCCAACAAATTTTGTTGCTAATTTTCCATCTTTATATACGAATGTAGTTGGAGTTCCACTAACGCCCATTTCTTTTGCGAATTCTTCATCATGATCGACATCTACTTTATAAACATCTAAATTTAATTTTTCTGATACTTCTTTTAATACAGGTGAAAGCATTTTACATACACCACATCAAGTCGCGTGGAAATTTAATAATTGTAAACCCTTCCCTTTTTTAATTTCATCAGCTAATGTTGCTTTTGTAACATCTTTTAACATTTTAAATTCTCCTTTTTGTTTTTTATTTACAAAAATATTATAAATTTATATTTTAAATATTTAATAAAAAACAGATGATCGATGAAAAAAATTCAAAATTTTAATATTTTTTAATTGGATAGGACATACAAAATGCTTTTTATATTAAAAAATTATTGAAAAAAGTATTGTATATGTTAAATTTCCTCTACAATTTTTATTAAATTTTAAGATAAATTTAAATTATTTTTAATGCAAAAATAATTTTTACTTTCAGCATATAATAGTCATTTTTTTAGGAAAAATCTCCTGTTTTTCCCAAATTTTTCCATTTTTTGACAAAAGTGGCAAAAAATTGACATTATATGTGGAGGTTTGTATGAATAATAATAAAACTTTAGTTTCATTAAAAGAAGCAACTAAAATTATTAAACAATATGAAAAACATCAATGTAAAATTGATTTTAAAGATGAAAAAAAGTGTAGAATTATAATGGAAGGAGAAAAATTGAAAATGCAGGAAACTAGTGAGAAAAAAATCACACTTAAATCTTTATATAATTTAGTTCTTAATATGCAAATTGTGCTTTTGGATGTGCAAAAACAAACTAATGAAAATTCTGCGGATATTAAAGAAATCAAAATTGTTCAAGCGGAGCATAGTAGAATTTTGCAAGAGCACAGCCAAGATATCAAGGAGATTAAAACCGTTCAAGCGGAGCATAGTAGAATTTTGCAAGAGCACAGCCAAGATATCAAGGAGATTAAAACCGTTCAAGCACAACACAGTAAAATTTTACAAGAGCACAGCCAGGATATCAAAGAAATGAAAGAAGACATTAAAATGTTAAAATCTTTCCACGAAGATGATATTAAAAAATATAAAGATAAAAAGTAATTTAAAATTAATACATTGATTTTTATAAAATACTTCTTTTATAAGAAAATAAAATAAATTGACCAGCATTTTCTTGTCGGTTAATTTTGTTAAATTTTAAATAAATTTATGTTAATTTTAATTAAAAATTCACTATTTTTACTATTAAATTTTATAAAAAATGAATCCCATAAGAGATTCATTTTTTTATATAAATTATTTTTTTAAAAATTCTTTAACTAAATTAACTAAATTATTTTTATTAAAGCCGTTGTGCTCGTATACAAACTGTCCAGGAGCTGAATGCCCAAAATCTTTAGCTAAATATGCATCAAATTTATTATATTTAGATAATTTGTATCAAAGATGATCGTTTGATGCCTCAATGGCAAACATTGGTTTTAAATCTAATTTTAAATCTAAAACTAATTTTTGATCATTTACTAATAATTGTAGTGCTGGAACCGATATCACATTAGCAATAATGTTTTCTTTTTCTAGCTCATTAGCAACTTGTTCTGCTAGTTGCACTTCAGATCCTGATGCTAAAATTGAAATATCGAAATTATCTCTATTTTTAATAAAATATGCAGCTTTAAATTCAGTTTTTTGTAAATTATAAGATTTTAGTTCTTGACGACAAGCAATAATAGCTACCGGTGTTGTTTTAGAATTTAATGCATATTTAAATGCATTTAACATTTCATTTTCGTCAGCCGGTCTTAAAACTAAGTAATTCGGAATGGAACGCAATGATGTCAATTGTTCAATTGGTTGATGTGTTGGTCCGTCTCCTCCAACTTGATATGAATCGTGAGTAAAAATAGAAATTGATGGAATTTCCATTAATGCTCCCAATCTTAATGCTGCCTTTGCATAATCTGAAAAAACTAAAAATGTTGAACCGATTGTTTTAATGTTGCTATCAAGATAGATTCCATTATTAATAGCACTCATTGCAAATTCTCTAATTCCGTATTTAATATTTTTAAAATCTTTATCAAATCCTACTTTTGTTGCCGCTCGAAGATCAGCAGATCCTCCCATTACAAATTTAAAATTATTATCAATGTAATTCATAATTTCGCCAATATAATTTCTTGTTGCAACATTTGTTTGATTAAATTTAAAATTGCTAAAATCAAAATTATATTGTTTGTTTTTTAATTGCTCAATTTCGTTTGCTAATTCAGGATATGCTTTACGATATTTATCCATTTTTGATTTTCAACGTGAAAAAAATATTTCTTTTTTATTTAGTCAATATTTACCCAGTTGATAAAAATCTTTTGAATATTCAAACGGATTTAAATCGGTTAATTTAAGAGATTTTTTATATTCAATTGTATCTTGCTCATTTAATATTCCATTATGTCCTTTGGAAGAATTTTGCATTTTTGTTTTATAAGCGATTGTTGTAGGAATTTGAATATAAGTTGGTTTTGTTCTTAATCTAGCTTGTTTTATTGCTTTATTTATTTCGTCAATATCATTGGATTTTAAAATAATAGTTGTAAAATTATGCGCTTTAAAATATTTTTCAAAATCTAGATTGTTAACTTCATCGGCTTTAGAATCGATTTGCATATTATTATAATCATGAATAATAATTAATTTGCCTAATCTTTGAGTACCAGCTAATTGAATTGCTTCTAGTGCTACACCTTCTTGTAAATCGCCATCGCCACAGAGTACAAAAACATTATGGTCAATGATTTCCAAGCGGTCTTTATTATATTTGTTTGCTAAATATTTTTGACTTATCGCCATTCCTACCGCCATCGCTATTCCTTGCCCTAATGGTCCAGTAGATGCATCAACTAAATTAAGTTTATCAATTTCAGGATGCGAGGGAGTTTTGGAATTAAATTCTTTGTGATTTTTCATATCTTCTACAGAAAGTAAATTCATAAAATGGTATGCAGCATACATTCCCATCGAACCATGTCCTGCAGATAAAACAAAGCGATCTCTATTAATTCATTTTGGCTCTTTTTCAGTAAATTTTAAATTTTCACAAATTAAAGAGTAAAAAATTTCACTAGCACCTAATGCCATTCCGATGTGCCCTTGTTTAGCTTTGTTGATGGAATCAAGAGCAATGCCACGCATTGCTGATATTAATTTTAATTTATTTTCTTTTTTTAATGACATTATGCTTTAAGTTTTTTATTTTTCTTTAAAATATTTGCAACAATTCCATCAATAATTAATCCAATATATGCAACTAAAATTAAAGCAAGTGCAAGATATTTTCCTGCCTTTGGAATTAATCCAATAATTCCTGGAATAAATCCAATGAAATAATCTGTATCTCCTCAATTTAAGGAATTTAAATTTAATGTTTGACCTTTTTCTTGTGCTAATATTGCCAATTGACTTCCTTCAACAGGTGTTCATTTACCTAAAGCAAAAAATACTGGCACAAATGTAATAATAATTCCACCAACAAATGGTCCAACTATTGCACCTCAAATTCCACCTTTGGCATTTCCAAATACTCCAGCTGTTGCTCCTAAGAAAAAGTGTGGTACTAACCCAGGTAAAATAACTGCTGGAATTAATTTTCCATATCCTAAACCAATAGTAATAAACATCCCAATTATTCCAGCCACAAATGAAGAAATAAATCCAATTACTACTGCATTTGGTGCATAAGGGAATACCACAGGACAGTCAACTGCTACTTTTGAGTTTTTAATTAATTTATCACTAAATCCTTTAAACATCGGAACTAGTTCACCAACAAATAATCTAACCCCTGATAAAACTATTTCTACTCCGGCGGTAAATGTAAATGCTTGAACAATCATTGTTATAATTCAGTTTCCATCAGAAAGAATCATAGCAGCTTCTGTTCCTTTAGCAATTTTACCCATTTCATATTTAATACCGGAAGGTAAAAATGCAAATAAATAAAATACAAATACAGTTATCGAAATAGAAACAAGAGTGTTTCTGAAAAAGTATAAAGCTTGTGGGAATTTTATTTCTTCTGTTGATAAAATTCTTTTTTTAGAAATTTTGGATATTCCTTCACCAATTAATCCTGAAAGTGCATATCCAAATCCTCCTGTATGACCTAAAGCAATTTCATCAGAACCGATAATTTGTTTCATATATCTTTGTTGAACCGCAGGAGAAATTACCATATAAATCGATAGCATTCCTGCTCCTGCTATTAATGCCATAACAAAATCGCCTATATTGTTTTCAAAATTAAATCCCATTACATACATTACTGCTGAAAGCATTAAAGATGTATAATAAAGAACATGACCTGATAAATATACATATTTAAATCTTGATGTTGCAGCTAATACTAAATTAGCGATCATTCCTAATAGCATAATTAATGAACCTAATGTTGCTATTCTTGGAAGTCCTGATGCAAGCATTCCTGCAAAACCATCATTATTTGGAATAATTCCATCCAAATTATAAGCTTCTTTAAATAATGGTTGGAATTTATTTAATGAACCTACTAGTGCACCAGCACCAGCGCCCATAATTAAAAATCCAACTGTTACTTTAAAGGAACTAATAATAACTTGGGAAAATTTCTTTTTCAAAATTAATGCCCCAATCATTGTGAACATTCCAACCAATAGGGCTGGAGTTCCGACAAATGATTTTAAAAATTCTAACATTCAATTTAGAAAATCCATTTTAACTCCTTTATTTTTTAATAATTTCTTTAATTTTTGTTTCTAATTCATCTTTAGATAAGATGTTTAATAATACAATCATTCTTTCTTTAGGAAAATCCAGTGCAGGTGCAACATCGGCACCTACTACAACGTAATCAACTCCATTTTTGGAAAATGAAGAAATATTTGTGTGCTCTACAGAATCATATTGAATTTTCAATTTATCCAAAACGGATTTAACATTCATTTCTAATAATAAAGATGAACCCAATCCTGAACCACATACACATTTAATATTCATATTTAAACCTCATAATTTTTAATTAATGCTAAAAATTCTTCTAAACTTTTAACTTTTAATGCTTTTTGTTTAAATTCATCATTCATAAAATAATGTCCAAATTGCTGAATTAAAGATAAATGAGTATTAGCATCGGGCGCTGATAAAGTAACGATAATTCTAGCTGTTTTATCCTCTTGATTATTAAATTCAATTTCTTTATTTAATATTAAAGTTGATGTTGCAGCTTGTTTACAATGATCGCCTGCAGGACCATGAACCAATGCTATTCCCTTTTCTAAAACATAATAAGCACCAAATAATTCTGTTGATTCATAAATTTTTTGTTCTAATTCCCAAGTTGCTTTATTATTTTCAACTAGTAATTGAACAGCTTGATGAACAACTTCTTTTCAATCTTTTGGATTTTCAACTCATTGCATCATATTTTCATCAAATAATTTCATTTTTCCTTTCTAATTCCAAAAAGCTAAGACCATAAATATAATAAAAACTGATAATAAAACTAAACAAAAGGCAACAAAAACTCAAATTCCTGCCTTAGAAGAAGTTTTTGTTTTTACTTCTTTAGGAACGGGCAAGGATTTAATGTATCAAAATTTATTTGGATTTTTTGCAAGTGCAATTTCTTCCTTTTCTTTTTGATCATATAATTCTTGTAATTGTTCATAAGTTAGTTTATTTAAATACTCAATTTCAAATTTATATTTATAATTAAGTATTTCTTTTAATTCACTTTCTGTTTTATTCATTATTACCTCAATTTTTAAATAAAATAACAAGATCTTTAATTATTTGTACATAAAAAAATAAATATTTTTCAAACAAATAAAATCTTTTATATTTTGCATATTTTAAAATTAATTTTAAATTTTGATCATAAAAATTTTCAATAAAATAATTTTTTAGCAAAATATAGTTTTGCTTTTCGCTTTTGTAAGTTAATAGAAATTCAATAAAAATAACAATTAATAGTAAGATGATTATTGCCATTGCAATAATTCATAAATTAAGTGTAATAAAACAAAAGATTATAGTTATTAAAGATACAAAAACAATTTTTCAAATAAATATTAGTGTTTCTTTTTTAATAAATTTACTGTTAATAGTTTTATTTAAATATAAAAGGTTAACAGTAGAAAAAATAGAATCGTCAATTGAATTTGTATCAATTATTAAAGTTGCTTTTTTAAAATTTATATTTTTAGAAAAATAGTTTTTTTTACTATTAAGGTAAAAATCTTTATTAAATTCCTTTTTTAAAGTATTTCTAACGACAGATAGTGGTTTAATTTTGCAATTTAAATTTACTTTTAAATACTTTATTTTTATGTTTTCTCTAATGATAAAATATAAAAATAATTGAATTATTAATAGTAAAACTAATGCAGCGATTCCTCAATAATTAAATTTTATTTCAAACATTATTTTCTTTCTTTAAAAACATTATTTTTTGTAAAAATTTGAATTACTTTTTCAGGCACAAAATTCTTTTCTTTTTTGGAATTTAAAATTTCATTTAATTCATAAATATTAACTGCTTTAAATTCGCTTTCATTTTTAATGTTGTCCTTTTTAATATTTTCATCCACTAAAATAAAAATCTCAAAATTTTTATTAAATCTTTTTTCAATTCATCTTTTTTGCTCTTCTAGCCATTGGGTTTCTCAATTATCAATTTTTTTCCTTTTTTTCTCATTAATTCAAAAAGCTCCTTTAGAATTAATAAGTAATTGATTATCTTTACTACTACTGATAATATCGGAAAGTACATAAACCTTTTCTTGATTAATAGCAATACCTGAAAAAAGTGAAAATTTTTTCTTTGCAAAATTATTTTTAACTAATATATTAATTAAAATTTTTTCATTAGTCAATGAATTTAAAAAATTTAGCTTTTCAATAGTTTTTTTGCTAATATAACCGACTTTAGTACTTTGTTTTTGTGTGTCTTTTTTTGATAAAAAGTCATATAATCTTCAAATGAGAACACCAACTAAAATCAAACCCAAAACCGAAGAAAGAGAAATTATTGCAATTTTAAGAATCATATTTTTCTTTCCATCATTTATAAAAAGATTTTGGATTTTCAAATGAAAATATAATCGAACCGCCAACTGCTATATCAATTTCATTGTTGTAAAATAAATCAGAATTATTAACTCTTAAGCCACCATCTGAATAAATTGTTATATGTTGATTAATATTTTTAATTTCTTTAACTTTTTCAAATAATTTTTGATCTAATTGAACTCCAGTTCCGCCTATTTTATTAATAGTCATTAAAAGTATTTTTTTAGAATTTATTATTAAGTTTTTATAATCTTGTGGATTATTTTTAGCTTCAAGCATTATTCCAAAAGATAAATTTGGATAATTTTTAGATGTATTTATAAAATCATTTTGATTAATTTCGTTTGCTGGTAAAAAAATTGTTTTAAAACCTATATTTTGTAATTTTTCAATTAATCTAAGCGGTTTTTTAACCATTAAATGAGCATCAAAATTAATTTCAGGATATCTATTAATTAAAAATTCAGCCATTTCATAAGAAAATCCAAAATTTTCAACATAGAAGCTATCCATAAAATCGATATGAATAAATTTCATTCCGCTTGCAACTAATTCATCGATAATATTTAGCGATGAATATAAATTTAATGCACAAACACTTTGAGAATATTTCATAAAACCTCCATTATTATCCAATCATATTTTACAATTTTTGAAAGATATTTAATATAATTTTGACATTTTCTTTCAATTAATTTTCAAATTGTTTATAATTTTGCTATGGATAACAATATATTAAAGAGAATTAATTCATTAACTAATGTAGAAAAAAGAATTTTAGATTTTATAAATCTTTTTCATGAAAAAGAATTTGATTTTTCACAAAAGGAATTGTCACAAATTATTTATTGTTCTGAAGCTTCAATTTCAAGATTTGCAAAAAAATATGGCTTTAATTCATATAAATTATTAACTATTTATATTAATAAAAGAATTAAAGAAATTGAATTTTTAGAAAATTCTATTGATCATCTAAAAAATGAAAAGGGTTTTTTAAATATTTATGAAACACAAAAATATGCTGTTAATTCAGCGCTTTCAAAAGAAAATATTTTTAAAATTAAATTAGCGACATCATATATTAAAAAAGCAAATAAAGTTTTTCTTTTTGCTTTAGGAACTAGTGCAAAAATAATGTCTGAATTTGCTGTAAATTTAAAAAAAATATCAATTCATTCAATTTTTGATATGGATTTTCACTCAATTTTTCCACTTTTAGGAACAATTGAAAAAGATGATGTAGTAATTTGTTTATCAAATAATTTTAATAACAATGAAATTCATTTTGCCATTCATAAAGCTAAAGAATTAGGTGCAAAAACAATTGTTATTACTTCTAATTATGAAAACATTTTTGCTAATTTAATTGATATTAAAATAATTTATTCAAAAATTTCTAATTTGGAAAATTTAGTCCCTCTTTCATCAAAAATTTCACACTTAGTCATTCTAGATTATTTATTTAATTACATTTTAAATTCTGATAAAAAATATCAATATTATTTACAAAAAACAAATAATATATTACTAGAATGAAGAAAATTAGTTATTTTAAAGGAAAATAAATAAATTTAAAATTAATTTGATATCATATAGACAATATAATATAAAACAAAATAAAAATTTTTAATAAATGCATTTTGGCAATTATTAAAATAGTTTTTATATATCATATTTTTATTTTTTTCAAAGCAAAAAAGCAAATAGTGCTAAAAAAAAAAAAAAAAAGGTGTTTTGCATCTTTTGCTTTTTCGGCATTTTTTATACTAAAAAATAGATACAATTATAAAACAAAAATATTTTATTAGGAATAAATATGCAAAAAAGGAAAAGCAAAAAAATAAGAAAATTAATCGCAATAATAACTTTAGGGATAACAGGAGCTGCAATCGGTTCCGCTACAATTATTCCGTTTATTTTACGAAACTGAAAAACCATTCAATATTATGAAATTTTAGACATTAACCAGAATAATGATAAAACTACTGATACTAGTTTGGCTTTTTCATTTGAATTCAGTGATAAACAATCATTTGATTTAGAAAAAAAACAGATTAAAGTTAACATTTTAGAAAATCCAAATTCTGAAAATGAAAAAATTGTGCAAACTGGATTTGCCAAATATGTTTCAGGATTAAGAAAATGAGAATTTGAATCTGATTTAGTTAATAAATTAAAAGCAGGACAAAAATATAAAGTTGATGTAGTTTCGGAAGATGAATTTAAAAAATTCAAAATTTTAAACGAAAACAAACAAATTATGCATACAAAGGCAAATGTTTTATCATTTGACTTTAAAACTTTAAGTCCTTCAGAAAAAGAAGTAAAAGTAAAATTTGCTGATGATGTTAAATCATTAGAAAACAGACAAGCAGAAATAAAATACTATTATTTAACTGATGATGGTAATGGTAATGTAGTGAAAAATCAAGAAACAGTAAGTCAACGCTCACTAATTAAAAATGGTGAGTCAGTTTTTGTTCTTGAAAATTTACTTCCATCAAGAAATTATTTAATTGAAACTGTTTCTTATATTAATTCAGCAGAAAATAATGGAGTGGTAAATGACAGTCCAGTTACTATTCCATGAGATTCATCAATTTCAAAAGATATATTTACAGGAGAGGAAAAATTAGCAACTCCTAAAACACCAATTTTTGTTTCTAGCATTAATTATGTTGCTCAAAGCAATAAAATTAATACATCAATTATTTTTAGTAAAAAAAATGGTGAAATAATTGATGATCTTTTAAATAATAAAGAAAGAAAAGTAATACTAAAATATAAACTAAAAGATAATGACGAAATTTTAATAAAAGAATCACTTATTAAAAATAGTGTTGCAGATTTTGAATTAACTAATTTAAAATCAGGAAGTATTTATGAAATTGTTGGATTTGAAATTGAAGATGCAATAGTAGAATTCAATGAAAAACTTAATAAAGATCAATTATTATTAAATACACCAGTTGCAGTAAGTTCAATAGAAATTAAAGATGTTGATAGCATTAGTGCAAAAGTAAAAGTTGAAATTATTAATCAAGAAAATAAGGATAACATCGAAAATTCTTATATTTCTTTAGAAATTAATAATCCAAATAAGCCAAATGTTGCTGTTACTAGAACAAAAGTAGTTAAAAAAGATAATGATGCAAATATTTATACAGCGTCATTTGATGTTAAAGGTTTATTACAAGGAAAAGATTATTTAATCAATAAAATAACTATTTGAAAAGCAGATAATTTAGAAAAAGAACAAACTTTAGAATTTAATGATTTTACTAGTCAAGAAAGTTCTAGATCATTTACTACACCAATTTCTAAAGCTAATTTATTTTTACAAGGTCATATTGTTGCAAATCACAATTCAGCAACAGCAAATTTTGTTTATGATCCTGATAATGATTTTATTAATGGACATAAATTAGTTTTAAAATATCGTAAAATCGTTCCTAATTCAGAAGAAATTTACAGTGTTAGTGCCACTGCCGAAAGTAATTATGTTAATTTTAAATTAGGTGGAGATAATATTGTAATTAAAGATCCAAATTCTCAGGACGAAGATCAAGAACAACAATCAATTCAACCATTAGATTCAGGAACTAAATATCAATTAATTTCTTTAGAATTTGCAGATAAAAATCAAAATCTAGATTCGCAATTTGCTAATGTTAATTTACAAATTGTAACAAACAGTGAAGAAGATAAGCAATTTACAACTTTTTTAAAAATCGATCAAATTAGTTATTCTGATAAAAGCGAAACAAGCATTAAAGTTAAAGTGAAATTTTTAGATTTAACTAATAGTTTAATTTATGATAATTTAAATAATCAAAATTCTAGAACAAACAGACAAGCTAAGATTTTTTATAATTCTTTAAATTTAAATCTTTCACCTGCATCAACAGAGCTGGTTACAATTAATGAAAATAATGAAGTTGAATTTACTTTAACTAATTTAGTAAAAGGTGGACAATATCAAATTACTGATATTCAGCTATATCCTGACATCTCCACTTTCTATAAAAAAGATATTTTAGGAAGAAATGACACTACATTTACTACCTTAGCACAAAATTTTGAAGTAGCAAATGCAACAGTTAATAATATTAGTTACAATAGTGCTAATGTTAATTTAAATTTCGATTTAAAAACAGATATTATTTTAATAAATAAACAAGTAAAAGTTTATTATCAAGAAAATTTAGAACCTAATCCAGTAGTAAAATCATTTACTACTACTATTGATGATACTGGTGAAATTAATTATAATTTAACTGATTTAAATGAAGCATCTTCATATACTATAACAAACATTGAAGTGCTTGATAATAATAATGAAAATTATAATTTTACTTTTAACGATCAAATAAAAAATAATTTATCATTTTTTACAAAACCAGTAATTAATAGTTTTGCTTTTAAAAATATTAAGCAAAATTCAGCTGATGTGCAAGTTAATTTAACTACTAAAAATGATCAGTTATTTACAGATACAAATGCTAATGTGCCTGTAGCAATTTATTATTTATCAAATAATGGCGTTAGTCAAGTTTATAATACAACAGTTACTACAAGTCAATTAAATAATAAAACTTTTACTGTTAATTTAGCAAATTTAGAAAAAGATAATATTTATACAATTGAAAAAGTATCAATAAATAATGAATTTATTAAAAGAGCAAATGATTTTAGTGAAGATAATAACAGCTTTAAAACAGCAGCATCTAGTGCAACAATTATTGGCTTTAACCAAATAAGCAATTCAAAAAATTCAGTTGCTTTTGAAATGGCATTTGATCCATATGTTGATTCATTTATGAACAACAAAACTGTGACTTTAGAGTATCAAAATGCCGATACTCTTGAAACTCACACAGTACAAGCAACAGTTGATCATAATAGTAATTTAAGATTTAAAATAGATAATTTACCACCGGGAAGTAAATTTAATATCACTAATATTAGTGCAACAAATGAACAAAACCAAAATATTGCCTTAGATTTTGCAGGTTCTATTAATAATGATTCAAAATACTTTTTTACAGCTCCGCTTGTAAATAAAATTGAATTTAAAAATATCGGTGAAACTAGTGCTACAATGGAAATTGGTTTTGGAGATGTGCAAAATCAATATAATAATAAACACTTTTTAATTACTTTAATTAATGATAAAACTAAAGCAACAACCGAAATTAATTCTAAAACACTAACACCTAATAAAGTAATTGAAAATAATTCTATAAGTTTACAGTTAAGTGATTTAGATAAATTAACTACTTATAAATTAATATCTATAAAAGTTGAAAAAGCAAATGATGTTTATGAAACAGTTGCTATTTTAGAATCGTTAGTTAAAGAATTTACTACTACAGCAACAAATGTTGCAATTACTAATAAATATATAGAAAATGTAACTAATAATAGTGCTAATTTATCTTATGTTTTCTCTGATCAAGATTGATATTTGGAAAACAAAAATGCTACAATTACTTATCAGTATCAAAAAAATAATCAAACAGTCAGCGCTACTGAAACTGTGTTAATCACCAGAAATCAAGGAGCATTAGTTGCTAATTTTAATTTAAATAATTTAGAAGAAGGAACTAATTTTAATATTACTAATTTAGCAATTGATGGTGTACAAACAATTGAAAATTATCAAACAACTTTCAACACTTTTGCTGTTGTTGATAAAATGAGTATTAATGATATTGGTGAAACTAGTGCTACTGTAAATGTTGAATTTAAAAATCAAAATCCTAACAATTCATTTGAAAACAAAAATGCAATTATTAAATTTATTTCCGAATTTAACGGAACTACAAAAAGTGCTAGTGCAACTGTAAATAATAATCGTGTTACTTTTAATTTAGATAATCTTGAAAAAATTACTAAATATGTACTCCACGAAGTGCAAGTACAAGATGATAGTGGTCAATATCAAACCATTAATTTAAGCGATTCATTTGGTGATGGCAATCAGGAATCAAAAGTTAATAATTTTACAACCGTTGCAAATACAGCGGAAGTTGTTTTAATCGATGTTTCGCCAACAACTAGAACTACAACCAGTTTAGATTTAGCAATTGGATTTAATAAAATTAAAGATTCATATTTAGCTAATAAAAGTGCGACAATTACTTATAAAAATTTAAAAACCCCTGATCAACTAATTACTACTCAAGTTGCTCAAGTAATTGATAGTGAAAGCAATTCGGCAATTTTCCATTTAGATAATTTACCTGAAGGAGACGGTTTTGAAATTCATTCAATTAACATTGATAATGTAAATGTTAAAATTCCTCAAACAATTAATAAAAAGTTTGCAACAGCTCCGGTTGTAAAATCGATTATTTATGGACAAACAGGCGATCAAGTTCTTTATAATTACACCGTTAGTTTAAATGATGATTCTAGATCGTTAGAAAATCAAGAAATTAAATCATATTTTATTTCTAAAGAAACAGGAAAATCGTTTGTTTTCACTCATTCAGCAAGAATTGCTAATGGTTCATCATTTAATAATATTTCATCAGCACCAGTATTTGATAAATTTAACACTTATGTATTAGAAAGAGTTGAAGTGGGTGGCGCTGATGTTCCGCTTGCATCAACATTAACTGAAGAGCAACGTTTATTTAAAACCACCGCCTCAAGTGCTACTGTAAAAGAAATTCGGGTAATTGATTTTACAAAAGATCGGGTAGTAGTGGAAGTATTATTTGATCCAATTGTTGATTGATATTTATTAAATAAACGCATTAAAATGAATTTTTCAGGTGATAATAAGCAATTTGTATCTAATGATGTAACAATCGATTCTCAAGGAGCGGCGCAATTTATTTTATCAAATGATACTATTACTAATGGTTCGCAATTAACTTATGGTAAAACATATACAATTAATAGTATCGAGGTAAAATCTGAAGATAATGTTGATACTAGAACAAATATTACAATTAGTCCAACAACTTTTTCAACTGCTTCAATTATTAATGGAATTAGCTATTCTAATAAAACTGAAAATTCTTTAACTGCTACAGTTACTTTAGATAGTCAAGATAGTACATTACAATCTAAAAAAGCATTTATTACTTATTTAAATTCAGAAACAAATGAGATTTTACAACAAGAAAGTGAATTAAATATTGACTCATCATTTAATGTTAGTTTTAATTTAACTAATTTAGCAAAAGATGTACCATATTCTGTTTTAGGAATTTCCATTGAAAGACCAACAGCTGCCTTTTTAGATTATGCTAGTTCTATTAGTGAAAGTGATAAATCATTTAGAACAGTTCCATCATCAGCAACCATTACTTCAATGACATATAAATGAGCAGATGATTCAAAAACTAAAATGCTTGTTACTTTCACTTTCGATAGTAATGTCGATTCGTTTATGAATAATAAAGCTCTTAAACTTACATATAAAAGAATTGAGTCAAATTATGATACAGCCAATACTCAAAGCATCGTTGTATCATTAAAAGATTCAACTGATATTATCGTTAGAGGTTCAACTGTACAATTTGAACTTCAAGGATTAGTTGATCCAGCAACTGGAGATGCAATTAACAACGATTCAAATGCAACTCATAAACAATTACACACAAGTACATTTAATAATGGTGTTTTCCAAACAAATGCTAATTTCAAAGGACTAATATTAGGATCTAAATACCAAATTGAATCGGTAGAAATGGCTAAACCAGATCAGCAAGGAAATATAGCAATTAATTGAAATCCTTCAATAACTGCTGAGCAAAAATTCTTTGTTACACCAGCATCAGTTATCGATTATTATGTTGATCCTGGTCGTGGTGATCAAGATGAGGATGAAGACGGCTTTAATGCATTAATTTATGCAACATATCGTACTACAGAAGATTTAACAGCAATGGATAAAAATAAAATTCAAATTGCTTTATTTAACTTGATTTCTAATGTTTATGAAAATTTTGATGCAACTACTGTAAGAAAATTAGATAATAATATAGAAACACTTTATCGTGTGGAATTTAGAGTTAAATTGCAAAAACAAGCAAGATATGAAATTCACAATACCTTCATTGATGACAAAGCTGTATTTAGATCGCCAGTTTATTATGGTGGAGTAAATACAGTTGAAGCATTTGATACAAAAGGAAATAAAGTTACTGTTTCTAATATTGAATTTATTGAACAATCAAAAAGTTCATATAAAGTACTTGTTTCACTAGTGGCTGCTAATGAAAATATTTTAAGAACTAATCGTAGTGCTAGTGTTACAATCACTAAAGCAAATTCTAATGAAAGTCAAACATTTAATAATTTATATGTAAATCCTCAATCGAAAAAAATTGAATTTACTATAAATAATTTAAAAGATGCAAGTTTATATGAAATTACTAACTTCACTTTTAGCGGTTCATCAAGAAGCGGAAATACTCCAGATTCAAGTTCAAGTAGTGCTTTATATAAAAACGGTGTTATAAAATCATTTAATACAAGAGCAGTAATTGATAGAATCCAGGCAACTAATATTAGTGAAACTTCAATGCGAATAAAAGTAACTTTAAATGGAGATATTTCTAATTTAACAAATTCAAATGCAATTGTAAGTATTTCAAAAATCAGTGATGCTAATTCATTATTAACATTTGTTTCTGATGGCAATTTTAATGTTGCTGATAATTCAATTGAATTTGTTGTAAACAATTTAGAAAAAGAAATTGAATATAAAGTTTTAAATTTAAATGTTAATTCAAAATTATATGAATGAAAAGCGACTGTAACACCTGATGAAAATAAATTTAAAACCATCGGTGAAACTTCACATGTTAATGGTCTAACTTTTGTAGTTAATGGACCAAGTAAGCCACAAGTTAATAATTCCGTTTTAGTTACAGCATCATTTATTAGCGATGATGTGTATATGAACAATCGCGAATTAGAAATTTACTATCGTTTATTAGATGATCAAAATAGACCAACTGGCGCAGAATTAAAAAGCAGTGCAACTGTAACTGGCGGATCTGCTACTTTTGATTTAAGTAGCAACATTGAAGATGGAAAATCATATATTATTGAAAGAATAGTCAATGTCAATGTTTCTGCTCCAGCTAAAGCATCAGTTATTTCAATTGATCCAGCAGTTCATAAAATTTTCCATTCATATTCTATTGTTTCTGATATTAGAATTACTACTAGTGAACAATTTGCAACAATTACTGTTCAATTACAAGATAATGATTTAAAAAGAAGTGTTTCAAAAAATGTTAATATTACAATTAATGGAACAAGTGAAACATATAATGCAATTGTTGAAGGAAATCGTTCATTTTCATTTGTTGCCCTAAATTTAGATAAAGAAACTACTTATAGTATTAATACTATTACAATTGATAATAAAGAATTAAATTTCACAACTAGTGCTGAGAGTAAAAAACAATTTACCACTTTAGGAAATAGTGCAACTATTGATACTATTAGTCAATTAGAATCAACTACAACTTCCGCTAAAATTAAATTAACTTTTGATAATGTTGATAAATATTTACAAAATAAGCAAGTAAAATTAAAATATAAAGAAGTTGGTAATAATAATGCACAAGAGCAAATTTCAACAACAGTAGCAACTATTATGCTTGATAATCAAAATAAAGCATATGTTGAATTTACTTTAAATCAACCTGAAGTATCTAGTGCTAAAAAATATCAAGTAGTAAATTTAGTATCTGAACCAGATTCAAGCGCAATTAATTATGCAGTATCATCAATTTTAGTTAATACCAATCCCGACTCGCAGTATTTTGAAACAAGAGTAACTCAACCGGAAATTGAATCAGTAAGAATTTTATCAACAACAAATCCTGAAGGATTAGAAGATAGTTATCTATCAACTGTTGAATTAACATTTAATGATCCAAAATACATTGTTAATACTAACTTAATTAATGACTGAGAATTTGAAGTATTAAATCATAATAAAGGAACATTTACTTATATTAATCGTCGTGCTGAAAGAGATGATGCACAAGGAAAAACAAAAGTATTTTTTGACATTAAAGGTGATGTTAAAAAACTTATGAAAAATGATAATGAATTAGCTGTTAATAAATTTACATACTTTAATGATTTAGATAGAACAATCAGTGTTGAAACTGCAGTAGTAACAGTTAAAGGAGATCCCAATGTTGCAGCAACTAATACTAATAAATTAATTGTAACTATTGCTCAAGACTTTTTAATTGATTCAGTAAACGGAATTCTTTCAACAGGATTTGACTTTGAATGAACAATGAGAGTTTATGATCCAAGAAGAAAATTACAAGATATGGGTGAAAGATATGGAGGATTCGACTATAACGGTGATGGTGTTGTTGATAGCGGTACTCGTACAATTCAAAAACTAGGAACAGATGGCTTTTATTTTGAAGTTGATGCTAAAAGATCGATTTTAAATTTAAAAGGTAAAGGTGGAGGAAGATCTGGAAAAGGTCTTAACAATAATAATTATTTAGAAAATTGAGGTTGATCATATAACTTTAATGCAGCGGCTCCACAACAAGGAACACCTGAATGAGAAAAACTAGATCAACTTACTAAATGAGAAGAAGGCTTTACATTTGCAGATAAAGACGATCAAGTATCACCAACTTATGGAGCAAATACAGGTGCAGATCCTAAATTATTATTACCTAATGTTGCTAAATGAAAATTTACAAATGATGCCGATTGATACAACATTTCAAATCACTTAGTTCGTGATGTTACTTTTATTAAAAGAGATCCATCGGATCAAGATTATGTTGAAGTAAAAATTCACATCAACTCAGCAAAAACCAACTTTTTAGTATCTAAAATCATAAAATTGGATTTAGATAGACTAAAAATTAAAAATCAAAATGTTTTATTTGCAAGAAATACTGCTAAAACATGAGAAGTTTATCAAACTCAAACAATAACCGGTGGTGGAAAAAACTTTTTAGGTTCAGCCACATCTCCTCAATTTACAAGTGGTAAAGAACAAAGATTTGAAATTGGACCTGCACCAGTAATTAGAGCTGAAAATGGTGATGTAGATAATAGTGCAATAGGACTATGAAATTCTGAAATAACAAAAGATAACAAAAAATATCTTGTTCAAGTTCATTTACCAAAACAAAGTGAAAATGATACAAATATTATTCAAAGAATCACTTCTGCGCCAATTCAATTATTTGCAATGTTTATTAACCAAAAAGGTGATTTATTTATTTTTGGTGGTTCAGATGGAAAAGGTGTTGATATTTTAAACCACGAAGTTTATGGTCAATATCATCCTCAACCTGGTGGTTCTCAAAAATTTGTTCCATCATATATGCAATATACATTCGATTTAACTACTAATTCAATTCCAGACGATCAAAAACCAGAAAATAATGAAAAATTAAGATTTGTTGGAGTATTTGGGACACCATATTCACAAGATATCGGTCATTTAGCGGAACACATTTACTTTTTTAATTGATATCAGTTAGAAAATGCATATCAAGAAATTACTTACATAAAATAAAGGAAGACATATGAAGAAAGCAAAAAATAAAAAAGGATTAATATTAGGAGCGACATTCGGTTCTGCATTAGGAACATCGCTCGGTTTAATTCCGCTTTTATTAAATAAGTTTGAAAAAAATGAATTAATTAAAGTGGAAGAGTTTCAAAGTACTAATATTTTTGAAAACGGAGCAACAATTGATTTTAAATTAGATTATAATTCAATGTCTAATGTTGCTCGTGAATCGCTTGAAAATAAACCCGATTTAAATATTAATATTTTAGAACATTTTTCAAATCGAATTTTTGATACTCAAACTGTTAAATATAATGCAAATAAAAAATCTTATTCAATTGATTTAAAAAATCTTGAAGCTGGTAAGATTTATACATTTCAAATTTTAGACTTAAAAAAGGTAAATTTCACCTTCGATATTCATAAAAACTCTTCTTTTATCATCACCAAACCAGAAGTAAATTCCATTAATTATGAATTTAATCAAAAACAAGCAAATCTTAAAATGACTTTTGCCGATGAAGAAATGGCATTAAAGGATCAAGAAGCCGAAGTTATTATTAAAAAAGTAGCTGATCAATCAGTGGAACATAAAGTTAAATCAACAATTAAATTAACAAGCGAATTAGATAAAGTGGCAAAAAAACAATCGGTAATTTCTTTAGATGCTACTTTTGATAATCTTGAAAGAAATGTCGATTATTTTGTCGATAAAATAATTGTTAACAATCGTTTAATTGACATAAATAAAAAGGTAAATAACGAATTTAGAACACCAATTATTCAAAGTACTTTAGAGAAAATGAATGTTTTAAATGTTAAAGAAACTTCATTAGATCTTGATTTTTACTTTGATAAAAAAGACCAAGACATTGAAAATAAATTTATCGATGTTTATTTTGCTGAAAGAGTTAAGAATTTAGATCAATCAATAAGTTATAAACAACCGCTTATGAAAAAAATTCAAATTGTTAAAGCAAAAGAATTATTAAATAATCAGGAAGTTGATGTATATAAAGCATCATTAAACTTAAATCAATTATCACCGGGAACTTCCTATGAAATTATTAATATGTACTCTCCTGATTTAGCAATTGCATCAGAAATTGTTCAAATTTCTATCGGCAGGGAAACTCCTGATAAATGAGCATTTTCAACTAAAGCGGTTGTTGAAAATATTTCTGTTAATACCGAGGCTGAAAAATCAGCATATATTGTAGTTAAATTAAAAGATGATTTAATGACAGAAAACAATAAAATTGCTTATTTAAAATATAAACCTGATAATGAAAGCGAAACTCAAGTTGCTTTTGCTGATATAGTAGGAAATTATGCAAGATTTAACTTGTTAAATTTAAAGGGGCTAGTTGATTATTCAATTACTGAAATTGGAACAGAAATAAATAATGAAAAAGTTCCATTTAAATATAAAGAAACTTTCCAAGAAAGTCAAAAGCACTTTATTCCAACTATTTCTAATGTTATTATCGATGATATTAATTATGATATAGAAAAAACAAGTGAAAATAGCACTTTAATTACTGTTGATTTTGCTAAATCACAAGATTTTTTAGTAAATCGAAAAGTGAGATTGAATTATTCTGAAGCTGGAACAAATGTTGAAAATATTGTTCCTGATAAGCAAAATGATGGAGTTGTTATCCAAAAAGAGGGTGAAAGAATTTTCGCTCAATTTACTGTTAATAATTTATCAGGAGGAACAATATATAATGTTAATGAAATAACATTAGATGATGATCCAAGTAAAAATATTGTTGAAAACAGTTTACAACTAAAATTCTCTTCTTTAATGGATGGAATTAAAAGAAGATTTATTACTAAAGCAACATTAAATGACATTTTTTATAAAGGTGATGATACTTCAGTTGATTTATCGCTAGTATTTAAAAATGGATATGATAATGATTTATCATTTGAAAATAAAACAGTAACAATTAAATATGTTGATGTTGAAGATCCAACTAATGAACTTAAAGTTGCAAGTTCAACTATTAAAAATAATTTTGCCACATTTAATTTAAGAGATTTAGTTCAAAGTAAAGTTTATGAAATTAAATCTGTAAGTGTAGAAAATCATCTTAATTCCAATAATGACAGTGAATTATTAACTGTTTCACCATTAATAACTGAAGAAAAAAGAAGATTTTTCACTACTGCTAATTTAGCATTAGTTAATAATATTTCTTTCACACCAATTTCGATTACACAAGCTAATTTAACTTTACAATTTGATAGTCAATCTAGTTTTGTTAATAATTCAACATTAATTTTAAAATATCGTAAATTAGGCTCATCAATTGTTTCAAACGATGTTAAAGAAGCGGTTATTAACGATCAATCAACAGTAAATTATAGTTTTGATAATTTAGAAATTGGTACAAAATATATTATTCATAGCTTAGAAATTAAAAGAAATGCTAATGATAATAGCGGTAAACCACTACCGAAAATCGACTATAATCCAACTACAATTCAAGAAATAAATAAAGTTTTTGCTACTAAAAACGGTATTAAAGCCATTGAATTTGATAATATTCAAGAGCGAGAAGCAAGAGTAATTGTTGCTTTAGCTGATGCATCAAATGAATTTACTAATAAACAATTAAAATTAACATATAAAACAACTAATGACACAGGTGAGCAAACACTTGAAAGTTCTTTAGTCGATAATATTAACAATAAAGCAATTTTTGATTTAACCAATTTAAATAAAGTAAGTAAATATGTAATTGAAAAAGTTGAAGTAATAGAAAATAGTGTTGCTTCAGCCCTTACTTTCAATCACTCAATTACCGAAGCAAATAAAACATTTTGAACTACTTTCGATACTGCCAATGTTTTAAATATTAATCAAGTGCAAAAAACCACTTCTAGTGCTAGTTTAGAAGTTACATTTAATGATTTAGATCAAGCGATGTTTAAACACAATTTCCCTTTAAAAATGAAATATCGTTTAAGAGGACAAGTTGATCCAGTTGATTTAGAAGTAGAAGCAGTTATTGATTCAACTTCTAAAAAATATACATTTAATTTAAATAATTTACAAGATGGTTCAACATATTATATAACTGGTTTTGATTTAAAAACTAAAGATAATGATACAATCGAATTAATTGACAATAAACCAATTACTGTTTATTTAACTAACTTAACTGAAGAGCAAAAAAGTTTTTCAACACTAGCGACTTTAGCTTCTTTAGAAATTGAAACTTTAGAAGAAGCATCAGCAACCATTTATGCTAGATTTAACGATTCACAAAGAGAAATAATAAATCAAGAATTAAAAATCGAATTACAAGAAGTTGATCAAAATAATAATCCAATTGGTAAAATTTATTCAACAAGTGCAAATTCCAATACTGGTTTATATGTATTTAACATTAAAGATTTACCTAAAGCTAAAAAAATGAAGGTTGTTAGTGTTAAAACTACTAACGATCAACCAATTGCTTGAGAAAATGATGTTGAAAAACGGAAAATATTAGATCAAAATTCCTTTTTCCAAACTCAAGCTAGTTCAGTAACAGTTAAAGAGCTTGTAATTAATAAGCAAAATGATAATGCTAATATAACATTAAAATTTGATGATAAAGATGCTTTTGTTAACGGACAAACAGTTGTATTAAAATATCGAAGTTTAGATTCAACTGAAATTAAAGAAATAAGACCCGGAGTTGTAATTAATAATAATCAAGCAACTGTAAATATTAATAATTTACTGCCTGGTAATCGTTATGAAATTATTGATTTTGAAATTGGTGATTATAAACCTGTATTAAATCAAACTTTAACTCAAAGAATATTTTACACTGACACAGTTGTAGATAATTATCAAATTTTTCAAACTTCAGATACTAGTGTTAAAGTTGTTGTATCATTAACTGATTTACCAAGAGTTAAAAATAACTATAATGCTAAATTATTTTATAAATTAGCTAATAGTAATAATGTAATAGAATCAGATGTTGCAACTATTAATAATGGACAAGTAGTATTTAATTTAACTAACTTAGTTAAATCAGGATCATATGTAATTGAAAATATTAAAATTCCTGATGATGCATCAGGAAATACATTTAATAATGTAATAACTGAAAAAACATCAGTTACTGCTCAAAGCAAGCAATTTACATTAGTTCCAACAACTGTTAGTGTGCAAACAATTACTACTAGTTCAACTAACAATAGTGCAACTGTTAAAATTACTTTACCAGAAAGTGATAGCTTTTTAGAAGGTCAACAAGTTGTTTTAAAATGAAGAAAACAAGGATCGAATGACATTCAGCAGACCACAGCTAATTATGTTGTAACAAATAACGGTCCAACAAAAGAAGTTTCTGCCACATTTAATTTAAATGGTCTTGAAGCAGGATCGGTTTATTCAATTAACGAAGTTGTTAGCACTTCAATCAACAAAACTGTATTTGATAATTCAATAAGCGACAATGATAAAAGAATTGTAACTAATCCTGAAATTTCGGCAATTTCACCATTTGCAGTTACTGAATTAAATTATAAAGTTAATGTTATTTTAAAAGATCCACTATCAGGATCTTCTGATCCTGATTCTTTTGATAATAAAGAACTAAAACTTTATTATTATGAAAAAACTAATGATCAACAAGTATTTAGCACTAGTGCCAGAGTTAATTTTTCAACTGTAGATTTTAATATTAATCAAAATCTAGTTAGAAATAAAACTTATGTAATTAGTAGAATTACTTATTTAAACGATCAAAATGTTGAAACTGATTTAGTATGAAATGATAGTTTAGGAACAACTAAAGAATTTACTGTCGTACCTAAAACTGCATCATTAAGTGAATTAGAATATTCTAATATTACTAATAATTCTGGAACAGTAAAATTAAAATTTTCTAAATCAGAAAATATTTTCTTAGTAGAAAATAATGTGCCAATGAAAATTGAATATCGTAGCAGCGATCATCAAAGTAATACTATTTCAGATCCAGCTAATGCCATTGTAGAAGGTAATTGAGTAACTTATACATATAATTTAAATAATTTAGGCCATGGGGCTAATATTAGAATTTTAAAAGAATTAATTGATAATATTATTGTTTATAATGCTTTAAGTGCTACAAATAATAAAGAATTTAATACCTTACCAACTGGACGAGCAATAAGAAATTATAAACACGAACTAGAGAAAAAATGAACAGTTGAAGTTGATTTAAAAGATTTAAAATCAACAACTGATCAACAATCATTAAAAATTTCTTATATTAAAGAAAATCAACCAAACACTGTTTTTACTTCCACTCCTTCAACTATAAATTTAAATAAAGCAATATTTGTTTTAAACGATTTAGAAGAATTTGTTGATTATAAAATTACTAGTTTAACACTAGTGAAAAATAATCAAGATGTTGCTCTAGAATGAGAAGATTCAGTTGATGATAATCAAAAAAGATTTAAAGTAATTCCTAAAAAATTAACAGTTAGTGAAATTTCTAATAAAGTTTCAACAACTAATCAGGTTAATTTTTCACTATATTTTGATCTAGAAAATAAAAATTATTTAGATTCTTATAATCAAATAACTTTAAATTATCGTTTAAAAGGACAAGAGAATATTTTAACTAAAGATGCAACTGTAACTTATGTGCAAAATGAAAATAAATTAAAAGCTGATTTTAGTTTTACAGTAAATCAAGATAATTTTACTCAAGGTTCATATGAAATTGCAACCGTTACTTTTAAAAATGATAATTTCAATTCCTCTAATGTTAATCCTAATAACCCTTATAATGTAAGAATTTATTTAAGTGATACAATCGCAATTGCTGATAAATACTTTTCAACAGTTCCTGATGTTAAATCAATTGAAACTACTAGCGAAGATCAAAGTGCTCAAGTAGTAGTAAAAATTAGCGACATTTCCCAAACATATCTTGGACTAGAAACTAAAATCGTTTATACAGTTGATGGATCGGATGTTGAAATTACTAGTGATCCAGTTAATATGACAATTGCTAAAAATCCTGAAGATTCAGAAGCAATTATCTATTTAAATAATTTAGAAAAAGCACAAACTTATAAAATCAAAAAAGTTTTATTAAATAATAACCAAATGCCTTTTGATGCTCAAGTAACTCAAGAGCAAAAAACATTTAGTACTACATACAAAAATGCAACAGTTACATCCAAAACATTAAATACTACATTAGAAGCGGAAAGTGCAACTGTTACTTTAGGCTTTGATGCAGTAGATAAGTTTATGGCAGGAGCTTCGACAGTTACCCCTAATGTAAGTGCAAAGCAGTTATATTTAACTTATTCATCTAATACCACTGGTGCTTTATTTAAAAGTCAAGCAGCAACTGTGCAAAATGTTAATAATAACTATCAAGTTACTTTTAATTTAACTGATTTAAAAGCAGGAGATATTTATTCAATTGTTAGTTTAACTGAAAGTGAAAGTGGAATAATTGCTGATAACCATGTAAAAGTTAAATTCAAAGAAAATTTAGATTTAACTTTTAAAACCAAAGCAGCTTTAGGAACAGTTATTGCTGATACTTCAATTGAAAAAACTGCTAGTTTAAACATTGAATTAATTGATAAAAACAATACTATTAATGCAAATGAACAAGGAATTTTAACTTATAAAAAGGTTAATGATGCAACCTTATTAACCCATTCCTTTGTGTATAATAATAATAATAATAATAATAAGGGCTTTACTGTCGATTTAGACAATTTATTAAAAAATACAGAATATGAAATAGTTTCTGTTTCATTTAATAATCAAACATACAATTTTACTAGTGAAAATGATGATGAAACTAATAAAAGATTTAGAACAAGTTTCCAAACTGCTGATGTAACAATAACATCAAATGTTGATGCACAAGCAACAACAGGACAATTTACTTTAAATTTTGGACAGTATGATGATTTTTTAAATGATGGATGAAATGTAAATATTAAATATACAACAAAAAATACAATTAGCGAAATTGTTTCATATCCAAATGCTAAAACAATTTCTAATAAACAAGCTGTATTTGATGTTTCTAATTTAAAAGGGGGAGAAAGTTATAAAATAACTGAAGTAATTTTTACTAAAGCAAATGAAAATAATTATATTTCAGCTGTTTTATTAAATAACGATCAACCAGCAGCACTAGTTAATACTCAAGCAGCTGTTTCTAGAATTTCTACCATTTCTAATGAACATGTTATTACTAATCCATATGATGTTCAAAATGGAAATAACTCTCGTGCAACTATGGAAGTAAATTTTGATAATACAAACTTAAATTTAACAGATAATGAACAATTAAGAGTTTCAGTTATTACAACTGATCAAATTGTTTCTTTAGGTTATTTACATGCAACTACAGCAACTGCAAATGTTGTTGTCGATAATAATAACAATAGTTCCAAAATTATTTTCAATTTTGCTGATTTATATCCAGGATTTAAATATCGAATTCAATGAATTAGAAGAACTTCAAATAATAGTAATATTAACTTTAATCAAGATGTGCAATCTGATAATAATCAAATGGAATTTAATGCCTTTATTGAAAAAACATATTTAAGAGAAACTGAAAATATTAGTTATTCTAATATTAGTGCCAGTTCAGCAACAGTTACTGTTCCATTTAATGATGAATTTATTCGTCATAATCAGCGTGCTTGAATTATTTATAGTCCAAAAGATGGTTCTGGAAGAATTTTTAAAAGTGAAATTTCTAATGTTCAATATAATGATAAAAATGCTATTTTCACTTTAAATAATTTAGAAGGCGGAATGCAATATGAAATTATTGGAATAACTGTATTACCTGCCTTTGTAAGTGTTGAACCAAGCCATTTACAACAAAAAAATAACAGTTTCTATACTAAAGCTCAAGTAGCAACAATTACTAATACGCCAGTTAGTGAAAATCACCATAAAGTTACTGTTAGTTTCGTTGATATGGGTAATTATTTAAATAATAGACGTGTAAAAATTAGAGTTGTTGAAAAAAATAAAGCTAATCCTTTAGCACACGAAGTTACTCAAATAAAAACAAACGATGCAAAAGTTGAATTTAATATTACTGGTTTACAAAAAAATACCGAATATGAAATTCAAGCATTGACCGATGCTGATAGTAATGAGCAAATCGCCTTTTCTCATTTATTTGATCAAGGTCAAAAATATGAAACAAGTAAAAGTTTTAGAACTAAAATTAGCAATATTGATTTAACTTATATTCAACAAGTATATGATGGTAATCAAGATACTGGAGATTTAGGTTATAACTATCAAGATGATTATTTAATTTCAAGGGTAAAATTCAGCGCAAATCCTGAAATTAATGACATTTTAGTAGGTAAAACTTTAAATTTAGTTTATCAAGAGTTAGATTATACTTCAGTTCCTACTGGAGAATTAAAAACTTCGGCAGTTAATATTAAAATCGACGAGCAAAATAAACATAATTTTGAGTTTATTTTAGGTAGATATGAAAATTTAAAGCCAGGAACAAATTATCGAATTATTGCTGTTAAAGATTTATCAGAAGCATATGAAAGAGTTACATTCAACTTAACGGGAAATAATCAGTTTTCAACTTTAAGAAAACAACCAACAATTTCCACTATTAGTCCATTAAAATCTGAAAAATTAACAACTAACGAATTAACAGTTGATGGTACTAACAATGAATATGCATATATTAATAAATTTAGATTTACATTTAACGATCCAAAAAATTCTTTACATTGAGCAACAATAAGTAATTGAAATGTTTCTATTAATTGAAAACAAAAACAATTTGATGCTCAAGGAACTGAAACAATTGTGAGTCAAGGTACAATTGATTCTAGAGCAATAAGATTAAAACAAGAAAAACCAGGAAGCAACGATCCGAATTTAATTGTTGAATTTGCAACTAGAGATATTAAAGAATATATTGGAAAAGAATTTTCATTTAGTTTTTCTAATATTACATATATGGAAAAAACTGATAATACTGTAGCAAAACAATTTAGCGTTTCGGTTGATGAAAAAGGTAATGAGTTAAATAGTTTATTAAAAGCACAATTAATTGTTGATGAAATTTCTTATCCAAGATATAGTGGAAATAATTGATTAGGTATAGCGCTAAGAGTTTATGATCCGATGAGAGTCCTTGCTGATACACCAATTAATAACGGTCCATTTAATTCAGCAAATACTTGAGATCGAACTAACAGTCCATATCCAACTCACTTTACCTTCCAAACAATTGAAGCATTTGGAAGCGATAATTTCAAAAAAAATAGTAATGGAACTAAAATCGGAGATAATTCTGATGGTGCATTTGTTGGTGAATATTGAGATAAAAGACATCAAAAAACATTATCTAACTTCTATTTAAAACAAGACCATTCCTTTTTTCAAAACGGCAGAATTTGAAGGGAATTAAATCCATCAGTTGATAGAATTTCTGTAAAAAGAGAAACTTCTGATCAAAATTATGTTAATTTTTCAATCTTTTTTAGATTTGATGATTCAGCAGTAATGAATAATAACAATTTAGCAGGAAGATTATTGAGAATTAATCCTGATGAATTTTCAGCCTTAATAATGCAAATTCCAACTCACAATTCTAATTCGAATATATCCGATACAAGTGATGGTATTACTTTATTAGCTGATAAATTAAGAGATCAAAATTATATGTATGTTAACCCAACTCATCCAACTTTAGACGGAATTACAGGAAATAGTAATACTGTTTCAGGTAGAGGTGTTTCGTTAAATGCGATTAAGGGTGTTGTATCCAGCAAAGATGGTAAAATAAATGTTATAGAAAGACCCGGATCACTTAATAATCACACTGATAGAAATAATGATTATTTTAGAATAGTAAAAACATCTTTCGATCCAAATACTAATCAATTTACTGTAAATTATGGAACCCAACAATCAAGTGTTAATAATGGAACCGGTTCTTATTGACATTATGTTTATGCAGTGTTTATTGATCAAAGTACTGGTACATTATATTTTGCAGGAGATAAAAACGGAGATGGTGTTCAAATTTATGGAAATACAAATACATTCTATTTAAAACCATCAACATTAAATATTAAAGACGATGAAGAAATTCCGGTTGGAAAAACCGTAAGATTTATCGGTTTATGATCTCAAGCATTCGATTTTAACAATAAAGTATTCCCTGTTTTAGTTGATGAAAGAAATTATGATGATGTTATGATAAAAATAACACCAATTAAAAATATCACTCCATAATTACAATATTTAATAATTTAAGTAGAAATTTTGCGATTTCTACTTTTTTATTAAATTTTAATTACAAAATTATTAATTAAATAAGAATATTTGTTATTTAAAATAAAAATGATACAATTTATATATAAATTTTATAAAAAGCACTATAGTGAATTCAATTGGGTGTGCCTGAGAAGGGTGCTGATTGTTAGAAACTATAGGAAGAATAACAAATACAAAATAAAAAGGAAAAACATGACAGAAAAAAACGAAGAATTATTAGCAAAAGAAACTAGTTCAGCAGAAAAAGAAATAGTTTCTAAGCAAAAATTATTAGAAGCAGGTACATATTTTGGACATAAAGCTTCTCAATGAAACCCAAAAATGAAACCATATATTCATACAAAAAAAATGGGTACACATATTATTGACATTTTAAAAACTCAAAAAGCATTAGAATTTGCTTATAAATTAATTCAAAAATTTGCTTCTAAAGGAGCATCATTTATTTTTGTTGGTACAAAAAGACAAGCTAAAAAAGTTATTGAAGAACAAGCTTTAAGAACGAATTCAGTTTTTGTTTCAGAAAGATGATTAGGTGGAACATTAACAAATAGTAGAACAATTTTCTCTAGAGTTAGAGAAATGCAAGATTTAGAAAAATTAGCTGAAACTAATTTTGAAGGTTATACAAAAAAAGAAGGTGTTTTAAAAACTAAAGAACTAGAAAAATTACATAAAAATTTAAATGGTATTAGAAATATGAAACAACTTCCGCAAGTTATGATTATTGCTGATCCTAAAGCTGATATTATCGCGGTTAAAGAAGCTCGTAAAAAAGGAATTAAAGTTATTGGTATTATTGATACAGATGTTGATCCAACATTAGTTGATTTTGGAATTCCTGCAAACGACGATTCTGTTAAATCATTAACATTAATTATAACAATTTTAGCTGACGCTATTGTTACAGCTAAAAACGGAAAAGCACAATTTGCTTATCAAGAAGATGCTAAAGTTGTTTTACCTGAAGATCCTGAAAAAGAGAAAAAATAATTTTCAAATCAATCAAAAAGAAATTTTTATAACTCAAACAGAGACAACAATAAAAATAAAGTAAATAAAGAAGCAAAAGAAGTAAAAGAAAAAGTAAAAGAAACAAAAGAAAGTAAATAAGGAGTAATTATGCAAAAACCAAATACAATGGCTTTAATTAAAGAATTAAGAGAAAGAACAGATGCTCCAATGGTCGACTGTAAAAAAGCTCTTGAATCTTCTGATTGAAATGTTGAAAAAGCGATTGCTTGATTACAAGAAAATGGAAAAGCAAAAGCAGCTAAAAAAGCTGGAAGAATCGCTGCTGAAGGATTAGTATCAGCTGTTGCCGACGAAAAAGGAGCTGTAATTTTCGAGGTTAATTCAGAAACTGATTTTGTTGCCCAAAATAATCAATTTGTTGAATTAGTAAATAAAATTGGAAAAATTTTATTAGTAAATGATTTTACTACAAACGAACAAGCACTTGCATTAAAAGATGAAAATGGTAAAACAATTGAAGAACTCACAGTAGATGCAACTGCAACAATTGGGGAAAAAATCGCATTTAGAAGAGTTAAAAAAGTTAGTTTATCAGATAATCAAAGTGTTGGTGCATATGTTCATACAAACGGAAGAGTGGCATCATTAGTTTTAGTTGAAGGAAAAGATGCGGAAACTGCAAGAAATGTTTCAATGCATGTTGCTGCTATGAATCCTGAATATGCTTTAGTTTCGCAAGTATCAGAACAAGAATTAACTAAATTAACTAGCGAAATTAAATCTGAAATTGAAAACGATCCAAAAAATGCTTCCAAACCAGAAAAAATTAAAGAAATGATGGTTAAAGGAAGAGTTGAAAAAGAACTTGCTAAAAATGTTTTAGAATTACAAGAATTTGTAATGGATTCAGCATTTAAAGTTAGTGAATATTTAAAATCTAAAAAATTAGCTTTAATTGATGCAGTTCGTTTTGAGGTTGGTGAAGGAATTACTAAAGAAGAAAGCGATTTTGCAGCTGAAGTTGCTGCACAAGTGGCTTCTGCAACAAAAAAATAAATAAAATAAAAAAATTAGGACAGTTTCCTAATTTTTGTTTAATTTAGGAGGAAAAATGGAACAAGATAAAAGAATAACTAAAATTTTATATGATAGAGCATATATTGAAAAAGTAATTTATGAACTTGCTCAGTGAGTTAATGAAACTTATAAAAATTCAAATGATTTGGTAATAGTAGGACTTTTAAAAGGTTCTATTCCTTTTTTAGCTCAGTTAATAAAAGATGTAAAGGTAGATCATATTATTGATTTTATGACACTTTCATCGTATGATGGAATGCAAGAATCTTCTGGATCAGTTAAAGTAATAATGGATTTAGCATATGATATTTATAATAAAGATGTATTAATAATTGAAGATATAATCGATTCGGGTATTACAATTGAAAAAGTTGTCAATTTATTAAATGCTAAAAAACCTAAAAGTTTAAAAACATTGACTTTGTTAAATAAACAAAGTGGTAGAAAAAATAATTTTAATGCCGATAAATACGGAATTGATGTACCTGATGAATTTTTAGTTGGCTTTGGATTAGATGTAAAAGAAAAACTGAGAAATTTACCATATATCGGAATTTTTAACAAAAAAGAATTTAATGATTTATAAAATTTAGTTAATTTTTGTATAATTTATAGCATATGAAAAAATTAGTTATAGTCGAATCGCCTAATAAAATTGAAAGTATAAAAAAATATTTAGGTGAAAACTATGATGTTTTAGCATCTGTGGGACACATAGTTGAGTTAAGAACAAGTGGCGAATATGGTTTTGGTATTGATTTAGAAAATTGAGAACCTTTATATAAAGAAGATCCTTCCAAAAAGAGAATTATCAAAGAATTAAAAGATGCATCCAAAGAAGCAGATGAAATTTATATTGCAACTGACCCCGACCGTGAAGGTGAGGCGATCGGAGCTAATTTAGTTGATATTTTAAAAATTAATGATAAATATAAAAGAATTAAATACAATGAAATTACTGAAGAAGCAATTAAAAATGCAATTTCTAAACCTTTAAAAATTGATGATAATTTAGTAAATGCACAAAAATCTCGAAGAATGTTAGATCGAATTATCGGATTTAGACTTTCTAATTTGTTAAATTCTAAAATAGTTAACTCCCCTGTGCAACCTTCTGCAGGAAGAGTACAATCTGTTGCTTTAAAGTTAGTGATCGATCGTGAAACAGAAATTGAAAATTTTATTCCAGTTCAATATTTTACAATCGAAGCGCTTTCAAAAGATAAATTAATATTTAATTATTTTAATAAAGATAAAAAGTTTCATAATAATTCTGAATGAGTAAGTCCAGAAGATATTGATAAAATAATGAGCGAATTAAAAGGCGATCTAGTTGTTGATGATGTTAAAACGACAACAAAAGCAGATCCAAAAATTGAGCCATTAAAACAATCAGTTTTATTTAAAAAATCTGGATTAGCAGCTTCTAGTGTCCAAAGTGTTTTACAAAAACTATATGAAGGTTTTGGCGATCAAGGACTAATTTCATATCCAAGAACCGATTCAACTAGATTAAGTGAAACTTTTATTAAACAAGCACAAAAATATATAAAATCAAAATACGGTGAAAAATATTTATCAACAACAATTAAAGGAATTGCTGGTGATCAAGATGCTCACGAAGCTATTAGACCTACTGATTGTAATTTAACTCCTGCAATGGCTGAAGCAAAATATAATTTATCAGCAATAGAATCAAAAATTTATTCTATTATTTATTACACCACTTTACAAGCAATTATGGCTGTGCCAATCAGAAAAATTTTAAGATATGAATGTAATAATAACAATCATAAATTTAAATTAACTGGATCGACAATTGTTTTTGATGGTTATCATATTTTAACTGGTTATGAAAATGAAAAAGAGTTACCAGTTTACCAAAAAGGTGATTTAATTTCTATAGAAAAATATAATTCATATGCAAAAGAAACTCAACCTCCAAGTAGATATAATGAAGGTAGTTTAATTGAAGCATTAGATGAAATTAAAGTAGGAAGACCTTCAACATTTGCATCCACTGTTAATATTATAAAAGACAGATTTTATGTTGAAACTATTAATAAAGCTCTAAAACCAACTGAATTTGGAAAAATAGTTTTAAATAAATTACTTGAGGCAACTCCTAAAATTATTAATGAAAAATACACTGCTTCCACAGAGGAAAAATTAGATTTAATAGCAGATGGAAAAGCTAATTATAAACAAATTATGGAAGATTTTTGAATGAATTTTCAAAATTCAGTAAATGAATCAGCAGAAAATTTATCAAAAACAGCTTTAGAATTAGAACAAGTAAATGAAGATTGTCCTTTTAATAATGCACCACTTGTTTATCGTTATAATAAAAAAACAGGACAAAGATTTATTGGTTGTTCTTCATTTCCTGAATGTCGTTATATGAAAGAAGATCCGGAATTGAAATATTTTGGCAATAAAAAAGTATATAAACCTAAACAAAAAAGTAAGGAAAATGAATAGTATAAAATTATTAGCATATTAATTAATGCTATTTTTTTTAAAAAAATAAAACTTATTTTAAAATTTTTAGTAATATTTTATGTATTTAAAATTTAATAATTAGTATGAATTTATCATAACATTTAAAAAAATGACTGATAAAAAATGCCAGTCATTTTTTATTTCCCTATAAAATAAGCGTTTATTTTATAAAAATCAATGTATTAATTTTAAATTACTTTTTATCTTTATATTTTTTAATATCATCTTTGTGGAAAGATTTTAACATTTTAATGTCTTCTTTAATTTCTTTGATATCCTGACTGTGTTCTTGCAAAATTTTACTATGCTCTGCTTGAACGATTTTAATCTCCTTAATGTCTTGACTATGTTCTGCTAAAACAACTTTGATTTCTTTAATATCTTGGTTGTGTTCTTGCAAAATTTTACTATGCTCTGCTTGAACAATCTTGATTTCTTTAATATCTGCAGAATTTTCGTTAGTTTGTTTTTGCACATCTAAAAGTACATTTTGCATATTAAGAACTAAGTTATATAAAGATTTAAGTGTGATTTTTTTCTCGTTAGTTTCTTGCATTTTTAATTTTTCTCCTTCCATTATAATTCTACACTTTTTTTCGTCTTTAAAATCGATTTTACATTGATGTTTTTCATATTGCTTAATTATTTTTGTTGCTTCTTTTAATGAAACTAAAGTTTTATTATTTTTCATACAAACCTCCACATATAATGTCATTTTTTTGCCATTTATGTTAAAAAATGGAAAAATTTTGGAAAAACAGGCGATTTTTCCTAAAAAAATTATCATTAAATGCAGAAAATATTAATTATTTTTACATTAAAATCAATTTTAATTCGCTATGAAATTTAAGAAAAATTGACTGAAGAAAAACTATCAGTCAATTTATTTTTATTTTGCTATAAAAAAGCATTTATTTTATAAAAATCAATGTATCAATTTTAAATTACTTTTTATCTTTATATTTTTTAATATCGTCTTCGTGGAAAGATTTTAACATTTTAATGTCTTCTTTAATTTCTTTGATATCCTGGCTGTGTTCTGCTTGAACAGCTTTAATTTCTTTAATATCTTGGCTATGTTCTTGCAAAATTCTACTGTGTTCTGCTAAAACAACTTTGATTTCTTTAATATCTTGGCTGTGTTGTGCTTGAATAACTTTTATTTCCTTGATATCTTGGCTGTGTTCTTGCAAAATTTTACTATGCTCTGCTTGAACAACCTTAATTTCTTTAATATCAGCAGAATTTTCATTAGTTTGTTTTTGAACATCCAAAAGCACATTTTGCATATTAAGAACTAAATTATATAAAGATTTAAGTGTGATTTTTTTCTCGTTAGTATCTTGTGCTTTCAATTTTTCTCCTTCCATTATAATTCTACACTTTTTTTCATCTTTAAAATCGATTTTACATTGATGTTTTTCATATTGTTTAATAATTTTAGTTGCTTCTTTTAATGAAACTAAAGTTTTATTATTTTTCATACAAACCTCCACATATAATGTCAATTTTTTGCCACTTTTGTTAAAAAATGGAAAAATTTGGGAAAAACAGGCGATTTTTCCTAAAAAAATTATCATTAAATGCAGAAAATATTAATTATTTTTACATTAAAATCAATTTCAATTGGTTATGAAATTTAAGAAAATTGACTAACGAAAATTTATGATAAATTTTTCTATTCTATTATAAAATAGGATTTTTTTATTTAAAATGTTAAAAACGAAAACTGTTTCATCAAAATCATTTATTTAAATAAAAAATGTAAAATTATTTATATTTTAGTTAATTTATTAAACTTAAACTTATAAAGAGAACTATATAAAATTTACTAAATGAACTAATTTGAACTACTTTTAACGAAAAATAGTTCAAATCATTCATAATAAAAAGAATAAATTGAACCATTTTAATGGCAATTTATTCAAATTTCATTTTTTTTACTTGTTTTTTTTTTTTTTTTGTTCGTAGAATTTACTTATAAATAAAATTTAGGAGGAAGATGCAGAAACATAAATACGATATAGTAATTATTGGTGGAGGAATTATCGGAGCTTCCATCGCCTATGAATTATCACAATATAAATTAAAAACACTTTTATTAGAAAAAAATCCCGTGTATGCTGATGAAACTTCAAAGGGAAATTCAGGGGCAATTCACGGAGGATTTGATCCAGATCCTGGTAAAATCGAAGCGAAATTAAATGTTTTAGGTAATCAACTTTGAAGAGAAAAAATTTTTCAAGATTTAGATTTTCCTAAAGCACAAGTTGATTCGTTGATTTTAGCATTTAACGAAAAAGAAATGGAACATGTTCATATGCTTTATGAAAGAGGGTTGACTAATAAAGTTCCAAAAGAGTTTTTAAAAATTATTTCAAAGGAAGAAGTTTTAAAAAGAGAGCCCAATGTTAATCCTAATGTTGTTGGAGCTTTATTATGTACAAGTTCATGAGCGATTGAACCGGTTCGAGCAACTTATGCATTTTTAGGAGCAAGTGAGCAAAATGGTGTAGAGCTAAAAAATAATAGTGAAGTAACTGATATTAAATACGAAAAAAATGAATTTACAATTACATTAAAATCAAATGAAAAAATTCAAGCAAATGTAGTAATTAATGCAGCAGGTCATTATGCAGATGTTTTAGCAGAAAAAGCTGGATATGGTGATTTTAAACAAACAACTAGACGTGGAGAGTATCGAATTTTATCAAGATCAGAAGCTGGAATTGTAAATTCTATTTGTTTTAAAGTTCCCACTATTCATGGAAAAGGTGTAATTGTTGCACCAATGCTTGACGGTCGTGTTTTAGTTGGCCCAACCGCTCAAGAAAATGTTGCTAAAGAAGATACTAGATTAGTGACAAAAGAAAAATTTGATTTAATCGGTGAAATTGGAAAAGAAATTATTCCATCAATTAGATTGGAAAAAACTGAAATTACTTTAGCAGGTTCTCGTCCAATTGATATAGAAACAAATGATTTTGTTATTAGATCAGCAAAAGAAAATGTTAAATTCATTAATGCAGCAGGAATGCAATCACCAGCACTGGCATCAGCACCAGCAATTGCGATTGAAATTGCAAAATTGGTAGAAAAAGCTGGATTAAAATTAGAAAAAAATCCAAATTACAATGCAAAATACAAAGTTAGATTTTAAGGAGTGAAATGAAAGATAAATACATTATTACACTTGATTCAGGAACAACTTCTTGTCGTTCTTTAGTAGTTGATCACGGCGGAAATATTGTTGCAAGCAGTCAAACAGAATTTACACAATATTTCCCTAATTCAGGTTGAGTTGAGCACGATCCATTAGAAATTTGAAATACTCAACTTTCAACAATGCAAAGCGCAAAACATAAAGCTAAAATTAAATCAACTGATATTGTAGGTTTAGGAATTACAAACCAAAGGGAAACAGTTGTTTTATGAGATAAAGAAACTGGACTACCAGTTTATAATGCAATTGTTTGACAAGATCGTAGAACTTCTGAATATTGTGAAACTTTAACATCTCAATCTGGTTTAGCAGAAAAAATTGCTGATAAAACAGGATTGATTATTAATCCATATTTTAGTGGAACAAAAATTAGATGAATTTTAAAAAATGTTCCAGAAGCACAGCAAAAATTAAAAGAACATAAATTACTAGCAGGAACTATTGATACTTGATTAATGTGAAAATTAACTGATGGTAAAGTTCATGCTACCGATGTTTCAAATGCTTCAAGAACTCTTTTATATAATATTCACACTTTAGATTGAGATCAAGAAATTTTAGATTTATTAGAAATTCCAAGAGAAATACTTCCAGAAGTTAAAGCATCTTCTGAACATTATGGATATGTAAGTCCTCATTATTGATCAAATAAAGCTGTTGGTAAAGTTCCAATTACAGGAGTAGCAGGTGATCAACAATCAGCATTATTTGGACAATTGTGTACTGAAGTTGGGATGGTTAAAAATACATATGGAACTGGATGTTTTACTTTAGTTAATACAGGAACAACAGCAGTAAAAAGTAAAAATAAACTATTAACAACAATTGCTTGAAAATTAGGTAAAGAAAAAGTTGTTTATGCATTAGAAGGATCAGTTTTTGTTGCTGGAGCTGCATTACAATGATTAAGAGATTCAATAAGAATTTTATATAATGCAGCTGAATCAGATTTTTTCGCTTCATTAGTAAAAGATGATCAAAGAGTTTATGTGGTTCCTTCATTTACAGGATTAGGAGCACCATATTGAGATTCATATTCTAGGGGAGCAATTTTTGGACTTGAAAGAGGTACTAAAAGAGAACATTTAATTAAAGCAACATTAGATTCAATTGCTTATCAATCTAATGATTTAATTAAAGCGATGGAAAAAGATTTAGAAAAACCAATTATTTTATTAAAAGTAGATGGTGGTGCATCAAATTCAAATTATTTAATGCAATTTCAATCGTCAATTTCTAATTTAAAAGTTGAAAGACCATCAAATATTGAAACTACTGCACTAGGTGCTTCATATTTAGCAGGATTAGCTGTAGGATATTGAAAAGATGTTGAAGAACTTAAAAAAATTAATAGTAGCAATAAAGTATTTGAACCACAATTATCACAAGCTGAAATTGATAAATTAATTAAAGGATGAAACACTGCTGTTAAAAAAACTTTAAATTGAACTAAAGATATTGAATAGGAGAAATTATGGATAGTTTATTATTATTGTCCGAATTTTTAGGGACACTAGTTTTAATTTTATTAGGTAATGGTGTTGGTTATGCAACATCAGCAAAAAGAATGTTTGGTAATCAACCTGGAAAATGAGTTGTAATTACCTTCGGTTGAGGAATTGCTGTTTGTATGGGAGTAATTGTTTCAGCATCATTAGGAGGATTTGGTCATTTAAATCCTGCCGTATCAGTATTTAGTGCAATAGCTAATAAAGATGCATATCATTTAGCATTTATTCCATTTCAATTTTTAGGAGCATTTGCTGGACAAATTATTTTAAATTTCATTAACTGAAAACACATTAAAGAAACTGATTTAGCAACAGTTAGAGGAAATCACTGTACAGGTCCTGCTTTTGCTAACAAAGAAAAAGCAACTATATTTAACTTTTCATATGAATTAGTTGCTACACTAACATTAATTGGTTTAATTTTCGCCACTTCTAAAGGAGCTAATGTTACTTCATTATCACAGTTAGGACCAATTCCTGTAACACTATTAATTGTTGGATTAGGTATGTCATTAGGTTCATCAACAGGTTATGCATTGAATCCGGCTCGTGATTTAGGACCTAGAATTATTTACTGATTAATGGAATTAACTGTACTAAAAAGTAGAAAAGAAGAATTTGTTGGAGCAAATTGAGGATATTCATGAATTCCAGTTGTTTCTCCATTAGTTGCAGGGGCAATCATTGGCGGATTTGCTTTAATATAATTTAATACAAATACAAGAAGTTAAAATGAAAAAATTAATTAACGATAAAAATAATATCATTGAAGAAATGATTCAAGGAATTTTAAAAACAAATAAAAGTGTAAAAAGAGTTGATAATTTTAATGTTATTTATGATACAAAATATGATAAAAATAAAGTCGCATTAATTTCAGGTGGTGGTTCTGGACATGAACCTGCCCATATGGGGTTTGTTGGTCAAGGAATGTTGAGTGCAGCTGTTGCTGGAGAAGTATTTACATCACCTACTCCAGATCAAGTTGAAGCAGCAATTAATCATTTAAATTCAAATGCTGGAACTTTATTAATTATTAAAAATTATACTGGTGATAAATTAAATTTTGAAATTGCAGCACAATTAGCAAGTGCAAACAATAAACAAGTTGAAACTGTTTTAGTAGATGATGATGTTGCGGTAGAAAATTCTACTTGAACAATTGGTAGAAGAGGAATTGCCGGAACTATTTATGTTCATAAAATCGCTGGTGCAATGGCACAAAAAGGCGCTTCACTTTCTGAAGTTAAAAGAGTTGCTGAAAAAGTCATTGAAAATGTTCGAACTTTTGGAATATCATTAAATTCTATTTATATTCCAACAACTGGAAAAAAATCTTTTGAATTAGATGAAAATACAATTGAATTTGGTTTAGGTATTCATGGTGAACCAGGAATTAAAAGAGAAGCAATTAAATCAAGTAAATTAATAGTACAAGAAATGCTAGATTTAATTTTAAAAGATTATAATTATCAAAATTCAGAAGTTGCATTAATGATTAATGGTTTAGGTGGAACACCTGAAATGGAATTATTTATCGTTGCAAATGATGCTCATAATTACTTAAAAGAAAAAAATGTTAATGTTTATACATCTAATGTGGGTAATTTTATGACTTCATTAGAAATGCAAGGAATTTCCATTTCATTATTAAAACTAGATGATGAATTAAAAGAATTATTAATGGAACCAACTGAGGTTAAAAGTTGAAAATAACAATTAGCGAATTAGAAACAATTTTTCAAAATATTAAAAAAGATTTAGAAAAAGATGAAGATTATATTTCACAACTAGATCAACAAATTGGTGATGGAGATCACGGCTTTAATATTGTCAGAGGTTTTACTGAAGTTTTAAATATTAATAGCAATAATTTATCAATTAGTGAATATTTAATGTTAGTAGGAAGAACATTGATGGCAAAAGTAGGTGGTGCATCAGGACCATTATATGGAATGTCATTTATAAATGCATCAACTAATTTAAAAAATGTAACTGAATTTTCATTTAATGAACTAAAAATTTTAATTAATAGTTTTGTTAGCACATTACAAATGCTTGGAAAAGTAAATGAAAATGAAAAAACAATGTTTGATGTGTGAAAACCACTTGCAGATTTTGTTAATCAATTTTCTTTAACTGAGCAAAATTCTTTAAAATTAAAAGAGCAACTTTTAGAAAAAATAGCTATTTTAGTAGAAAAAACTAAAGATATGCAAGCTACTAAAGGACGTGCTTCTTATTTAAAAGAAAGATCACTAGGAACAATTGACCCTGGATCATATAGCAGTAAAATTATTTTAGAAAATATTATTAAAGTTTTACTATAATGCAAAAATTATTTATAATTATTAGTCATTATTATCAATTAGCAAAAACTATTAAAGAATATTTAATAAAAATGATGGATATTGATGAAAATTTTATTAAAATCGAGGCAATTGGAGGTATTAATTCCGGACAAGAAATTGGAACTGAACCAATGGAAATATTAAAAATCATTGAAAATAACGATCACATAAATGAAATCTTTATTTTCAGTGATTTAGGAAGCGCAACATTAGCAGCTTCGTCAATCGCTTTAATGGTAAATAATAAAAAAATCCACGTAAGTAAAGGAGCAATTGTTGAAAATTGTTTTGCTGCTTATGTACTAGCTAATTCAGGAGCGGAATTTCAAGATGTAGTTAATGCATCAGAAGAAAAACTTTATAAATAACAAATATAAATGCAAAAAGAATCTGGAATAATTCAGATTCTTTTTTTCTAAAACCGAATATTTTTTGTTTGAAATTTAAGTTTATAAAATCATTATAAATTTTAATTAATAATCTATAAATTGTAATAATAGATTTTGTTTTTTTCTCTAGAAAAATTTTATTTATTTTTCTAAAAAAATATTTTGAAAAAACCAGCGAAAAAAACTGGAAAAACCGCACTTTTTTTTTTTTTTTTGGCTAAGAACATATTTTAATTAAAATTTAAATATGAAGATAAAAAGTAAAAAAATAAAAAAGAAAATTATATTTAAAACATTTGCAATTTCTGCATCAGTTGCAGGTGTTTTAACAACAATTTCCTGTAATGAAGATAATGATGAAAAAATGCTTAATAAATTAATAGATGAAGTTGAAAAAGCAGCAGATGATGATAAGCAAAAACAACCTGTTAAGCCATATGAAAGTTCAAATGTTTTAGTTGAAGATAAAAGTTTTTCGGAAATGAAAAGCGAATTAATAAGTTGAATTAATTCGCAAGAAAATAAAGAATGAATTCCTACCGAACAACAGATTAATGAAATGAATTTTTCACAATTAAAAAACTGAAATTCTAAAATTACATTAATTAGTTTTATTGAAAAGCAAACTTATGAATTTCCAAATGTTAAAAACATTTTGAAAATGAATAGAAAAGAGTTTGAAAAAACTAAAAAAATAGTTGAATTATTAGCGCTGATTTCTAATAATATTGATAAGACGGACTTTCCTACGGTAGCAGAAGTTTTTCAAATGAACGATGAAAGAATAGATAAATGATACAATAGACTATTTTTATTAAAATTAGTATCTAAATCAGAAGATAAATCAAATTTACCTATTAGAGAAGATATTTTAAATTTTGAAATAAATGTATCACAAGAGTGAATAGATCGTTTAAAATTTAAACTATTTTTAGCAAGTGAAGATGAAATTTATTTAATTCATAATCTTAAACTTGAATATTACTATGACGAAAAAGATAAAATTTTTGATGTATTAATTACTTTAAATGGAATTAAAGATTTACCTACTTGAGAAGAAATTAATAAAATGGATAGTGATCAATTAAATAAATTTGCAAAAATATTTGAAATTATTAATTGACTAACCAAACAAAAGTGAAGTCATTTTTTACCAACTATTGAACAAATTTTATCTTTAAAATCCCACCAATTAGAACAATGGGAAACTAAAAAAATTGAACTTCTAGATATTATTGTTAATAAGAAAATGGGTAGCCCTAAAATGCCTAGTTGAAATGACGTTATGGATTTAAAAATAACACATTATTTTTCTACTCAAAAGGCAATTTTAAGATTAATTTCGCAAGGCTCAGCTTATGAATCTTTAGCATTTAATTCTCTGCCAACATGAGAAGAAGTTTTTAACATGAAATCAGAAGATTATTACAGATGATCTGATTATGAAAAATTAATAAACTCACTTTTAGATATAGATTTTGTTTCTGATTTACCAACTTGATCTAAAATTAATAAAATGAATTATCAAAAAGTTGAATTATGAGAGAATAAAGCGAAAATAATAAAATGAATTTTAGATAAAACAAATCAAAGTAAATTGCCTAGTTTTAAGGAAGTGATTAATTTTGATGAATCAGAAGTACAAAATTGATTAGATAAAATTGAAATATTAGATTGAATCTATTTACAGGAAGAGAAAAAAATTTATAACATTAATACTGAACGAATTTATCAAATAGATAAGAATGAAACTGAAATAACTAAAGTTAAAATTGATTTTATAAGATTTATTAACAAACAGGAATCAAATAATAAAAATGATTGACCAACAGCGGAAGAAATTTTTAATTTCACTTATTATCAATCTGAAAATTTAAAGAAAAAAATAGAATTAATTAAATTTGTTAATTCTATAAAAAATACAACAACTACTGTTTGAGAAAAAATTATAGATCTAGATTCTGAATCTTTAAAAAATATGACAAAACTTTTAAATTTTGTTTTTGATAATAATAGTAATAATAATTATTTACCAAATTTAGAACAAATATTAAATTTAAATCCATATCAATTATCAAGAATAGAATATAAAATCAAAATTTTAGATTATATAAAAGATCAAAGTGATAAAAGTAAACTGCCAACTTGAGAACAGGTGATGAACTTTCAATTTCATCAATTAATAGATCCAGATATCAAAATACAGTTTATGAAATTTGTTAATTCAAAATCTCAAATAACTTTTGTTAATTGAAGCAAAGTATTTGCATTAGATTCTAATTATTTAGAAGATATGGAAACTATTTTAGAATTTGTTATAGATCAAAAAGATAAAAGTTCACTTCCTACAATTGAGCAAATATTAAATTTCGATTCTTCATATCTAAATAATGCAAGATTAAAAACCCAAGTTTTAAATTTTATTATTAATCAAGAAGATAAAGTTAAATTGCCAACTTGATCAGATATAATGGATTTAAATTGAGTTCAACTAAATAACTTAGATGATAAAATCCTTTTTCTAAAATTTTTAAATCGAAAAGAAGATCAATCACAATCAATTACTTGAAAAGAAGTATTTAATTTTGATTTTTCTCAATTAGATAATTTAGAAACAAGAAAACAATTGTTAAATCTCATTTTAAATCAAGATAATCAAAACAATTTACCAAATTTAGAACAAATATTAAATTTAAATTCTGATAAACTACTAAAAATTGACTATTTATTAAAATTCATTTCCAGACAAAACGATAAAAGCAATTTACCTTCATTAGAACAAGTATTTAATTTAACTTCAAATCAGTTAGAAAATCTAAATTCTAAAACTACTTTACTAGAATTTATTAATAAACAAAATGATAAAACTAAATTACCTACTTGAGTTAATGTCATGAATTTAACTTCTGATCAATTAAATAATTTAAATAATAAAATCAAATTCATGCAATTTATTAACTCAAAAACAGAAATCATTTCTGTTGAATGAAATAAAATCTTTAATTTAGATTCTAATTCATTAGATAATATGAAACTTCTTTTAGAATTTATCATTAATCAAACAGATAAAAGCAATTTACCAACTTTTGAACAAGTATTTAGTTTAACTACAGAGCAATTATCAGAAATTCAATTAAAAATTCGAGTTTTAAATTTTGTTATTACTCAAGAAGAAAAAGTAAATTACCAACTTGATCTGAAATAATGAGTTTAAGTTCTGATCAACTAAATAACTTAGATGATAAAATCCTTTTTCTAAAATTTTTAAATCGAAAAGAAGATCAATCACAATCAATTACTTGAAAAGAAGTATTTAATTTTGATTTTTCTCAATTAGATAATTTAGAAACAAGAAAACAATTGTTAAATCTCATTTTAAATCAAGATAATCAAAACAATTTACCAAATTTAGAACAAATATTAAATTTAAATTCTGATAAACTACTAAAAATTGACTATTTATTAAAATTCATTTCCAGACAAAACGATAAAAGCAATTTACCTTCATTAGAACAAGTATTTAATTTAACTTCAAATCAGTTAGAAAATCTAAATTCTAAAACTACTTTACTAGAATTTATTAATAAACAAAATGATAAAACTAAATTACCTACTTGAGTTAATGTCATGAATTTAACTTCTGATCAATTAAATAATTTAAATAATAAAATCAAATTCATGCAATTTATTAACTCAAAAACAGAAATCATTTCTGTTGAATGAAATAAAATCTTTAATTTAGATTCTAATTCATTAGATAATATGAAACTTCTTTTAGAATTTATCATTAATCAAACAGATAAAAGCAATTTACCAACTTTTGAACAAGTATTTAGTTTAACTACAGAGCAATTATCAGAAATTCAATTAAAAACCCAAGTTTTAAATTTTATTATTAATCAAGAAGATAAAGTTAAATTGCCAACTTGATCAGATATAATGGATTTAAATTGAGTTCAACTAAATAACTTAGATGATAAAATCCTTTTTCTAAAATTTTTAAATCGAAAAGAAGATCAATCACAATCAATTACTCGAAAAGAAGTATTTAATTTTGATTTTTCTCAATTAGATAATTTAGAAACAAGAAAACAATTGTTAAATCTCATTTTAAATCAAGATAATCAAAACAATTTACCAAATTTAGAACAAATATTAAATTTAAATTCTGATAAACTACTAAAAATTGACTATTTATTAAAATTCATTTCCAGACAAAACGATAAAAGCAATTTACCTTCATTAGAACAAGTATTTAATTTAACTTCAAATCAGTTAGAAAATCTAAATTCTAAAACTACTTTACTAGAATTTATTAACAAACAAAATGATAAAACTAAATTACCTACTTGAGTTAATGTCATGAATTTAACTTCTGATCAATTAAATAATTTAAATAATAAAATCAAATTCATGCAATTTATTAACTCAAAAACAGAAATCATTTCTGTTGAATGAAATAAAATCTTTAATTTAGATTCTAGTTCATTAGATAATATGAAACTTCTTTTAGAATTTATCATTAATCAAACAGATAAAAGCAATTTACCAACTTTTGAACAAGTATTTAGTTTAACTACAGAGCAATTATCAGAAATACAGTTAAAAACTTATATTTTAAATTTTGTTATTACTCAAGGAGATAAAAGTAAATTACCAACTTGGCCTGATATAATGAATTTAAATTCTGATCAACTAAATAATTTAGATGTTAAAATGCTTTTTCTAAAATTTTTCAACAGAAAAGAAGATCAATCACAATCTATGAATTGAGGAAAAATCTTTGATTTTAATTTTTCTCAACTAGATAATTTAGAAACAAGAAAACAATTGTTAAATCTTATTTTAAATCAAAAAAATCAAAACAATTTACCAAATTTAGAACAAATATTAAATTTAAATTCTGATAAACTACTAAAAATTGACTATTTATTAAAATTCATTTCCAGACAAAATGACAAAAGTAATTTACCTTCATTAGAACAAGTATTTAATTTAACTTCAAATCAGTTAGAAAATCTAAATTCTAAAACTACTTTACTAGAATTTATTAACAAACAAAATGATAAAACTAAATTACCTACTTGAGTTAATGTCATGAATTTAACTTCTGATCAATTAAATAATTTAAATAATAAAATCAAATTCATGCAATTTATTAACTCAAAAACAGAAATCATTTCTGTTGAATGAAATAAAATCTTTAATTTAGATTCTAGTTCATTAGATAATATGAAACTTCTTTTAGAATTTATCATTAATCAAACAGATAAAAGCAATTTACCAACTTTTGAACAAGTATTTAGTTTAACTACAGAGCAATTATCAGAAATTCAATTAAAAATTCAAGTTTTAAATTTCGTTATTACTCAAGAAGAAAAAAGTAAATTACCAATTTGATCTGATATAATGAATTTAACTTCCGATCAACTAAATAATTTAGATGTTAAAATGCTTTTTCTAAAATTTTTCAACAGAAAAGAAGATCAATCACAATCTATGAATTGAGGAAAAATCTTTGATTTTAATTTTTCTCAACTAGATAATTTAGAAACAAGAAAACAATTGTTAAATCTTATTTTAAATCAAAAAAATCAAAGCAATTTACCAAATTTAGAACAAATATTAAATTTAAATTCTGATAAACTACTAAAAATTGACTATTTATTAAAATTCATTTCCAGACAAAACGATAAAAGCAATTTACCTTCATTAAAACAAGTATTTAATTTAACTTCAAATCAGTTAGAAAATCTAAATTCTAAAACTACTTTACTAGAATTTATTAATAAACAAAATGATAAAACTAAATTACCTACTTGAGTTAATGTCATGAATTTAACTTCTGATCAATTAAATAATTTAAATAATAAAATCAAATTCATGCAATTTATTAACTCAAAAACAGAAATCATTTCTGTTGAATGAAATAAAATCTTTAATTTAGATTCTAGTTCATTAGATAATATGAAACTTCTTTTAGAATTTATCATTAATCAAACAGATAAAAGCAATTTACCAACTTTTGAACAAGTATTTAGTTTAACTACAGAGCAATTATCAGAAATTCAATTAAAAATTCGAGTTTTAAATTTTGTTATTACTCAAGAAGAAAAAAGTAAATTACCAACTTGATCTGATATAATGAATTTAAATTCCGATCAATTATTAAATCTAAATTATAAAATTGCTTTATTAAAATTTATCAACAAACAAAATGATAAAACTAAATTACCTACTTGATCGGATATAATGAGTTTAAGTTTGGATCAATTAAGTTATTTAAATTCTAAAATAACTTTATTAGAATTTGTTATTAACCAGAACTATAAAATAGAATTGCCAAATTGATCTGAAATAATTAATTTAACACCAAAACAATTTGAAGATTTAGATTCTAGAATTACTTTATTAGAATTTATCATTACTCAAGAAGATAAAAGTAAATTACCAACTTGATTAGATATAATGAACTTAACTTATAGTCAACTATGAAATTTAGATGATAAAATTCTTTTTTTAAAATTTTTAAATAGAAAAGAAGATAATTCTCCATCCATTACTTGAAGAAAAATCTTTGATTTTGATTTTTCACAATTATATAATTTAAAAACTAGAAAATACTTTTTGGAGCTTATTTTAAATGAAGAAAATCAAACTAATTTACCTAATTTAGAACAAATTTTAAATTTAGAAATTAATAAATTATTAAGAACTAACAGTTTATTAGAGTTTATTTTAAAACAAAAAGATCAAGATTATTTACCTTCACTAGAACAAGTATTTAATTTAACTACAGAACAATTAGAAAATCTAAATTCTAAAATTACTTTATTAGAATTTATTGTTGAACAAGATAATAAAATTAAACTACCTACTTGAGAACAGGTGATGAATTTTACTTGAGGGCAATTAGAAAATTTAACTAATAAAATAGAGTTTATGCAATTTGCCAACTCAAAAACAGAAATCATTTCTGTTGATTGAAATAAAATATTTAATTTCGATTCTATAACATTAGAAAAAATGAAAACTCTTTTAGAATTTGTTATTAATCAAGAAGATAGAACGAAATTACCATCATTAGAACAAGTGTTAAATTTAACTTCACAAGAATTAAAAAACACTAATGACAAAATTGAATTTATGCAATTTCTTAACTCAAAAACAGAAATCACTTCTGTTAATTGAGATAATGTAATAAATTTCGATTCTAGTTCTTTAAATGATATGAAACTTCTTTTTGAATTTGTTTTAAATCAAAGTGATAAAAATTCACTTCCAACTTTAGAGCAAATATCTAATTTAAATCCAAATCAATTACATCCAATTGATTTAAAAATTGCTATGTTAGACTTTATCATTAAAGAAAATGACAAATCTAAATTATTAACCTGACAGCAAGTATTAACTCTAAACTTTAGTAAACTGAAAAATGTAGATAGTAAAATTAAATTTTTAAGATTTGCTAATTCAAAATCTGAAATAGATTTTATTGATTGAGATAAGGTATTAAAATTAACTCCTGTATCATTAGATAATATGAAACTTCTTTTAGAATTTGTAATAAGTCAAAGTGATAAAAGTTATTTACCAAGTTTACAAGAAATTTATGACTTAAATTTTGAACAATTGTATTCAATGGAAGAAAAAATTGAATTTCTAAAATTTATTAGCAATTATAAAGATAAATCTAAATTACCTACTTGACAAGAAATATTAAATTTAAATTATGTGAAATTAAATTATCTAGAAGAAAAATTATATTTAATAGATTTTGGTATAGCAAATCAAATCGATGAATTAGCATGAAATAATGTTATAAACTTAGAAAGTATGTCTTGAGAAGAAAGTCGAGTTGAAATAATGCAATTAATGAATCTAATCCAAGATAAATCACTTTTACCAAATATTAATCAAATTTTATTACTAGACGGATCTAAAGAAGTTTTTTTACTAGAAAATAAATTAAAAGCAATTATTAATATAGAAAAGTCTAAATATAAACAGCAAGTAAACTATCCTACAATAAAAGAAATTATGGAAGCAAATGATGAAGAAAGTGTTAAAAAGCTAAATCTTATTGCAAATTATTGAGATGCTTATAATGAAGTATTAAATTCTATAATTATCAATTATCAAGATATAATGCACCCTTCTGCTTATAAATTTAAAAATATGAAATATAAAGAAGTTGAAAAAATTATTATTAATTGAGTTTCAAGACTAAATATACTACTTACTTTAGATAAAATCCAAGATAAAGCAGATTTACCAACTTATAAAGAAATAATGACTTTTAAAGATGAAAAATTCAAATTGTGAAAACAAAAAATCGAATTATTAGAATTTATGCAAACAGTAGATAATAAAACTAACTGACCAAAAAGAAAATCTATTATATCTTCAGGAGGAGTGGGCGGTTGAAAAGAAAAAGCTCAATTACTTGATGTTATGGATCAAACTGGTGATAAAAGTTATTTACCTAATATTTCAGAAATAGAAGAGTTCAAGTATGTAAGCGATTTTGTTAAATTAAAAGAAAAAATTGAATTAATTAATATAGTAGAAAACAGCTATCAAGATATTAATTTACCTTCAAGAAGAGAAATATTAACTTTCGATGATTCTTTAATGGATTGATGAAAAAATAAAATCGATTTTATTAAATGAGTTGAAAGTGTAAGAAATACTTATTCAATTTCTCTACCTGATAAAAAAACAATTATGGCTCAAACTTATAATGAAAATACTAATTCATGAAATCATTATGACCTTGTTAAAAAGTCATTAATAACAATTGAAAAAAGTAATTATAAATTAAATATGCCAACTTGAGAAGATGTACTTTCAATGAAATCAAGCGATCTTTTAAAATTTGGATGAAAATATCCTCACCTCTATTTTGGCGAAGTAGAATAAAATATTTATTATAACCAACATAATAAGCATTTATGTTGGTTTTTTTAATAAATAAAATTTAAATTTTTATAAAATTAGTTAATTTTTGCTATTTTATTTATTCAAATTATTTAGCTATTTATTTCATAAATAAAAAATCAAAAATTTTATTAATATTTTTTGTAATTTTGGTAAAATTACTCTATGAAATTTTTAAGAACAGGAAGTTTTAGAATAAAATTGTATAAACTAATTAGTTTAGTTTATGCAGATTTAAGTTTTATTCCAACTGAAACTTCTCAACATTTATTTGATAATTTCCCCGTTTTTCTTCATTAGAGAAGGATTTTTTTCCTTTAAATAATGAGGTATTTACAACTTAAAAAATATAGAAGGGTTTTATTATTAAAATGAAAATAGAAAAACAGAAAACTCTTATTGAATTAGTTGATGTAGATAAAGAGTTTGGGACAAAAAAGGTTTTAAATAATGTTAATTTAAAAATTAAAAAAGGTGATTTTGTAACACTTTTAGGACCATCAGGATCTGGAAAAACTACAATTTTAAGATTAATTGGTGGATTTGAATGAACAACTAGAGGTGAAATCAAATTCAACGGACTTGATATTAAAGATCTTCCTGCTAATAAAAGGGATGTATCAACCATTTTTCAAGATTATGCTTTATTTTCGCATTTAACAGTTTCAGGAAATATTAAATATGGATTAAGATTAAAACGTTATCCTAAAAACGATATTAAAGAAACAGTTTTAAAAAAACTTGAATTAAATGTTGAAAAATGGACTCAAAAAGCTAAAGAAAAAATGGAATTGTTAGATAAACAACAAGAGGAATATACTGAAAAATTAAACGAACAACAATTATCCAAAATTAAAAGAGCTAAAATTCAAAAATGATTGGATGATTCTGATTTTAAATACTCATATTGAGAAAATTATGTAAATTCTAAAATTGAACATTTTGAAAAAATTCATTTAACTAGAAAAATTACTAAAAAAGAAATGGAAGAAGAAGTTCAAAATATTATTAAAATCGTTGGTTTAGAAGGCAATGAGAACAAAAACATTAACGAACTTTCTGGTGGGATGAAACAAAGAGTAGCACTAGCACGTTCATTAGTTATTGAACCTGAAATTTTATTATTAGATGAACCACTTTCTGCACTTGATGCTAAAATTCGTCAAAGAATGCAACAATTATTAAGATCGGTACAAAAAAAATTAGGAATTACATTCGTTTTTGTTACTCATGATCAAGATGAGGCACTTGAACTTTCTGATAAAATTGCGGTTATTAGAGACGGTGAAGTTGAACAATATGATTCTCCAAAATTCATTTATGACTATCCAGTAAATAAATGAGTTGCTAATTTTATCGGTGATGCAAACTTTTTCGATGCTGAATTTGTTCAACCTGGTAGAGTTAAAATTTTAAATCATATGATTGAAACAATTCATACTGAATTTGAAGAAAATGAAAAATTAGATGGTCTAGTAAGACCTGAAGACATTATTTTATCTAGAAATGCAAAAAGCCACTATCATGGAAAAGTTATTAAAAGCGTTTATAAAGGATCATATTACTTTATCGATGTTAAAGTGGGAGAAAAAATAATATTAGCAGAAACAACTGAAAATTTTGAATTAGGTGAAGAAGTTTATATTCATTGAACTAAATCGTCTTTACATTTAATGAAAAAGGATCGTAAAGGATTTACAGGCGATGATAAATAAACTTATTTCTAAGGCGAAAGTTAATTTAAATCCAAGATTATCGCTTTCATTAGTTTATATTATTTTTTCCATTATTTTTATTTTACTGCCAATGGTTTTACTTTTGGTTAAAGCAGTTTCTCCATTAAAAACTGATGAAGAAGAGATTTTTGATAATTATTTATTAATTAAACAACCTGGAACTTGAATTATAATGTGAAGATCGGTTTCAATTGGTTTAGTAACGGCATTAATTTGTTTAATTATAGCCTTGCCTTATGCATTTTATGTTTCAACTTCCAAATCCAGAGCATTTAAAATTTATTCAATTTCTTTAATAGTTTCTCCATTAATTATTTTTACAATAGCTAAAACATTTTCTTTAAGAGCGCTTTTTGTAACAATGTTTGATGAAGCAAGTTTAAATAGTTATTGATTTATGTTAGTGGGATTGGTATTTTTAAATTTACCATTTATGATTATCCCTTTATATACTGTATTTAAAGATATGCCTAAAAATATTTTAGAAGCATCAGCAGATTTGGGTTATAACAGATTACAAACATTATTTAAAGTGGTTTTACCATATGGATTAAAAGCGATTTTTTCAGGAATTGCTCTTGTCTTTTTAATGGCGGCAACTTCAATTATTATTTCTGATAAATTGCTACCAAACGGAGGTCAAAATCAACTTATTGGTAATTTAATTAATTTAAATGCTAATCCATCAAATCCATTTGATTTAGCAAGATCGTCTTCACTTGTTTTAATTACTATTTTAGTTATGTTGGGTATTTATGCTATAGTTTATTTCTTTCCTATTTTAATTTTAAAATTGAAAGGAGTTAAAAATGTCTAAGATAATAGAATTTTTTAAGAAAAATGAAATAATTAGAAAAAGCTATATTTGAATCATTTTAATTATTTTTTACATTCCAATATTTTTTGGACTAGTTTATTCTTTCAACAAACCATCAGATAAAGATTTAATTTCTACTACTTGAAATACTTTTAGTTGAAAAGGTTATGAAGATTTAAAAACTCAAGGAAAATTACTAGCACTAGCTAATTCATTCATTATTGCCATTTCAACTTCGATAATTGTAATTATTATTTCATTAATTACCGTTTTCGCTTTATGAAAACAAAAAAATAAGTCAGTAAAAAGTTATGTTAATTCTACTTCTAATATTCCATTAATTAATCCTGATATTATTACTGCAATTTCATTAGCAATTTTACTAACAACTCTTTTTGGAGTTTTAAGAGCAACTGATGAAGGAATGATTCGAGCAATTGTTTCTCATGTTACAATGACATTGCCTTATGGAATTATGTTAATGTTTCCAAGAAGCGAAAAATTTTCTAAAAATTTATTTGAAGCTTCGCAAGATCTAGGATATGGAAAAATAAAAACATGATTTAAAATTTATTTAACATACATGATACCGGCAATTGTTTTTGTCTTTGTTATTGTAACTTTTTTATCTTTTGATGATTTTATCATAACAAGAATTACTTCCAACACTTCTACAATTGGAGTTGAATTGTATCAAGGAACATTTAAAACTTGAGCACTAGCACTTGGAGCAATTATGTTAGTTGTAACTATTGTTGGAAATATAGCTTATATTTCTTATAAAACATATAGAAGCAAAAAAGGAGTGAAAAATGGCAATGTCTAAAAAAGCATTATGAACTTTAGCAGGTTCGGCAGCTATTATCGTTCCAACTGTTGCGGTTGTTAGTCACATTAAATTAAATAACAAATTTAAACCTGTAATAATGAACTATCAAAACTATATTTCAGAGTCCTCAAAATCAGGAATTGAAAAACATTTTGACTACAAAGAATTTGGAGATGTATCCGAATTTTCTAAAGCAATTGAAGATAGTCGTGTAGTGGGTGGAGTTGGCTCAGATTTTCAAATTGTTAGAATGGCTCAAAAAGAATTAATTAGAAAAGTAGATTTTGCTCGTTTATTTAAAGCTAATGAAAGTTTATCAAAAGAATTTAGTAATGATGAAAATTTAAGTGCTCAAGAAAATTTAGAAAAACGAAGAGCAGCAATTGCTAAATTATTAAGAAAAGAAACATTAGATCATTTAGATAATTACAATCAATTTATGTATATTTTAGGTGATAAAAATAAAGGAATTATTGATATTGATAATGATGGAATTCAAGATCAACTTTGAGAATTTACAATTCCTTATTATATACAAGATAAAGTTATTGCATACACTGTTGGTGATGCAAATTATGGTGATGGTAATAAACCATTAAAAGATTCAATTGCTTCTTGAAGTGAAGAAAAAAAAGAAACAATTCGTGAAAAAGGAATTAAATTTACAAAACAAGATTTAGTTTCTATTGGTAAAACCTTAAGAGAAAATGGTTATAAATATTTTGAATGAACCGAAGCGATGAGAGACAATTTACTAGCAGGAAGTGAATTAGTTAATAATCCTAATTTTACTAATAATGGATATACAGGAATAGTTGATAAACAAAATTATCAAGAACAAATTCAAAAATTTTTAGAATTAGTGGAACAAACATCAGGAAAACCATTATCGGATACTGCAGTCAATTCTGTTAAAAGTTCAGGATTAGAACTTTTAACAGCTTTAATTGATATTGGAGTAAAACAAGAAGTTGGATTTATTTATAATGGAGATGCTTTAGATGCATTAAATGGAAATGATAATTTTGATTATATCGAAGATGGTACAAGTATTAAAATCATTAGACCAAAAAATAATTTAACTTTATTAGACGGATGAATTATTACTAAAAACATTGATGATGAGTTGGCAAATCAATTATTAGATGATTTATATGAAAATATCTACAAAGGTGAAGATTACACTCTTAATCAATTAATTTTTGAATCGGCAGAAAATGTTAAATATAATTATGTGCAAAAAGATGATCGATTAGTTGAAGAAAAAGGTAGAGCATATATTTTAAATTTTGAAAGTTTACCAAATTTAGCTAACTTTGATTTTGTTAATTACACTCCTTCATTTAAATCTTCATATGAATATTTTGAAAAATTTTATTTTAATGATGCACTAACAGTTGTTAAAGAAACTAATTCAGATGAAGAAGAAGGATATAATGTTTTATTAAATAAAAACGGTGAAATTTTAAAAGATGATCCGCTATTAGAAAACATTTTAACTGAAACAACTTCTAATTACTCAAAATTAGCTAAAAATATATATAAATCTCAGCAAAAAACTCAAACAATTTATGGTTTAGAGCCTGATGAAAATACTTTAAAAGAAGAAATTTATGAAATTAATTATAAATTCATTGCACCAGTAGGTGAAAGCTTGAATTCAGAAATTAAAACAAAATACATAATTACAACAAAAAGTTAAAAATAAAACCAAAAAATGGCTTTATTTTATTTTTTTAAATATTTCTTTTTTTTCAATGAAAAAATTAAAAAAATAGTAAAATTTATAAGTATATAAACCTTATATAAAAATTAAGTCTAATAAGGAGAAAACGGTGAATATAACAGATAAAAGATCAAAAATTATAGCAACAATTGGTCCTTCAACTCAGGACTATGAATTATTAAAAAAATTAGTTGAAAATGGTGTAACAACTATTAGAGCTAATTTTTCTCATGGTGATTTTGAAGAGCAAAATGCTAAATTCGAAAATGCTAAAAGAGTTTCTAAAGAACTAGGAATTCCAGTTTCTATTTTACTTGATACTAAAGGTCCAGAAATTAGAGTAGGAAAAATGACTGATGGTGCACAAGTTATTGAAGCAAATTCAGAAGTTACAATTTGAACAAGCGCAGAAGCTTTTGCTAATTTTTACGGAACAAAAACCGAATTTTCTGTTTCATATGAAATGGATAGAGATTTACAAGTTGGTGATAGAGTTCTATTTGATGATGGAAAATTACAATCAGTTGTTGAATCAGTGGAAGAAGGGAAGGTTGTAGTTAGAGTAACTAACTCTCATAAACTAAAATCAAATAAAAGAATTAATTTACCAGGTGTTGAATTTTCATTACCATTTTTAGCTGAAAAAGATATTAATGATGTTAAATTCGGAATTGAAAAAGGTGTTAATTACATAGCGGCTTCATTTGTAAATTCTGCAGCTAATGTTCATGAATTAAGACAATTATTAAATGAAAATGGTGGTTCACACATTCAAATTATTTCTAAAATTGAATCCCATGTAGGAATTGAAAGAATTGATGAAATTATAGAAGCATCTGATGGTATTATGATTGCTAGAGGGGATTTAGGATTAGAAATTCCTTATCAAGATGTGCCATATCATGAAAAAAATATTATTAGAAAATGTAGATTAGCTGGAAAACCAGTAATTGTAGCAACACAAATGCTTGATTCAATGGAAAATTCTCCACAACCAACAAGAGCAGAAGTTACTGATGTTTATTGAGCGGTTGAACTTGGTGCTGATGCAACAATGTTATCTGGTGAATCTGCACAAGGAAATTTCCCACTTGAATCAGTTCAAGTTATGGCAACAATCAGCAAAAGAGCGGAATCAGAATTTTATAATAAACTATTTTACAAAGTTCAACTAGCAACAATTACTAATACATCAGTTGGTAAAAGAGCATTAATCGCTCATAAATTAGCACATTTGACAATGGATGAAAATATTAAATATGCTATTGTTTTATCAAGAACAGGTGAGTTATTAAAAATGGTTGCTAAATTTAGACCAAATACAGCAATTATTGGTATTTTAGAAAACGAAAAAATGATTGGCGGATTCGGGGTAACATCATCAGTATTTACTTCATTAAATTCACTTTCATTATTTGAAGAAATTAAGCAAGATCCTCTTAAAGCAAAAGAAGCATTAATACCATATGGGGCTGTTGAGGGTGATAATTTTGTTGTTGTTGAAAACGATAAAATTGAAAAATATACATTTTAAAATGTATTTTAAAACTACTAAATGACATACATTTGGCTAAAATGTATGTTTTTTTTATTATTTTTTTTAAAAAAATAAATATATTTCGTTTTTTCTTGCTATAAAAAAAAAAAAAAAAAAGTATAATCTTTAATATCTATTAATAACTACCGAGGGAGATTAATATGAAGCATTTTTTAAAAAAATCTAAAAATAGAAAGATGATTGGAACAATTGCTATTGCTGCTGTTGTGCCAGCATCTGTTTCATCATTACTTTATTTTGCTACTACAAGTAGCGAAAATAGTGTTGATAAATCGAAATTACTTAAAGATAATACAATTAAGTTAAATGCTAAAAATAATTTAGATTTTAGTGATGGTTTTATCTCTAGCCGTGATAATAATCAGCAGGAAATTAAAAAGGAAGAAAAAGTTGAAGATAATAAACAAATTAATGTTGAAAAGCCGGTAGAAAAAGAGGAAGTGCAAAAACCAGAGGAAAAGAAAGAAACACTAGTTAAAGAAACCGCTCCAAGTCCTAAATTCGAAGAAGTTCAACCAGAAGAACTAACTCCTCCACCTCCTGTTTTAGAAACTGCTCCAACACCCGAGCCCACTCCTGAACCTAAACCAAATCCTTCGCCTAATTTAGGTGATGGAAACATTGAGTATTTAAAATTTGGTAATTTAACTGTTAAGGCAATTGTAAAAAGACCGAAAGAAAGAGTTCAAAGTCAAAATGACATTGACAAAGGAATTACTAATAGAGAAGAGTATCGTGCTCAAGTTATTTCTGAAGTTGTTTCAATTGAAGTTACAGAAGAAGTTATTAAACAAAATACTGCCAATTCAGTAAAAGGACTTTCTATTTTAACAGCAGGAGCTTGACAAAATACTTTAAATGAGTATAAGAAAATGAAACCTGAGGATCTAAAAGACTTTTTAAAAGTTCAACAATTTTATTGACCATATTTATTGCAAAAATATAAAAGACTATTACAAAATGGTGATAAGGTTTATGAATTTTTAACTGATGAGGGTAAAAAAATTTATTATAGTGAATTAAAACCAATTAAGGAAGATGAAGTAAGATGAGCTAAAATAATTGCTTATATTGATCAAAGTAAATTTACAACTTTAAGACCTGAAGTATTAGAGTTTTTAGCTGAAGGAAAAGTTATTGAACCTGATAATCAAAATATTTATGTTGACGAAAATGGAAATTTAGGTTCTTGATCATATTCGCCATTGTTAAACACAGTTCAAGCACGTTTAATTAAAGATAATTCAGAAAAAAGGGTTTTTGGTAATTCTGGTTACAGAGGAAGATATCCAGCTAATATCGGAAAGGGTGTTTATGATGGTTGAACCGCTAAGGACATTACTTCTGATCAAAGATTTCAGAATTATAACATTTCAAAAGCTGACGGATTTACAATTAGCGAATTAACTAGAAATGAACCAATTGAAGGAAAAAGAAATCAAGGAATAGTTGTTGAAATTGATATGGCAAATGCTTCTGGATATGCAAAAACATTGAAATTTATAAAACAAGCTAAAGAAAATAATTTAGAAATTACTACATATAGATTTAGAAATATCGGTTCAAAAGATGCAAATCAAAGATTTTATGAAATTTTTAAAGAACTGCCTGAGCATTTACCACAACTAGAACTATTTTTTGAAAGTAAAAATACTTCAGCATTAATTGCTCTTGAAAATAAAAAAATTGACGAACTTTCACTTTTATCTACAGGAGATCAATTATCTGATCAATGAAGTATTAACCCTTGAGCTTTAAAAAATGTTGCTTGAGTTAATACAGTTGATTATACATCGGGTGTAAATTATGGAAAACCAGTTCCTGGAAGAATTGTTTTCGATTCACTTGCATTTGAAGAATCGGATGTTGGCGCTAACAAAAATCTTGATAGAATAAATGCCGGTTTAAGAATGGCATATTGAGTTAGAAATAATGAAGGAATTTTCCAAGGTTCATTTGGTGGTGGTGTTAATCCAGATTATGAAGAAAAGGGAAATAGTTATCCAATTGGAATTGATTTAAGTAGAGTTCCTTCGTTAAAAACATTAAGAGGATTACAATTTAATGACATTGAAAAACCTCAAAATGGTTCAAGAAAATTAAAAAGAATTGTGTTATTTAATTCAGGTGGAACATATGAATTAGATACAGATGAATTAAATAATGCTCAATTTACTGTCTTAGATACTACTATGCCACAGATGCCAAGAAGTAAAATAATATTTAGTAATGGTTCTGAAACTAAAAAAATTAAAATTGTTTCAACTAAGCAAACCAAAACAATTAATAGTGAAGGAATTAGGAATTTAGATATTTTATTAAATTTTAATGATGGGAATTTTGGATCAAATACTGTTTTTCTAGTTAATAAAGGAGATAGCGCCCTTTATAATCAACTAAAAAGTCTTGGTAAAAATGTTCAATATGATACATCAGATAGTGCTATAGATTTTCTATAGGAAAGGAAAAAATGAAAAAAACAAAGAAATTTTTGCTATTAAATAGTACAATTTTACTTCCCATTCCACTTTTGCTTTCTTGTAATGAAAGTAAAAGCAATGAAAAAGCTTCTGAAATTTTTGAAGATAAAGAAAAATCTGATACTAAAAAATTAAGTGAAATAATAGAAAAAATTACTATTAAAGATGATTCTTGAAAATTTAGTAATTCATTTGGAATACCAGTTCCTAAAAGTGAAACTTATTTTACTGAATTAAATTTAGCAACATCAAAAATGGAATATCAATTAGAGGGAGAAAATTCTGATAAAATCGATAGTAAAATAATCGCTTTAATCCCAGAAAGAGAAAAAGAAAATAATTTAAATGTTTCTAATCTTCATGGTAAAGGAACATTTACGTTAGAATTTTGATTAAAAGATAATCCACAAGTTAAAATAACTAAAAATTATCTTGTTGAAGGTTTTAATCATAATCCGTTTAATACCGATAGTTCAGGAAGCATTCCGATTGAAAATGTTCAAGAACTTCAAGAGAATACTTTAGAAAAATATATAAAAGCAAATCAATTACAAAGATTTGAAAGCGATAATAAAGATTATGTTGAAACACTAAAAAGACAATTTACTTTCGATAAGCCATTTGATATTAACGATATAAGAACAGAATTAAAAATAAGCGAAGAAGAAAAGAAAAAATATGATGAACTAGCTAAAGAAGCAAAAATCGATTCATATGATGATGCTAAATTAAAGGGATTTACTTTACCAACATATAAAGAAGGTAAAGTTGAAGGTCTTTTATTAAATGATCGTCCAGAAGTTGTAAAAGGCCCATCTTGAGTTGATGCAGTAGGAAGAGATCAATGACAAATTAAAGGAGTTCCAAGATATTTAGTAAATCAAAAATGAAAAGATGCAGCATTGCAAACATTCCAAGTTCTTTTTACTAACACATTATCTGAAGAGGAAAAAACATCAACTTCAACTTCAGGAACAATGTGAATTATGGACTTTGAAAAACCTGAAAATGGAAAATATCCAACTAAATGATATTTTGGAACCAATGTCCATGTTGCAGAAGCTATTACTAATAAAACAAGAAGTTTTTCAATCGCTAGATTAAATAAAGATGCTGGAATTAGAACTAAATTTAAAGTAGTTGGTTTTGATGAAAATTTCACTAGATTCACATTCCAAAATAATCTAGGAGATCCAATGATCAAAACAATTTATTCAGGAAAAGATTATTTAAATTCTAAACCAAGCGACTTTTTAGCAACTGAGCAAAAAGAAAAATTTAAAGACAATGAAGAATTTGTAGATTTTGCAGTAATTGAAATTGATTTTAGCAAACCAGCAAAAGAATCTATTAGCGCCGATGTAGCTAAATCAAGTAAACATTATGAATGAGCTGATAAATTTAAAACTGAAAATAGAGAAGATTTAGTTAAGTTAATTACAAATGATTATGCAACCGAAACAGATAAACATATTAAATTTTTAAAAACTTCATATTTAAAAAATTACAGTCAAATTGATCGTCCATTAAATAAAAATGAAACTTATAATGGAGATGATTTATACATCGTTGGTTATCCAGCTTCAAAAAGTGATTACCTTCTAGATATGTATGCTGATGCCGATCAAATTGAAGCTGGAAAATACGGAATGGAATTTAGTTTATGAACAAATGCTGATCGTAAATTTTATGATGCAATTAAAGTCGATCCAGTAACAAACAACTTTATTAATTTCAGTGAAAAAGAAATTAATCAAGGTAACTATCTATCTTATCAAATTGGATATCGTACTTACACCGATAAGCCGGGGGTAACTGATGAATTTTATGCTGTTCATAGATTAGGTAAAGATCTTCACACCGCTCCTGATGGAACGAAATTTATTGCTTCTGGACTTGCTTATTTACCTAAACATTATGCGCCAGGAGGAGGAGCATCGGGTTCGTCTGTTAGAAATCAAAATAATGAGCTAGTGGCAGTTTATCATGCTGCTAATTCAACTGCAAGAACTGGATTAGCTGTAGCATTTAGATCAGAAGGTTATGATTATAAAGGGGCATTAGGAACATATAATTTACCACAATATGATTTAATTTACGGCGGTGGTAAAGATCAAAAAACTTCCTATCGTCAAGCATTATTGTCTCAATATCAATCAAATAGCAGTTTTAAAACTAATTTATTTCCAAATGGTGTAAATGAAATTCCGGAAGAATTTAAATTTACTAATGAAACTCAAAAGGAACAAAATGGCAATTCAACACCATCAGCTAGCTAGATTTTTTAGTTGAAAAAACATTAAAATAACTAATAAAATGTTTTTGCTACTAAAATATAATCTTTTATTTTCATTAACTATTGGACTATTTTTTATCCTTTTATTTAAAAATTTTACCTTGTTAGGCCACGATCAAGGGGCACAATTACTTTTTAATTTTAATTTACCAATTACAAGGCAATTTAATTTTTTATTAATGACAAAAACGGTAATTTTATTTTTCACGTTCTTTTATTCGTTGATTAAAAATTATTTTGAACTAAATTTTAAAAGGGAAATTGTTAAAATTTACTTACCTTGGTATTTTCTTTATTATTTATTGACAATAACTTCTTTTATTTTGTTTTTTGCATTTAATCCATATAAAGAATTTAATAATGCAATAAATGATCCTAATTTAGTTTATAAATATTTTGGCTTAACTTTTATTTTATTAATAATAATTTTAATTAATATAAGTTATAGTTTCTACTTTTATTTTAGTAAAAAAAATAAAAATAAATTAAAAGAAAATCACTGAATTTCTTTAGCGTTTTCAACTAGCAGTCAAGCTATTTTATTTCTATTTTTTGCTTTAATTTTTTGAAATTTAATTGAAAAAGAAGGTCAAATTAGCACAATTTTAAATCAAGGAGAATTTTATAATTATTTACAGCAGTTATTTCCTGTTAAAAATTATAAAAATATTTTAGTAATTATTTTTTCAGTTTTAATCGTTTCAGTTTTATTTATTTTTGCAAACAATTCTCGTATTCTCTTTTTATTTAAAAAGGAAAATGCTCTTAAATATTTTAAAAATTTATTAGTTGTTTTAACTTTTATATTAACTACAATTTTACTTTGATTTATAATTATTATTTCTAGTGAAAGAGGTTTTTATAAAACAATTGACAATGTTGATAGTTTTACAATAAGCATTATTATTAGTCAAATTATTTTAAGTTTATTAATAACCGCAATTTATATAATAAGTTTTTATATTGAAAAAATTAAAATTAAAAATCAATTAATGAAAAATTTATATTTTTTAATAGTTTTATTAATAATGTGAAGTTCGTTATTTGTTTTCAGTAAATATTTATATTATCAAAAAGAACAAAATTTACTTTTATTATTTAATTCATTATTTTCAATAACTGCAATATTCTTTTATTTTAAGAAAAATAAAAAAATTGATTTTTATAAAATATTTTTTGTTTTTATCTTTTTAAGTTTATTAATAAGCTTTTTATTTATCGAATCATTAATTTTAATTTTAGTTTCGAATGATAATTATCATTTATTAGCAATCAATGAAAATTTATCAACATATGATTTATTTTTAATTTTAATCATTTCACTTACTATATTGTCAATTATTAGTATTTTTATAGAATTATCAATAATTTTATTAAAAATAGATTTCAAAAAAATACAAATTTCTAAGAAAGGAAAAATAAAAAATAATGAAAAAATTTAAATGGTTTTTATCTAAAAAGAAAAAAGAAGAAAATTCTTTAATGTTTCCTTTTTTTGATTTGTACAAAAGATATGAAGATGTAAGAAATAGCAATCTTTTTATTAAATATGATAAATTTATGGCAACCGTTTTATTAAAAAGTAGTTTAGGATTTAAATCACAAGAAATTCTTGAATATGCAAAAGAATTTGAGCAAGCATTAAAGAAAAAAGAAGAAATTATTTTTCAAAATTTTGTTATTTCATATAATGTTGATCCAAAATATGGACATAAATTTTTAGTTCCTATAACCACTGATAAAATCAGTTCTAACAATCAATCAGTTAATTTTAATAAAAAGACAGTTTTTTATGAAAAGTTAAATTTTCAAATTCAAGAACTTTTAAATAAAAATTGTTACATTGAACTTTTTCCTGGATTAATTATTTATAATTTTCAAGATTTTAAACTGCCTAAATTACTTTTTAGCAAAAGCAACATTAGTCAAATCAATTAATTATGCACTTAAAAAAAATAATCCAGAAAAAAAATAATTTACAAAAAATTCATTTAAAAGTTAATAGCGAAAAAAACATTTTATTAATTTCAATTATGAAATTAAATCAACAATTAAACTTTTTTGTTAATAATGCCCTTTCAGTAAAGGAAATTATTAAACAACTTGATGAAAAATATCACATTCAAAATGAATTTATTGAACAAAATTTTAGTAAATTAAACATTAATTTATTGCAAAAACTTCATAAATTAATTAAAATAAATTCAAATAAAGAATTATGAATTTATTTAAAAGAAGAACAAAAATACGCAACCGATTCATATAGTAGATATGAAAAATTAATGCTTGAAAATAGTAAAAAAAATAAAATAGATTTTATTGCCTTAGGTGAAAAAGCAAATGATTTTTTTACATCAAATAATTTAAATATAGTTAAAAAACTCAATTTAAATGATGTTAATTTAGTTAAAACATTATCAGCGATTATCAAATTTTTATATAAAGAAGAAAGATATTCTAAAATTAAGTTTGTAATTAATTCCAATAAAAGTTTTAATGAGCCATTTACAATCTTGCCGATGAATAATTTTGATAGTCAAAAATTTTCATTAAAAAATTTAGATGTTAATAAATATTATAATTTCAACATTTATCCTAATATTTCTCAATATCTTGAAACTAGTACTAATATTTATATTGAAAATATTGTTCAATCACTAATTATTGAATCTGGTTTTTATAATGCTAAAAACAGTTTAGTAAAAACTAATAAAATTTTAAAAGATTTAGATGAGCAAATTTTAAGTGTTTCAAAAAAAATAACAAGAATTAAAAGAGAAAAGGAAATTGAAGAAATCGTTATGCTCACTAGAAACAATAAATCTTTTTCATTAACAAATGAGGCGAAAAAGTAATATGAAAAATATTAATAAACAATTATTTCATATAGAAATTAGATTTATAAATAATTTTAAATTTAATTTTTGAAAAAGTCACATTGAATTTTATTTAAAAGAAGAATTTAAATGAGTTTCTCTAGAGCAAGATTCGCTAGTGAGTTTTGAAAATATTTTAATAAAAATTACAGATACCACTTCAAAACAAATAAGTTATATTTTTCTTGAAAACTGTAATATGATCATTTTAAATAATAAAGTATTTATCAATTCATTAAATTTAAAAAATATTTATCAAGAAAGTAAAAAAACAAAATTTGATGATGAAAATATAAAGAAAATTAATGAAAAATTAACAGATATTAAGTGAAATAGCAAATTAAAAACTAAATTAGATGATTTAATAGTTAAAAGTCAATTAATTACAAACAAATATAAACAAGAATTAATTAATGAATTTAAATTAATAGAAAAGGAGTGAAATGAAAACTAAAGGCAAAAAAATTATTAGTTCACTTTCTTTATTAACTCCTATTTCGGTATTGCCAATATTTATAAGTGCTGATGTAGAAACACCAAATAATAATAATAATAATGACAATAATAATTCAGCTAACAAAAAGAAAGAAAAAAGTCCAGAATTTGACACCTTTGCAAAAATAAAGGACGAAAAAATAAAGCTCATTTTTGATTTAGCAATTAATGATGTACTTGCAAAATTAGAAGAAGAGAAATTGAAGTTAAAAAATAATAATGAATTAGAATTTAAAACTAAATTGGAAAAAAATTATTATTTAGAAATTTTAAGTAACTATTTAAAAACAAATAAAGAAAAAATTATTGCAAATCCTAATGCATATAATTTTAATGTTATTTTTCCCAATGTTTTTTCGCTTAAAGAAAATTATAAAAAAGGGAAAGTCGTTTTTCAAAATAAAGAATATAACGATGTTATTTTTGATGAAAATGATCAATTAACAAATTATTTACCCCTTTTAGGTGATGGTGGAAGGCAAGAAGTATCTAGCGAAGAAAAAAATGTTTTTACTAAATCGGAAATTGAAACGTTTATTAGTAAATATCAAGATTCGTTAAAAGAACAACTTTATTCAATAATTTATAATGAAAATGATATTCCTAAAATTAATGAAAAAATCTTTTTAGATCCAGAAACAATTAGCAAAAATGACGGAACTAGTATTAGTGCCTTGGTTTCTAATCCGCCTGAAAATTTTAAATCATGAGATGAATATATTCAAAGTAGATACAAAGATAGATATACCGCATTTGATTTAGAACAAAATAAAACCATTGATGAAGAAGAACCAAGTCAAAATAACAATCAAAAACCAGAAGATAAAATTGATAAATTGCCTGAATTTGATGAATTAGATAAACTCACAAATCCAGGTGAACCATTTGATACAAAAACATTTATCGAAAAACTTCCGCCTTTACAACCGGAGTTTTTAGCAAAATATGTTAATAGATCTTTAGATGAAATTTTAGTTTTATTTGAATCTTCTCCTGATAGTGAACTATTTTTCTTTTTTAATAATCCAATTAATACTAGATATAAATATTCAATTACTAGCATTGAAAAAACCGAGAATAATAATTTTTTAGGAACAGTTAAAATTCAGGATGTAAATGATCCAGAAATTTTTCGTCTTTATAAAACATATTTGACAACTGATACTAATTATAATTTTCAAAAAGTTTATGAAAATTATGTTTCATCTATTAAAAACCAATTTACTAAATTATATAAAGCAGTTCAATTAGATGAAAAATTGGATTTTGATAAATTGCAAAATCAAAATATTAAAACAAAATTAAGTGAATTAATCGGAGTAATTTCAAAAGATTTATATTACACTCAAAATTTTGTTTCTAAACAATCAAACATTATTAATCAAGGCATAAAAAATATTGCTGATAAAGAAATTAATGATAATCAAATTTCTAATTTAACAGATATTTTAGATGCGCAATTATTAGTAAGTTTAAAAGCAAGTAGAATTAAGTTTATGCCTTTATTTTCTTATTTACCAGAAGCATATCAAGAAAGTTTAAATGCTTATAAAGAAATACTGAAAAAAGAGGGAAATTTAAATAAATTACAAGAAAAATTTGCAAAATATAATGCTGATTTAGTAATAATTAATAAACTTGTTAATACACTAGATAAAGACATTTCTTTAATTATTAAATTAGCAAATGCCAAAACTTTCAATATTTTAAGTTGATATGATGAATATATAAATTTATTAACAAAAATAAGCGGTCAATTTTCAGTTTTAAGAGATTTATTAACTAATGAACAACCAACTGAAGAAAAAGAAATGCAAGAAACACAAGAAAAAAACTTTTTAGCTCAATATCAACTTGCACATGATTATTTAAAAAGTGAGAAAAAAAGTCAAAATTTATTTTTAGTTATTTTAAGTTCGATTTTAGCAACCGCTTCATTAATCGGAATTTCTTTATCTACAAATAATTATTTAAAAAACAAAAAAAATAAAAATAATTCTCTATTAAAAACAAATTTAGCAATTATTTTATTATCAGCAGTAGTAATTGTTTTAGCAATTGCACTTTTAGCTTTAGGAATAATAGGAGGAATATAATATGAATAACAACAATCCAAAAATTAGTGCAATTTTTGACTATGTAGTTGAAGTGACTGGTAAATATGACTATCGACAAAGACAAAATTTTTATGTTGAAAATGTTTTAGGATCAAAAATGATGGTTCTTAGTGCAACTGAAGATAAGGCATTTTTATTAGCAAATAGTAAAATAGTTGAAAATTTAAAAATTGGTGATGAAATTAAGGAATTACACGTTGAAAATAATGTATTTACTAGCAAATTACATTTTGGAAAAATAATTGATATTAATGGAAATATTATTTTTCCAAATAAAGAAAGAGTTAGTGATCAAATTATTGAAAATAGTGCCAAAATTTTTGGTACTGTTCATGAACTAATGAAAGTTAAAACATTAAATGAACAACTTTATACCGGAATTACTTCTATTGATTTATTAATTCCTATCGGAAAAGGACAAAGACAATTAATTATCGGCGATCGTCAAACAGGAAAAACACATTTAGTTGTTAATACAATTTTAAATCAAGCGAAAAATAACATTAAATGTATTTATGTAGCCATTGGGCAAAAACGAGAAGATTTATCACGTTTATATCAAACATTAAAAGAATTTAACGCTTTAAATAACACAATAATTATTGATGCTCCAGCAACAAGTGCCTATGAACAGTATTTAGCACCTTACATCGGTATGGCACATGCGGAAAATTTATCGAAAAAAGACGATGTATTAATTATTTTCGATGATTTAACTAAACATGCAAATATTTTTAGAGAAATGGCTTTATTAACAGATAAACCAGTTGGAAAAGAAGCGATGCCGGGAGATATTTTTTTCGCTCATTCTTCCTTGTTAGAAAGAGCAGGTTCTTTTAAAGATAGAAAAACTATAACAGCTTTACCTATATTAAAAACTATTGATGGCGACATTACTAGTTTAATCTCTTCTAATATTATTTCCATTACTGATGGACAAATTATTACAAGTTCAGATTTATTTGATAGTGGTAAATTGCCTGCAATTGATATAGATTTATCAGTTTCAAGAACAGGTAGTTCGGTGCAATCAAAAACAATAACTAAAGTAGCGGGAGAAATAGGAAAAATTTTTAGAGCATATAAAAGACATTTAAAATTAGCATTATTAGATTTTGATTTTAATAAAGAAACTACAAACTTACTTTATAAAGGTGAGATGATTGAAAAAATGTTTTTACAAAGAGGTTATTCACTTTATTCACCTAGATTTGTTTTACTAATGTCAAAATTAATTTTATGAGGAACATTGAAAAATGTTAAAAATGAACAAAAAGCAATGATGTTTTTAAATATTTTAATTGATAATAATCAACAAGCAAATGATATTTTTCAAAAAATTCAAAATAATTTTCAATATGACGAAAATATTGTGAAAAACTTTTTCTCATATGCTTTATTACAATATTCAAATGCTTTAAATTTAAATTGAAATATTAAAGTGGATCATGAGTTCATTGATTTTAAAAAAGAAGATATGGATAAATTATTAAAATTAACAGGGGATAAATAATGAACGGAAAAATAATAAAATTTTGAACTGATGTAGTTGAAGTTGAATTTATTAGTAATTTGCCAAAAATAAATACAATTTTAACTTTGCATGATGGAAAAACCTTTTTATTGGTAAAAAGATTAGTAAATGACAAAATAATTCGTGCAACTGTTATTTATGCCTATAAAGAAATTAAAATTAATGAATTAGTATTTAATACAAACAAAAGTTTTATGGTTCCTGTCGGAGTTACATCTCATAATAATATTTATAGTTTTGAAGGAAAACCATTATTAGAAAATAGAAATCCATCATTAAAATACGTAGAAATGAATTCTACTATTAATAATGAAAGAGTTTTAGATTCAAAAATTGAAATTATTGAAACAGGAATTAAGGCAATTGACTTTTTTATGCCAATTATTAAAGGATATAAATTAGGAATATTCGGTGGAGCTGGAGTTGGTAAAACTGTTTTAATGAAAGAAATGATTTTTAATATCAATAAAAACAACGAAAAAACATCAAATATTTTTATCGGTTCCGGAGAGCGGTCAAGAGAAGGAATAGAATTATTTAACGAATTAGAAAATTCTAATTTAATGAAAAAATCTTCTATGTATATTTCAAAAATGAACGAATCACCGGGGGCGAGAATGTCGATCGTCCCAATAGGAATAACTGCTGCTGAATATTTGAGAGATATTGAAAAAAGAGATGTATTACTTTTTATAGATAATATTTATCGTTTTGTTCAAGCGGAAAATGAAGTTAGTGCATCACTTGGTAAAAAACCATCTGTTGGTGGTTATCAATCAACATTAGAAAGTGATGTGGCCAATGTAGAAGAAAGATTATTTAAAAATAATAATGCTGGAATTACATCATTTCAAACTGTTTTTTTACCAATGGATGATATAAGCGACCCAAGTGCCGTGGCTGTTTTCAACCATTTAGATGGTAATTTAGTTTTATCAAGATCGCAAGCGGCAAAAAATATTTTTCCAGCTTTCGATCCTTTAATTAGTTCATCAAATTCAGTCAATGAAAAAATAATTGGAAAAAAACATTTTGATGCAATAATTGAGGTTAAAAGAATATTAAAAACTTATAAAGATCTAGAAGATGTTATTTTAATTTTAGGATTTGATGAACTTGATGAAGAAAACAAAAAAATCGTAAAAAAAGCTTTACAACTGGAAAACTTTTTTTCACAAAATTTCTTTATGACTGAACATTTCACAAAGGAAAAAGGGGTTTTTGTTTCATTACAAGATACAGTCGAATCGGTTATAAGAATTATTAATGGAGAGTACATTAATCAAAGTCCAGAAATTTTTAGTTATGTCGGATCAAATTTAAATATTCCAACAGATAAAGAATTAGGAATTAAATAAAAATAAATCATATTAATTAGGAGATTACAATGAAAAAATCAATAAAGTTAAAATTATTATTAACAAGTTTTTCGTTGCCCTTATTATCTTTTATTTCTTGTGGTGAAAATGTGATACAAAAAAGTGATAATCAAGCAAAAAGCAATGAAAATAATTTAAATTCAACTAATAAAACACCAACAATCAATCCAATTGCTAGCACTGTTCAAACAGTAGAAAAAACAGGTGATCCAAACTCACCAGTTGTAGATTCAAGTGAAAATTATACTAGTACAACTGCAGAAAATAGCAATCAGCAAAAAGAAGATGAAATTCAAAAAAATGATAATTTAAAGGAAAATAATGTACAGGCTCCTCAAGAAATTAAAAGTGATAGTCAAGAAAAAAGAGAAGAAAGTACATTTATAAAACCTGTTCCTAAATTAACTAGAGAGCAACATATTAATAATTTAAAATTGCTTGAGAAAATGAGCGAAAATAGTAAAAATAAAGTTAATAAACCTGCAGAAAGAAATTATTTAAACACTCAGGGACAAAATAGAGTAGTAAATTGAAGTCAAGAAAGTGATAAATCATTGACTTACACAATTAATGATGAAGGATTTGAAAATTTACAATTAACTTTTTCAGAACCTAAATTCAAAGATGGATGACTCATTTATAAAGCGTTTATAAAAAGTGAAAATAATAAAATTTTAAATCCAAATCAAAGTTTTGAATTAATTCTTGTCGAAGTCAATGAAGATGGAAGTCCAAAAAACGAAAATGAACCTACCATTTTATTAATTGGAAAATCAAAATTTATCGAAAAGACAACAATTACAGAGCAAGGTGAAGAAAAGGTAGTTCCAGAACATTATGAATTTAATTTTAAATTACCTTCAACATATAATGGAAATACAAAATTAGTAATTAATCATTTAAAAATTAAAAATAATAATTAATATTTTAAACATCTAAAAAGATGTTTTTTTATTTATTAAAATTTAAATGAATAAATTTATAAATAATAAAAATCGACTTTATTTATTTTAAAAAGTCGATTTTATTTTTTTAAATATCTAAATTATTTATTATCTTTATTATTTTTGTATTTTTTTATATCTTCTTCGTGAAAAGATTTTAGCATTTTTACATCTTCTTTAATTTCTTTAATGTCATGACTATGTTGATTTAGAACAGTTTTAATTTCTTGAATGTCCTTCCCTTGTTTAACTTGAGTTTCTTCTATTTTATCTAGTCTAATATTTATTTTTTCAATATTTTGGTTGTGTTGTGTTTGAACTTTTTTAATTTCTTGAATGTCCTTCCCTTGTTTAACTTGAGTTTCTTCTATTTTATCTAGTCTAATATTTATTTTCTTAATTTCTTCGCCTTGTTTTTGTTGAACATCTTTAAGAATCTTAATATCCTTAGAATTTTCGTTTGTTTGTTTTTGCACATCCAAAAGTACAACTTGCATATTTACAACAAGATCATAAACTTGCTCAAGTGTAATTTTTTTCTTTCTATTTCTCTCTTCTTTCATTTCACTCCCTTCTCCAATAATTATATATTTTATTTGACTATTTTCTAAAATTTTTCACTCAATTTTTTTAAATTTTCGAAGACCTTTTAATGCTTCTTTTTCAGTAACTGTAGTAATATTTTTGCTATTTTTGTCAAAAAATGGAAAAATTTAGGAAAAACATGCGATTTTTCCTAAAGATTTATGATTTTAAATAATAAAAAAAACATCCTTAAAATAAAGATGCTTAATACTTTTTTTAATTTTAATACCCCATTTTTTTTATTTGTTTTTCGTCATTATTTCAATTTTTACTTACTTTAATATGAGTGTTTAAAATTATTTTACTATAAAATGCTTGCTCAAGTTCTTTTCGAGAATTCATTCCAATTTTTTTAATCATTGTTCCATTTTTTCCTATTAAAATTCCCTTTTGCGAATCTTTTGAAACATAAATTGTACAAGATATTTCCATATGATTTTCATATTCGATAAAATCATCAATCATAACAGCAATATTGTGTGGCAATTCGTCTTTTAATAAATTAATAGCATTTTTTCTTATAATTTCTTTAGCTAAAAACCGCATACTTTTATCAGTTATATCATCTGTTAAGTAAAAAGGTTCTGATTCGTATGTATATTTTTTAATTTCATCTATCAATTCATCAACAGTATTTCTTAGTTTATTAGAAGTAGATGTTCCTAGAATTAAATCAAATCCCAGTTTTTTTAATTCTTGTGATTTTTCAGTTAATTTTTCCATATTAGGTTCTAAATCCACTTTAGTAATAATGGCAATTTTATTTTTAAATGATTTAATTTTATCGATAATCATTAAATCGCCTTTAGCAATTTTTTCATTAGCCGGTTGTAAAAATAAAATTAAGTCCGCATTTTTAAGAGATTCATATGAGTTATGATTTAAAAACTCGCCAAGCTTTTGCTTGCTTTTGTGAATTCCTGGAGTATCAATGAAAACAATTTGATAATTATCTTCATTATAAATGCCATTAATTTGATCTCTTGTAGTTTGAGGTGTGTCTGTTACAATTGATAAATTATAGTTTAAAATTTCATTTAAAAGTGAAGATTTACCAACATTTGGTCTTCCTATAATCGAAACAAAGCAAACTTTCATTATTTAATATCCACCATTTTTATAGGAAATGGCACCATTTGTGAAATTGTATTAGTTCTATATTCACCACTATTATATTTATATTGAATAACTTTAGCATCTTCAGGCATAAATTCTGTCATAACTTGTCTACATCCGGCACAAGGAGAAATATACTCTTCTTTTTTAGAAATTATATGAATTTCTACTATTTCCATTGGTTTAAATCCATGAGAAATCGCTCCAAAAAGAGCACTTCTTTCCGCACATAAACCCGAAGGATAAGCTGCGTTTTCTACATTCACTCCCTTTCATTCTTTGCCATTTTTATCTACAACAATAGCTGCTACAGGGAATTTTGAATATGGTGAATAAGAATTTTTTAAAAGTTCTTGTAATTTTTTGTGCATTATCTATTAATCTCCATTTTTTTCATTATATTATCTACATAATAATTCATTTTATCTTCTTCTTCTTTTGTTAAGTGATCAAAACCAAATAAATGAGCAATACCGTGAGCAAATAAATAACAATATTCCCTTTTTATAGAATGTCCATATTCTTTTGCTTGCTCTTTGACTTTTTCATACGAAATAATAATTTCTCCTATTGGTAAAATATCCAAAAAATTTAATTGATTTCAATCAGTTGGGAATGATAAAATGTCAGTAGGTTTATTTTTATTTCTGTATGTATTTGATATTTGTTTAATATTTTCATTATCTGTTAACAATAAATCAACACTAATATTTTTTTTAATATTAAATTCTTTTTGTGCTAAATTTAAAATTTCCTTAAATTCTTTTAAAAATCGAAATTTGTAATGGGTTTCATTACAAAAATTTAAAATGTTTTTTTTATTTTCATACATACTATTTAAATTATATTATTTATTTTAATAAAAGTAATAAAATAACTTATTTAAGTCAATAATTTTTATTTAATAAAAAACCACTACATTAATTATTAATGCAGTGGATATAATTGCGCAATTTTATTGTGTATTTTTATTATTTAATACACAAAATAATAAAAGTCTCCTAAAAGTTGATTTTATCAGAAAGGAGGATATGAATCTTTATAATTTTAGATATTAAATTTTATTACAAACTATATTAAAGATTTTTCTATCACAAAGTGTGTTTAAATGAAAAATAACTAGTAACCACACGAACAAAAGAGAGTTTTTTAAATATATAAAACTAATAATTTTTTAAAATAAGCATAAATTTTACATAATAGAACGACTATAATAACAACGATTTCAAATATATTGTGTTTTTGCTAGAAATAATGTATCATACCCCATTTAACAATATTCCTAGCAATATAATTATAAAACTTTTTAAGTAAAAGTCATAAAAAAATCACTAAAAACCGTTTTTTAGCGATTTATTAATCGAATTTTACTTTAACTAAAATTATTTTAATCGTTTAATGCTGTAAACCCTTGAACTTTTTGTCCTTTATAGAAACCACAGAATTTACATACTCTATGTTGTTGAATTCCGTTAGAACAATTTGAACATTTTACTAAATTTTGTACTGGTAATGCATCGTGAGTTCTTCTTTTGCGTTTACGTTGTTTAGAAGTTTTTCTCTTTGGTACTATAGCCATATTTCCCTCCTATTTAATAATTTTATTTAAATTTATTTTATTTAATTGATAAATAATTAATAAAGTATTAATATTTTACAATAAAAAAACTTTTTTAAAAGAAAAATATATAATTTTATTATTATTTACTTAGCAAGTGCTGAAAATTGTCATTTTCACTTATCAAAAGATGTCAACAATTCATCTAAAATCGGTTGTACTCTTGCACTTCAATTTTCATCTTCAACAAATGTTAATAATTGATTTAAATCTTCAACTATCGAAAAAATAGCAATTTTATAATCAAAGTATTTCGATTCCATTTCTTTTAAAAACGAATATTTTAATATTTCAGAATAAGAACCGATTGCTAGTTCATCTTTCATAACTATTTTTTCAGCTACTTCATCAACAAAATTTAAAACATCATCTTTTAATTTATCAGTTATTTCGTGAATTTCAAAAAATTCTAGTCCTTTAATATTTCAATGAATATTGTTAATTTTTTGATAAAACACTTGTAAACTAGCTTGTAATTTTTTTAATTTATTAATTTCTTCCATTTTGTTCCTCTTTCATCTTGATTCTTATTAAATTTAGTTGCTCAAACTCTTTCTTTTTCTCATAATCTGTTACAACTAAAACTGTTTTATTTTTAGGAGTAAAATTATAAAATGTTCCATAACCAAATTTCTCTTTGGTTGCTAAAACTACAACTAAATCTGAATGTTGAGCAATATAATTTTTCATCGAACCTTGTTCAACTTGAGTTGTTGTTAAATTACCGTCTTCATCTATTCCGTTTACACCTAAAAATGCAATTTGAAATTTTAAATTTTCCAATGATCTTAAATCAGTATTAAGAGTTGATAAACTTTTGATTTTAATTTTTCCACCAATTATATTAACATTTTGAAAACCTAAATCAATAGCATGCATTGCATTATAAATGGAATTTGTATAAACATTAGTTGATAAATCCAAATATTCTAATAAGTAAAAGCAACTTGAACCACCATCAACATAAACGTTTATATAATCTTTTGCAAAAACTGATGCAGTTTTTGCAATTTCTTTTTTAACTTCGACATTTACTTTAACTTCTTCAACTGCTAATTTATCAATGTAGTTTCCTTTTTGATTTAAAACAACTTCACCAAAAGGTCTTTTAATAAAACCTTCATCTTCCAGTTTTACCAAATATCTTCTAGTAGTACTTTTTGTTAAATCAAACTTTCTTTCAATTTCTCTGGGCTTTAAAGTTTTTTTAGCTTTTATATATTCTTTTATTTCTTTTTGCTTGGAAAATGACATAGTTTTACCTTTCGCACTTTTTTTAACTCATTTTATAAAACTATTTCAGAGTTTTTACTTTATAATTTACATTCGTTTTTATTATACCACCATACTTTTTTAAAATATAAATAAAATTTGGTAAAATATAAATATTAAGCGGGGGTGTAAGGGATTCGACATATATAAATGATTTTAGAGCTCAGTGGTGTGATAGACCATAATTATTACTAGGCTTTCTTTAAACGGAAAATCAAATAAAAAAGAATTAGCAACATTTAATATGTTAGCTAATTCAAACTCAGCAAATCTAGCATTCGCTTAATATGAAGCTAGTCGAGAATATTAATCGTCTTAGTTAATATTTTTGTTGTTATAAGGCTATTTTAGATTGATCTAACTTATATCTAAAGAAATTTTGTTAGGTAAATAGAAAAAATTTTGTTAATTTTATATTTATATTTACTAATTTAAAATTAAATAAACTGTAAAATGCTAAATGAGTTTATGTGTGGACCCGGGTTCAACTCCCGGCATCTCCACCATTTTTTTTTATTCATTTTCCATTTTTAAAAGATCATCGATCGAAATTTCCATATTATAAAAAAATACATTTTCATTATTAGGATCATCGCTTTCACTTGCGATGTAATTAATAATTTTTGTTTTCTGATTATAACTTTTAAAATGATAAAATGATTTTTTAAAACCGCAGGAAAGTTTTTCTTCCTCTTCCTTTCTGGATTTGATTTCAAAAACTTTTTTAAAAATGACTTTTAATTCATCTATTGTATATTCTTTTTTCATAAAATAATTTTAGTTTCTTTTTTAAAATTTATAGTTAAATTTTTTGTAGTTAATAGAAAAAACTTTTAATTTTAAAATTTAAAAATATTTTTTTAGATTAATATAAAAAATATGATACAATTTAAATATTAAATTTTAAATAAAATCAATAATTCAAATATAGTAATTTAATATTTTGTTTTTAAAATTTAATTAAAAAATATTTTTTACCCTATTTTTGTTTAAAAAAATTAAATTAAGGAAAATTATGGTAAAATAGATGTATTAAATTTATAAAAAGAAAGGAAAAAAATGCAAAATACATTTTCTAGAATGATTTGAATCAATAGAAACATTTTTAATACCATTATTAAAAATGATGTATTTTGTTTTTTGCCTAGTCTTTAAATTTAATGATAAATTTAATTTAAAATAATATTAGAAACATAAAAAATCTTTTATTAAAATTAGGTAAAAATCTAAGTTTAATAAAAGATTTTTTATTTTAAAAATATTATAAAAAATAAGAAAGGTAACTATGGTAAAAAAGAAATTAAGTCTTACAGCTAAATTATTAATTTCAGCAGGAATAATTGTCGTTGGTTCTGGTGCTGCTATTGGTTCGATGTTTTTATACGCAAATAATTCCGATGCAGTTCACGGTAAATTATCGGGATTATCAAACGAAGCTAAATCAAATGATTTTTCTAAAATAAGAGATGAAAACGGGAAGTTACAACCAATTATTTCTATTGTTGATCCATTAAAGGAAAAAGCGGTTGCTAAAATTAATGAACAAGGAAGTGAGTTTTGATTTTTAGATGATGAAAAAACAAAATATAATTTTGATGATTTTTTTGCTAAATACTATGAAAAATATCAAGAAAGTTTTTATTTAGAAGTAAAATATGGTTCATTTAACTTTTACAACGAATATGTTCTAGCAGTTAAACCGAAAGAATTTGTCGAATTTACTAAATGGTTTTTTGATAATGTTTCATGAGGGCCGGATTTATTAACTCTTGATACTTTTAGATTAGTTCCTGGTGTTGAGCAAAATGGTAATTCCATAACATTAGGTTCACATTCTACCGAACATAAAGAAGTTAGCGAAATAAAATTCTTTCCAGATGCATTTTTTGGATCACTTCCTATTTATTCACAATTAGGAGGAGAAGGAAATGCCGTTGATTCATTAGCAACAAAAGCATTTTCTGATCTGCAAAGCAAGGAAGTGTTAGATCAATTTTTAAAAGATCTTCCTGTTTCTTCGGTTATAAAAAATCATTACAATGAAACCAACAATTCATTTTTAGAATTAATTAATCCTCAATCACTAATTAATAAAAAATATTTAATGTGAGTTAATAAAACTGAAAAAGAAAACGGTAAGGGTACATTATTACTTCCTGAAAATGCTGATGAAAAATTATATAATGAAATACTTGAAAAATATAAAGTTGATAAAAAATTATATCCGTTTTCTGAATTTAAAAAAGGTACAATTACTAATGTTTCCAGTTCTGCAGGTAGTGCTCCAGCACTGACATTGACTTTACTTTTAGATGAAGATAAAGATAAACCAGTAGTAAATAATAAAACTTATGAAGTTTCTTTTAAAATGAACGAAGCTGATGCGACAGAAAATTGAAATTTAACTTATTCAATTTTAAAAACTGATTTAAATGCTAAAATGGTTCACTTTTTAGATTTTTATGGGGTTAAATTTTATGAAAATAAAAAATTGTTCTATTATGAAAATGAAAAAGAAAAAAGATTTTTCAAATCTAAATCAGCAGCATTGGAAAATCTTAATGTCTTTAAATCATATGATCAATTATCACAAACTGAAAAAGATAAATTAAAAGAATATTCAGTTAAATCAATTGATGTAGTTGATGGTATTTTAAAACTAGTATTAGAATCGCAATCACAAGATAATAAAACTGTTAAAGAATTTTCATTTGATTCAAAATCAATGACTAGCGAGCAAAATGATCAATTTTTTGAATTAAAAGAAGCGCTTGGATATAACGGAGCAATTACTCCAGTAACATTGAATTTCAGTCAGGAAAATCCTAATTTAAAAGATGAAAATGGTAATAAATTAGAAGGATTAGCAACTAGATCCTATCAAGTTTTATATGAAGTTTATAATGGTCTAATTGAAAAAGTAGTTAAAAAATTCCCGCACTTATTAAAAGTTCAGCAAGGTCCGCATTTAGAGAAAAAAATTAACGATAAAGGATATTATGAATATGAATTAGTGGATGGTCAATATCGTGGATTTAGTGAAGATGATAGAATTGGACTTCCTTTATTATTGGCTGCTACAATTGATAATTTCGAAGGAATTTCAACCGACTTTTTAAGATATGTTGCAGCCCATGAATATGGACACCATTTAACATTAGATCAAGCTAATGCTTGAAATACTGGTGATCAAGGGGTTGTAATTGGAGGAATGAATGTTCGTGCAGGAATTGCTGAAAATTCATTTTATGCTGAAAATGCTGTTAGAAATTATTTATTAGCTCGTACCAATTTAGATTTTGAAAGAGTATCTGTTAATGGAATTCCAACTCCTGATGGAAAATTCATAAGATTTAAATTCATTACAAAAGATGGACAAACTGTTATTGAAAGTGAAGAAGATATTTGAGGTTCATTAGATAGAAAAGGTAATATTTTACATACAACTTTAGCTAATAAAAGGAGAAGATTTTTACAAACTTTTGACGGCTTAAAAGAGGCTGCTCAATTAAGAAATGTAAATTTAGGAGATTTATTTATTGCAAATTCACTTGACGAAAATTCAGGAACATTAAATCCACAAATTTTTGGTCCTAATAAATTATTTGTCAAAAAGACAGTTAAAAATGCTGATGGTAGTGAAAGTGTAATTTATCAACTAGAAAATAGTGATCTTAAAAAAATTCTTGAATTTTTAGAAGATGGTAAGGGAAATAAATTTAATGATAAAGCCGAATGAAACACTAATAATACTTTATCAAAAATTAATTTCTTAGAATACGGAACTAAAGAAGAAAGTAATTCCGAAAACCAGCAACCAAATGTTGTTGTAGATAAAAATAAAGTAGTTAAAAATAATTTTTTCAATAAAGACAATTCTCCTATTGTCAATGTCCCATTATATAGTAATGAAAATCAACAATTATTAGATGAAGATTTAGCAAAATATAAAGATAAAAAAATTGAAACTATTTCAAACGCAATTTCTTCACTAAGTGATTTAACTTTTGGACAAAGTGGATGAAATAATAGAGAAACTTTTATGGGAGGAGAACCATCTACCTACTTTAAAATACCATTTTCAGCATTTGATAATGTTAAACAAGGACTTGCTAATAATTTATTAAATAGATCAAAAGTTTTTGAACATTATCCTCAATTAAATTTAATTTGAAATAGTGGCAATACAGTTTATCGTACATCTAATGAATTTACTGCTATTTCATCTAACAATTTAGCAGTTCAATTGGCAACAATGTGAAACGCTTGATTTAATCAAGTTTTAGAATATCAAAATAACAGATATAGTGGATTTATAGAAGTTGCAAATAACGGAACAACTTTAGAATTTGTTAATTTAAATGGCCAAACTCTTAATATTGCTGAAAGTTACTTTTTCCCTAAAAAGAAAGAAGCTTATTTATTAAATGCCGGTTATGCAATAAATGATTCTATTAATTCACAAATTAAATCAGTAGGTAATCAACTTGGTTTTGGAAATCCTGGAGATCTGCAAATCAATCCTAATTTAACATTTTTATTTGAAGGATTAGGAATATCCGCTGCTAATGTTCCTTCTTTAACATATGGAAATAATTTACCTGCAAAAAGAGCTAATTTTGTTATTTATAATGAGCAAAATCAAGTTATTAAACCTAATGATTTATACCTTCACATAAGGTTATTAGCAAGTGACGGAAATACCAATTTTTTAACTGGGCAAAATGCTACATATACCACTAATAAACAAAGATATGTGTTTAATGTTTCTAAAATTGGTTATAATCTTGATGATAAATTTAATGATAATTCCCTTTATAAATCATTTGCAGATAATTTAAATGGGCTAACATTTGATAATCTTTCAAAATTATATGAATTTGGTTCTGTTGATTATTCTAAAGCAACAAGAACAAAAGTTATATCCGATGCTAATGGAAATCAATATGCATCTTTTGATTGGGATATTAACTATGTAAAATCGAAATTTAACTTTGAAAAATTTAAAAATTCTGTTTTAGATTCACATTTTGAAACTCAAGCTATTAAAAATTTAGTAAATAGCGGAGATCAAGAAATTGCTAATGAAATTATGGCAAGATTTGTTAAATCAGATTATTTTATAGCTGTTAAAAACTTTAATCCATTAAAAGATTTAGTTAAAAACCAAGCCATTTTTTCTCAACAATACGGAATTGACATTCACTCTGATATTTTTAAAAATTCTTTAGTTTACGATGTTAATGCCTTGCCAGAAGATCAAAAAACTGCTAAATTTGATGTTGAACAATTACAAAATAATGTTTTAGTAAATTATTTAACATCAATTGTGGGAAAAGAAAATTATACTGATGAATTTAAAGAGTATGTTGGTGGTCAAGATTTAATGAGAAGTATCGGTAATTTAGTTGTAATAAAAGATCAGGGAAAAATATTTGAACCACTTTTTGAAAATTTTGTAATGCCATTCTTCTCAGATGGAAGACCATCAAGTGATATTATTAATTACAATAGTACTAGAGTTGAATCGCAATTGGCAGATAAATTTACTGATTATATTTTTAATTTTGCAGAAACATTAACAAGAGACTATGTAATTACAACATATGTTCCTAATACAAAACCTTTTGGAAATTTACCCGAATTTATTAGTAATTTATCAGAAGCTAATTCAGGACTGGATTATATAGTCGATGCAACTAAATTAGAAATTTGAAATAGTAGAAAAAATGATATTAATGCCGTTTCTCAATCTATTGATTTAGCAATAAAAGCTTCCAAAACAGATGAATTTTTAAGAAAATCATGAAATACTTATAAAGAACATGATAATAATATTAAAGAAGCAAAAGACTATCATCAAAGTATGCTTAAAAAAGGTAGAGAAACTAATGATCCAATAGAAAAAGCCAAATATCTAGAACTTGAAAAAACAGCATTTGATTTATATAATGAAGCAATTAAAAAGAGAAATGATGAAGTTTCTAAAATAAGAAAAGAAGTTTATGGAGCATTTTACAATAAAAAAATAGCTAATACTCGTAATTTTAGATTGCAATCAAGTTATTTCGGTCGTTTTATGACTAAAAATAATGGATATTTTAAAGATATTTCACAAAAAGAAATTATTGGTATGGAATTATATGATAAAGATGGAAATGACTATAAAGATGATTCAATTAGATTGACCGATTTAGATGGCAAAAAAATCAATACAAGAGCTAAAGCGTTTTTCGTTTCTCAACTAAAAACCTTCGGTGTGGGTTCGCGTGATATTTCAGGAATATTTAGAAATAAAGAAAAAGATGCTGTTGCATTTTATGGATTTATGAAAACAGAAGAACTTGCTAAAATTAAAAAGATTAAATTTACTGATTTAAATACAAATGAAGTTAAATATCTAAAAATTAATAGTCAAGGAACAAATAATCTATTTTATCTTTCAAAATTGGGAGATCCAAATTCAAAAGTAACTCTTGCTGATTTTGGTTATTCATCATGAGTGTCAGATTATGAAATTATGGCTAAATATCGTGATGCTTTACTAAAACCAAAACATAATTATTTAGTAGAATTTGTTGATGAAAATGATAATTTTGTTAAAAATATGTCAATGGGGGATTTAAAATTTATTTCAGAAAATGGAAAAACCGATTTACAAGCTCCAATAACTTTAGAAAAAACAGAATTTAAAAAAGAAGATAAAATCGAGGAAAAAGCAGTGTTAAAAATTGATTATCAATTTAACATTACAGGATAGGAGAATAAATGAAAAAAAGAAATAAAAAAGTTATTTTATTTACAGGTTTAGGAATAGTTCCTTTATCTATTTTTACATTCGCTTCTTGTACTGCTGTTGATTCAAAGGCAAAAGTAGATTATGATTTTGGTTTAGCAACTGATCCAATTAATAATTTAAATTATGTTAAATATAAATCAATGGATAAAATTTTACCTTCATTAGTTGATCCATATATAAAAAACGGACCAAGTAGTAGTTTAAAATCACTATTAGGTAAAAAATCAATAAAATTTTCTTTAATGGAATCGCAAATTCCTAAAGATGAAAACGGTGTAGAATCCAGTGCATTTAGCGACTTTTTTAGAACATTTGAAGGCGAATTAGCTAAAGAAGATGGATATGGAATGACAAGTAGTTCGTTTTATGATTTTGATGCATTTAATTTAACAGGTGGACTAGCAAGTCCAACTATCGGAGAAGGAAATGAATCGACAACAATGTTTGCTTTTAGAAACCCTAAAAATCAAAATAATTACAGTGCAGTTACTGGATTTGTAAATGCGCAATTAAATCAATGAAGTAATAAAGATTTTATGAGCGCTCAAGATTTAAGAGATTATTTAGAATATATTTTAGATTTAAATAACGGTTCGCAAAAATTAGATGAAATTAAAAAATGAGGAATTGAATCAGCTGAAAGATTTGTTGATGCACAAAAAGCCTATTCGGCTAAATTTAATAAAAACTATGTTAATCCTTGAGGACGAAGAAAATACATTTTAAATGATGAAAAAAATGATTATATTCAAGATCCAAGTGAAAAGGTATGACAATCACAAACTTTTGATGCAAATAACAAACCAATTGATATTGAAGAAGTTAATGAAATTAAAAATGCGGCATTAAATTTTGGTTTTTTTACAGGACAATTATTTTTAGATTATTCTAATAAATTAATTAATGATAATTTAAATTGAAAAGAAAATGTTAATTTTAAAATTGATGCAACAGAAGTACAAAACTTTACAATTAAAGAAAAAGAGGAAGATAAAGGTAAGGTTATTAAATTAGTACCCAATGCTTTTAAAAATCCTTATCAAAAATATGAAGTAAAAGAAGTAGATGGTAAGAAAAAAATTGTTACCGCTTATAATACTTTAGCTAATTCCGAAAATTCATTTACACTAATTTTTGATAAAAATAAAACTCCAGGAATTTCTTATTTAGTTTCTCATGTACTTACTAGTTTATATCCAGTAAATCGTAAATATATCGAAACAGAAGCGGGAGGATTTGATAATTTTGGAACTTCTGCATCTAATTTTTTAACAGGTGGACCATTTAAAATTAATCCTGAAGAATTAGTTTTAGGACCGCAAGGGCAAATTATTTTACATAAAGAACACGATTATTTTGATGCTGTAAATACCATATCGAATAAAATTAAAATCTTTTTCTCAAGTGATAAAAACACCAATGCTACATTTTTTGAAGATGGATATATTTCTCAAACATATATCCCTGCAAATAAATTAAATAGCTATTGAGCAGATCCTAGTTATCGTGATTATTTAAATAAAAATCAAGGATATGGAACATTAGCTTTTGGTTTTAATTTAGATTTTGAAACAAATGGCTCAAGTTATTTACAAGATCAGGATTTAAGAAATGCTATTTACTATGCAGTTAATCGTTCAGATGTTTTAAAATTTGTTGGATGAGATTTTTCCTTTCCTGTAACAACATGAACATCATATGGTCAATATAAAACTTCTGATGGAACTAATTTAGAACTTTATTTTGAAAGTATGAAAACAAAAGCGAAAAATAATAAAGAATTTGTTTTACAAAACTATGACTTTTTACAACATACTTCTAAAGCATTTACATTTGAAAAAACTTCAAGAAGAGATTTATCATATGATGTAGAAACAGCTAAATTTTACATTGAAAGATTTAAAGCTAAATATCCTGATTTACAAAATGTTACTTTAAAATTTTTAAATAATTCTACAGATGAACATAAAAAAGCGGGAACATTTTTAAAAGAAGCATTAGATAAAGCGTTTGATGGATTTGTTATTTTAGAAACAAAATCTTTACCAGAAAATACTTATGCAAGTTTTATTGAAGAAGGTAAATATGACATTATTTATCAAAATTACGATAAACTTGGAGGAGCAAGTGCTCATGATAATGTTGCTGTCTTTTTCAAAAGAGATGAAATTGATAGTTTAACAAGAAAAACAATTGGATTTAAAGATAATCCCGTTGGTTCATATACATATGGTGATTATGTAGCTTCGTTAGTTTTAGAAAAAACTTTATTAGATAATAAACCAGTTACAGAAACACAAGTATTAAGTGAATATATAAAAGAAATTGAAAATGCAATTAATGAAAATAGTGAATGAAAAGCTAAATATGATGAAATTATTAAAAGTCAATCAAGTTATGATTTAGGAAATTTCATTACTTTAATATTAAATGATTTAACTAATAAATTAGTTACTAAAAATGCTAAAATATATAATTCATCATTTATTCGGTTAATAATTGAATATTTAGTAACTAATAATAGCAATATTAAATTAGGAAGAATTAAAAAAGCTTATATAAATTATGTAACTAATAATTATTCAGTAAAAGAAATTGCTGATTTAACAAGAGATACAGCTAATCGTTTAAATTTTGAAGATTTAGTTAAACCAGAAAAAAGAACTAATATTAATTTATGAGAAAAATTCATTGAATTAGCATTAGTAAAAAAAGATGAATCATTAACTAATTACACAGATAGAATCAACTCCTTTTTCTCAGCTAACTTTTCATCTAGTGAATCAAAACTAGGATGAAACGAAGAAATAGTAATGGTTTTAATTGGTCAATTAGAAAAAGTAATTAGAGATTCAGCAATTGTTGTTCCATTAATGGAAGTAGATACAAACTGAGAAATTTCAAGAGTTGGTGGTGTTGATGGCTTATATAGATTTGCGCTTCAATATGCATATGATGTGACAAATCCACCTAAAGCTGGATTGCCAAGAAAGGTTAAATAAAAATGCAATTAATTAAATCAAATTTAACAAAAAAACATTATTATGATGATAATTTAGTTTCATTTTCTAATAAAAGAACGACTGATTTATCTTTTAAAGAAAAATTATTAAGTTTTGATTCGCCATTTATAAAAACTTTGTGAAGATTGTTTAAAATAATTGTTGAATTTTTCATTATAGGACTAATTGTTATCACAATTACATTCTTTTTAATCAATGCAGTTCCGGGTTCTAATACTTTAACAGCAGGCTTAGATGAAGCGGCTAGAAAAGCTGTTGAAAGTAAATATGGGCTTGATCTTCCATTATTTCAAAGGTATTTAAATTATTTAGCTGGTATATTTCAAGGAAATTTTGGAATATCACTTTCACTATTTCCAGGACAAGAAATTAATTCATTTATCTGAATTAGATTTTATAAATCATTTTTAGTAGGAATTTTTTCCATTTGTTTAACAGTGGGAATTGGAATTCCTTTAGGAATATGAGTAGGAAAAAATCCTAATGGAGTTGTTGATAATGTTTCAACCGTTTTAGTTTCGATATTTTCATCAATTCCTTCAATTGTCTTTGCTTTAATTTTAGTTTTTCTAGGAAGATTAATCAACTTACCTTATATTTTTAATAGCGGAGATTTATTGACTTATATATTACCTGGATTAGCACTTTCATTAGGAAGCATAATCGTTTATATTAAATATATTAGAACAGAATTAAATCGTGAATTAAATTCTGTTCATGCAAAATTTGCATACTTAAAAGGATTGAAAAAAAGTGTTTTTGTGTGAAAACATGCACTTAAACCATCGCTATTTCCAATAGCAACATTTTTCCCAGCAGTTGTTTTTGGTTCATTTATAGGAAGTATTTTTATAGAACAAATATTTTTTATACCAGGATCGGGAGCAACACTATTACAAGCAATTCAAACAAAAGATTATAATGTAATTTTATTTTTAATAATAATCTTTTCTTTATTAACAATTGTTTCATATGCAGCTAGAGATATTTTATATGAAATAATTGATCCAAGAATAAGAAGAAAGGGGGCATAGATTAATGGCTAAACGTTCAAGAAAAAAAGATAAAAAAGAAGAAAATTTACTTTTAGAAGATCAAATCGATCGTCAAACAGCATGAATGGCTCCAAATCCTATTTTGCAACCCTTTCAATATCAAGCGTGAAAAATAGTTGGCAAAACATTTGATTATCACACCGATTCACAAATGAAACCGCAACAAAAACAGTTTAAAGAATTTGTTTATCGTTATTCAAATAATTTTTGAGGAGTTTTAGGATTTGTAATAATTTTAACTATTTTTATCCTAGCACTTTTTATTCCATTTTTTACTCAAAACCCTAATACAACCGATTCGGATAATCGTTCATTAATTTTTAATCAAACTGATTCTAATAATGTTTATCATATTTTAGGAACTGATGATTTAGGTAGAGATTATTGAGCGAGATTATGACATGGATTAAGATATTCTTTATCATTGGCTTTTGTCGTAACATTTATTGAAGTTATTATCGGACTAACAATCGGAATTATGATGGGTCAATTTAATAAATTTGACAAAGTAATGACATTTTTAATAAAAATTCTTTCAGTTGTACCAACAATTATTATTTTGATTTTAATTACTATTATTGTTAGCCCAACATTTTGAGTAATTGCCCTAGCTTTATCGCTAACTTCCTGAATTGGAATGGCTAATCAAATTCGTGCTCAAGTAAAAAGAGCGAAAAACTTTGAATGAGTTTCTGCATCGAAAGTTTTAGGAACTCCAACATATAAAATCTTAAAAAATTACATTCCTGTAATTTTACCCATTTTAATTACCCAATTGGTATTTACAATTCCTGGTGTCGTTTTATCAGAAACATCATTATCATTTATTGGATTAGCAATTGAAGATGTTCCAACATTAGGTAATTTAATTTCTGAAGGGCAAAAAATCTTCCCTACATATTTAAGATATGTATTTGTACCTTCATCATTTTTAATTTTAATAACAGCAAGTGTTCAATTAATTGGTTCTAGTGTACAAGATGCATTAAGAAGACAAAGATAGGAAAATATGATAAAACAATTTAGTAAACCAAGACAAGATGTAAAAATCATCCGTTCAAGATATAAAAGATGGAAAAAAAATTGTAAAGTTCATAAAAAAAATCACTTGCTATTAAAAAATAAAAAAAATAAGTCATTATTTGATTGGCAAAAATTCGAGGAAAATGTTCAATATCAAACTTTTAGCGATGGAAGCAAATTAAAAATTGTTGCTCAAATTGATGATATTCATTTATCATTTACTAATCCAGCAGTTCCGGGACAAAAAAATAAGGTTTTAAGAGGAACATCTTTAAAAATATATGAAGGAAAAGTTCATGCTATTATCGGTGAATCGGGTTCTGGTAAATCAGTTATAACTTCTTTATTTTATGGGCTAACAGGAGATAATGCAGTTATCGATAGCGGTGAAATTAAACTTTATAATAATAATGTTGAAAAATTTTCTTTAAGAGATTGAGAAAAATCTAAATACAGAGGAAGAGTTGTTTCGGCTGTATTTCAAAATCCAATGTCTACATTAAATCCGACAATGAAAGTTGGAAAACAAATTATGGAAGGAATGCTTATTAATAAAGTCGTTAAAAATCGAAAAGAAGCATATTTAAGAGCAGTTTCCTTTTTAAAATTAACAAAAATTAACGATCCAGAAGCAGTTATGAAATTATATCCTCACGAAATGTCGGGAGGAATGATTCAAAGGGTTGTTATAGCTGCTATTGTTGCTTTAAAACCAAAAATATTAGTTATGGACGAACCGACAACAGCTTTAGATCCAACTGTGCAAGCACTTGTATTAGATGTTATTAAAAACTTGCAAAATAAATTAAAATTATCAATAGTGTTTATTACTCACGATTTAGGAGTAGTTGCTTCTATTGCAGATTATATTTCCATTATGTATGCAGGTCAAATAATTGAAGAGGGAACAGCCCAAGAAATTTTAAATTATCCTCAGCACCCTTATACTTGAGGTTTAATTTCTAGTATGCCTGATTTAAATTATGGTTCAAGATTATTAACAATTCGCGGAAGTGTACCATCAAATTTAAATGATATTAAAGGTGATGCTTTTGCAGTTAGAAATGACTATGCACTTGGAAGAGATTTTGAAATTGAACCTGATTTTTATTATATTTCAGAAACTCATCGTGTTAAATCGGCATTATTAGATGAACAAGCACCTGAATATAATCCGCCAAAAGTTATAGAAAAATTATGAAAGGAATATTTAGATAATAATGAAAAATAAACATCAAGATAATTTTTCTCAAAATTGTGAAAATGAAAATTTAAATTTTGATAATGATGTTAATAGTCAAGATAGTTATCAATATGATGAATTTCAATATGTTGTAAAGAAATTTCCTTTTCGAACAAAAGTTATAACTAGAAGAGATTTAAAAGGTACATCTGAGATGTTAAGACCAAAAAACAATGAAGAAATTTTGGTACAAATGAAAAATGTTGACATTTCATATGGTTCGGGATTTAAAAAATTTAGAGCAGTATCTGATATAAATTTAAATATTTATAAAGGAGAAGTTCTAGGACTAGTAGGTGAATCGGGTTCTGGAAAAAGCACTATTGGTAAAACTTTAGTGGGGTTAGTACCTTATAGTTTTGGGGAAATTAAATTACTAGATAAAACTCTTCCAAAAAAATTATCTCGTGGCCTAAAAATGGGAAATAAGTTAAAAGAGTATAAAGAAATTGAAAATTTTTTAGTAAATAAAGTACAAATGATTTTTCAAGATCCTGCCAATTCATTAAATCCTCATGCAAATGTTGAAAAAATCGTTTCTGAAGGATTGATGAATACTAAAAATTCTAAAGAAATTTATTTATTGAATTTTGATCAAGTTGTAAAAAATAATTTATACGATGTTTTAAAACAAGATCTTGAAAAAAATGCCAGTTTTTTTGGACAATATGAAAAAGAATTGGATGAAAAAATTTTCACTAACGAAAATGTCGCTTTTAATGCGCTGTATGAAAATTTATTAGAAAAACTTCAAGAAAATAATTTAAATGAACTTGTTTTAATGTTAGAAAAAGAAAAAGAACAAAGACTAATAGAAAATAAATTAAGTGAAAAAGATTGTCGAAAATTATTAGTTAGAGAAATTTTAAAATCGGTAGGATTAGATGAAACAGTTTTAAGTCGTTATCCACTAGAATTTTCCGGAGGACAGCAACAAAGAATCGGAATATCTCGTGCTGTTGTTTTAAGACCTCAGCTTCTAGTGGCGGATGAACCTATTTCAGCGCTTGACGTTTCCATTCAAGCTCAAGTTGTTAACATTTTTAATGATTTAAAAGAAAAATATAATTTAACAATTTTATTTATTGCACATGATTTAAGAATGGTTGAATATATTTCTGATCGAATTGCAGTTATGAATAAAGGAAGAATTTTAGAAGTTGGAAAAACTGAAGAAATTATGAAAAATAGTTTACATCCTTATACAAGAAGTTTATTAGGAGCTGTACCTTCTATTAAAAGTAAAAAAGGCAGTTTAATAGGTTATGTTTATAATATTAATATGCACAAATATTCTGAAAATAATCAACCAGAATGAGTAAAAATTAACGATGATCATTTTGTTTTGGGAACTAATGAGGAAGTAAAAAAATGAATGAAAGGAAATTGATAATATGAAAAAGAAAAAAGTTATTCTTCCTATAATTTTATCTACTAGTTTTGCTTTACCTTTAATAGTATCATCCTGTGGTAATACGGTTGCAAAAACTGATACAAATAAACCAGATGAATTAAATGGTACAAAAACTCCGGGAGAAACTGATAAAGAAAAAGAAAATAAAGAAAATGAAGCATTATATGATGAGAAAGTAAAATTAATTGAATCTACTTTTAATGATCAATTTACAAAAGATGAATTAAAAGGTCAATTGTTGCAGTTAAAAATTTCTAATAAATGACAAGAAGTTAAAGATTTTGGTTTAAAAGTTCAAGAAGCATTAAGTAAAATCAAAAATGATCTAAAAAATAATTTAAAAGAATTTTTACATTCTAATTATCAAGAAAAATGATTTGTTAAATTAGAAGCACTAAAATCTCAAAATGAAATTGCTCAATTTGAAAATGATTTAAAAGCTGATGTTAATAGTGCTGATGCAAATTCATTTAATAATAAAAAAGAAGAAATCAAAAATCTTATTAATACCTTTAGTAATGAATCTAGAAAGAAAACTTATTTAGTAAAACTAGAAGAAATGACAACTTACTATGACCTACTTTATTTCGCTAGAGAAATGTCGGGAGCTAAAGCTGTTGATGATCAAGAAAAAGCACTTTTAGATCAAAAAGAATTATTTAATATAAAAAATAAATTAAATATTTATCTTTCAATTTTAAGTGAAAGTGAACAAGTAAAAATCTCTAAAGAATTACTAGAAAATAAATCAGTTGAAGAATATCAACAAATTCTCAATAAAATCAAAAGTGATAATAGCAATCCAAATGAACAACAAATTAGTGCATTTAAAGCAAAATTATTATTAGTTAGCGAACAAATAAGCAAAAAAACTGATAAAGAAAAAGTTGTAACAGCGATAGAAAATGCCAATAAAAATTTCGCCCAATTAGAAAATGTGCTTGATAATAATTTACTTCCTGAATTAAAAAAACGGGCAGATAAAATTAAAAAAGATGCACTTAAATGAGTTAATGAACTTGTAGATAATCCTAATGTAGATATAGCTACAAAAGAAATAGCGGTTGGTTATGAATTTTTATTAAATTCTTTATATGATATTGATACTTTAAATGCACTTTTAGAACAAATAAGAACTCAAGCAAGATCCTTTAAACCATTTATTATTTTAAAACCATATGTAAGTCCAGTTAAAACTGATCAAAATAATTATCAAGATAAAAAACAAATTGCTAATTTAGAAGTTATTTTCCCAGCTAGTTATTATTCATATTCTAAAGTTGATGATGTGTCTAATACTAAAACTAATGAAGTAGGAGTTCGAGTAAATACTTCTAAAGATAGTTTTTATATTTCCAATTTAAAACCGCCACTTATTCGTACATTCACACTTTCTGAAAAAGATAGAGAAATTCAGGAAAAATTACTTTCACTAAAACAAAGAATAATCAAAAACTTTTATACTCTAGCAAGCAAAACAACATTTGGTGAACAGCCTAAAAAATACGAAACATATGATTTTAAAAACCAATTGGAAGAAGCTTCATTTAAAATTTATAAATTGAGAATTTCAAGATTATTATTTTCAATTGAAAAGGCATTAATTGAAGGATATTTTTACCAAGAGGTATATGAAACACTATCTGGATTTTGATATCAATCAGGTGATGAAGTTGAACAAGCAATGCCGTTAGTTGAATTATTAACTAAAGATACTAATGGTTTATGAAACTTTAATGAATTAGATACATTTATTAAAAAATCAAGCTCTTCTGCAAATAATTCATCAACTAGTGCACTTATTTAAAATGAGCTAAAAAATAAAATTATTATTTTTAAATATAAAATTAAATATAAGTGGAGATACTATGAAAAAAATAAAAAAGAAAATTTTTCTAACAAGTAGTTTATTACCAATAATTCCAATTTTTAGTAACATTAGTTTTGCTTCTAATAATCAAACACAAACTAATGTTACTGATAAAATTCAATATAAAATGGAAATTCATTTAAAATATCAAATTTATAATTTTAAAACAATTGAAGAAGATGTAAAATTTTTTAAATTTTTAAATCAAGAGTTTGCTAATTATTTAAAAGGTAATTTATATGATGTAACTGAAATAGACTATAGCAGATTATCACCGGTTATTTGACTAACATTTAAAGACTGGGATAGAAAAGCTGATAATTTAGCAAAATTAAATATGTTTGATTTTGTGGGGAAAGTAAAAGTATATGAAAATAATTTTCCAAAAAATCAACCAAATAGAATGATCCCAATCGAAGAAGTTCCAATAACTTTGCCACCTGGTAACGATCTTTATAGTAGTTATAACCATAATAAATATAAAGAAGAAGAAAAAATTGATTGAAGTCAAAAAGATATTTATAAAGAGCATTTTAAAATAGTAAATGTTTATAATTATGTAAATAAAAAAGACATTAATTTAAATGGAAGAGAAGGAAAAATAGGAATAATGGAATGAGCAAATAAAAATATTAATACTTCTAACTTTTTTAAAAAAAATTGAATAAATATTTACAACAATGAAACATATATGAAAAATTCTCACGGAACCAATGTTACTAAAATAATAGGCGGAATTTCTGGTGTTGATAAAAATGCTGAAATTTATTTTACTGGACATTTAAATAGTAATGAATGAATTAAAAAGCTAGAATGAATGGTTATTGATAATGGCGTTAGAATAATAAATCATAGTTACGGACCTAAAGGAGATTATGACGATTATAATGATAATGTTTTATTTTTAGATTATTTGTCAAGAAAATATGGTGTTATTAATGTTTTTTCAGCAGGTAATGGACAAAATAAACCTGCTGAAAAAAATGAATGAATAAATGGTGATAAAATCAGCTTCAATTCAATTGTAGTAGGTTCAACAAATTTAAAAAAAGATTATTTAATATCTGATTTTTCAAATTGACAAAAGTTCCAAAAATATAACGAATTGCCAAAACCGCTTGTTGTAGCACCTGGAGAATATTATAAAACAGAAAATGGTTTTCAAAATGGAACAAGTTATTCTGCCCCGCTTGTAACAGGCATAATATCGCTTTTATTAAAAGAAAAAGAACATATTAATAATGATCGAGATAGATTAACTGCTATAAAATCTATTTTAGCCGTTTCTTCCTACTTAAGTAGTCAATATAAAGATAATAATTTAAATAGAAATGGTTTACATAATAAAGTCGGTACTGGAATGGTTGATTTTGAAAAAATGTTATTAGCATCTAGCAACACTAAAACAATAGAAATAGATAAAAACATAAGTAATCAAACTGTGTTTCAAACCGATGAATTATATTTACTAAAAGATCAAAATATAAAAGCGGCAGCATCTTGAACTTTTAATGCTGGATTATTGAAAGAACCAGAGGTAATTCCTTCTTGAGCTAATTGATTACTTTGGTGAATGAAAGATAAAATTTTAGAAAAAACAAACTGAAAAGACAATCATTTAGATGGACAGAAACTTACTTTTAACAAAATATTAGAATTACAAAAAAATAAATTTTTTACTGATTACGATTTAATTTTAGAATATAAAAATAATAATAAATGAGAAGTTGTTTCAAAAACCTTTTCATACAATTCTAATGTTGATTTAATTAATGAAAAAGTTGAAAAAAGTGGCATTTATAGAATTAAAGTTGTTAAATATCAAAATATTTTATTTAATCAATCAGTAAATGATATTCTTTCTTTTAGCTATTTGGTGGAATAATGACTATGAAAAATAAATTTAAAAAAATCTTTTTAATTATGCCCGTTTCTTTAATAGCCTTTTTAACTTCTTGCAATTACCAAATTCAGCAAATTCAATCAGATGAACCACAAATATCTGAAGAAGAAAAAATGGCAGAAGAAAATCGAATAGCTTTTGAAAAATTTCAACAAGAATTAAAGAAAAAGCAAAACGAGGAAAATTCAGCTATTTATTTAAAAGAAAACACAAAAGAAAATGACTTTATAGAAAAAAGTGAATGTTGAAAAAATGGTCGTTATTGTTTTTATTTAGTAAAAAATGAAAATACTTTTAAAGAAAAAATGAATCAATTTAAAAAATCAAGCAATTTTTGAATTGATGAATTAAATAAAATAGCTAAATTAAAATCTAACTTTTGAGATGATTATAATGTATTAATTTACTTTACTTCAACCAATTTATTTATCGAATGACAAAATCAACAATCGGTTTTTGCTCTAAAAATAGAAAATGATAAGATTTTTCTATTGGAAACTGATTCTTCTGTATTTGAAGCAGATTTAAAAATTCCTGATGTTTATTTCGGAGATCCGATAATGCAATTATTTTTAATACCTAAATCAAAATCAAAAGATCAATTTGAAGTAAAAAAAATAGAAAAAGATGAAGCATTTAAATTACTAGAAAACGATCAAAACATTGTTTGATTGGAAGAAAAAAGATATGAAAAATAAATTTAAAAAAAACTTTTTAATTATGCCCGTTTCTTTAATAGCCTTTTTAACTTCTTGCAATTACCAAATTCAGCAAATTCAATCAGATGAACCACAAATATCAGAAGAAGAAAAAATGGTAAAAGAAAATCGAATAGCTTTTAAAAAATTTCAACAAGAATTAAAGAAAAAGCAAAACGAGGAAAATTCAGCTATTTATTTAAAAGAAAACACAAAAGAAAATGACTTTATAGAAAAAAGTAAATGTTGAAATAAACAAAGCAGTTGTTTTTATTTAGTAAAAAATGAAAATACTTTTAAAGAAAAAATGAATCAATTTAAAAAATCAAGCAATTTTTGAATTGATGAATTAAATAAAATAGCTAAATTAAAATCTAACTTTTGAGATGATTATAATGTATTAATTTATTTTAGTTTAACTAATTGATTTATCGAACGACAAAATCAACAATCAGTTTTTGCTTTAAAAATGGAAAATGATGATAAGATTTTTCTATTGGAAACCGATTCTTCTGTATTTAAAGCAGATTTAATTGCTCCTGATGTTTATTTAGGAGATCCAATGATGCAATTATTTTTAATACCTAAATCAAAATCAAAAGATCAATTTGAAGTAAAAAGAATAGAAAAAGATGAAGCATTTAAATTACTAGAAAACGATCAAAACATTGTTTGATTGAAAGAAAAAAGATATGAAAAATAAATTTAAAAAAATCTTTTTAATTATGCCCGTTTCTTTAATAGCCTTTTTAACTTCTTGCAATTACCAAATTCAGCAAATTCAATCAGATGAACCACAAATATCAGAAAAAGAAAAAATGGTAAAAGAAAATCGAATAGCTTTTGAAAAATTTCAACAAGAATTAAAGAAAAAGCAAAACGAGGAAAATTCAGCTATTTATTTAAAAGAAAACACAAAAGAAAATGACTTTATAGAAAAAAGTGAATGTTGAAAAAATGGTCGTTATTGTTTTTATTTAGTAAAAAATGAAAATACTTTTAAAGAAAAAATGAATCAATTTAAAAAATCAAGCAATTTTTGAATTGATGAATTAAATAAAATAGCTAAATTAAAATCTAACTTTTGAGATGATTATAATGTATTAATTTACTTTACTTCAACCAATTGATTTATCGAACGACAAAATCAACAATCGGTTTTTGCTCTAAAAATGGAAAATGATAAGATTTTTCTATTGGAAACTGATTCTTCTGTATTTAAAGCAGATTTAATTGTTCCTGCTGTTGATTTCGGAGATCCGATAATGCAATTATTTTTAATACCTAAATCAAAATCAAAAGATCAATTTGAAGTAAAAAGAATAGAAAAAGATGAAGCATTTAAATTACTAGAAAACGATCAAAACATTGTTTGATTGGAAGAAAAAAGATATCAATAATGAACTATAAAATAAATTAAAATATGAAAATTAAATTTAAATAGCGATCAATTTAAAAAAGGTTGTCGCTATTTTTATTAATCCTTTTTTAAGACAAATTTTTTATAAAAATATGATTTTAAATATTTAAAAGATAATTTTTCTGTCATAACATTAAATAAATTTAAATATTCTATTTTTATATTATTAATAATTTTAAAAAATATTATAATTTATATTATTTATTAAGGAGAAGTATGTATAAAAAAATAAAATTAAAAGATAAAAAAATAGAAAATGCAATTAACAACGAATTGACAAGGCAGAAGAATCACATTGAATTAATTGCATCGGAAAATTATGCATCAGAAGAGGTTATGAAAGTAACGGGAAGTATTTTAACAAACAAATATGGTGAAGGATATCCGGGAAAAAGATATTATGATGGTTGTGAAAATGTTGATAAAGTTGAAAATTTAGCAATCGAAAGGCTAAAAAAAATTTTTAATGTAAAATATGCAAATGTTCAACCCTATTCTGGTTCCACCGCTAACGCGGCGGCAATTGCTGCTTTGGTTGAGCCAAATGGAAAAATTATGGGGATGTCACTTTCATCAGGAGGACATTTAACTCACGGTTATGGAATTAATTTTTCAGGAAAATTTTATCAGTCATTTTCATACGATGTGGATGAAAGGGGTTTGTTAAATTACGATAATATTTTAAAATTAGCAAAAGAAATTAAACCAAATTTAATTATTTGTGGTTATTCAGCTTATTCTAGAACGATTGATTTTAAAAAATTTCGTCAAATAGCTGATGAAGTGGGAGCGTATTTAATGGCGGATATAGCCCATATAGCCGGTTTAATTGCTGCAGGAGTACATCCATCCCCAGTAGAATATGCTCATATAATCACTTCGACTACTCATAAAACATTAAGAGGAGCTCGCGGGGGGATTATAATGACCAATATTGATGAAATTGCTAATAAAGTTAATCGCTGAGTTTTTCCAGGTTATCAAGGCGGACCGTTATTTCACTCTATTGCGGGTAAAGCCGTTGCTTTTAACGAAACATTACAACCATTTTTTAAAGAATATGGTAAGCAAATAGTTATAAACTCTAAAGCATTTGCAAAAGAATTTCAAAATTTTGGTGCAGAAATAGTTTCGGGCGGAACTGATAATCACTTATTTACAATTAATGTTAAAAAATCTTACAATGTAACTGGAAAAGATGCTTCGTCGATTTTACAACAAATTAATATTACCGTTAATAAAAACACAATTCCTAATGATCAAGAATCGCCTTTTGTTACTTCTGGCGTTAGATTAGGAACAGCCGCTATGACATCAAGGGGTTTTAAAGAAAAAGAATTTAAAAAACTAGCTTTGATTATTGATCAAGCACTAAAAAATAAGGATAATAAGTCAATATTAAAAGGGTTAAAAAAACAAGTTTTAGAATTAACAAAAAATTTTCCAATTAAAAAATCTTATTGAGATTAATTATGAATTTATTTTTTAAAAAACAAGTTTTATTTCATAAAAATGTCAATTTCGATGTTTTTAAAAAACAAAGAGTTATTTCTTTTGTTTTAAAATGAATTGTAATTTTATTTTTCTTTGCTTATAATTTAACTACTTTTTTAACAATTGATAGTCAATATGTTCATAATGCTAATCAATCTCTTTTTGATAATGCTAAAATAAGTTTTACAATTGAATATATAATTATTAATTCTTTATCTTATTACTTTTTATTTAAAGCATATGTCAATATTCAGGAACAGATGTTAAAAATTTATTATTATTTAATATGATTTGTTTCTTTTTTGCTATTTTCATTATTTTTTTATTTTTTTTCTAATTTTTATTTAACAAAAGAAAATAGGCAAACGGAAGTTAAACAACTGGTTTTAAATGTTTTTTGACTTTGACCATACATTTTATTTTTTCTTTTAGTTAATTTAGGCTTTAATATTTATTTATTAACAACAAGTGAACAACATAATATTAAAATAAAATTTAAATCAAAATGAAGTATTATTTCAACCGTAAGTAAACTATTATATTTTGTTTTATTTTTTTCAATATACTTTTGAATTTATAAATATACTTTTATTTTTAATGAAAATATATATACTCATCCATTGATTAATTTTTTCCTATTTAAATGATCGTTTTGAATTACTGTTGCTAAAATTTTAATAATATTAATTTTTAGTTGGACATTATATCCATTTATTATCAGTTTTATTAATTTTTGAGAGCCCGGTAAAAAAATTAGTGATTTATATAAAATGTATTTATGAATTTCGCTCACTAGTTTATTATCAACTATTTTATGATTTTTAATTGTTTTAAAAGATAAATTTACATATAATCAATTTAATACATTTTTTATTATTTTTTCAGCAATTGTAACAATTATTTCAATTATCAATAGTTTATTTGCAAAAAATATTTTTGCTTCAGTTCAAATGAAAACGATTATTATGATTACATCACTATTTTTAATTTGAATTGCCTTCTATTTAATCAGAGTTATTTTTGATTTTAAAAGTTCACAAAATAATGATATTAATTTATCAATTACTGATGTAAATTTATTAGTGGTTGATATTTGTTCATTTATTATCATTGGTTTATTTTTATACAAAAATCCTAAAATTTCAAAAATGGAAAATACCTTCATTAAAATTTTTATTACTTTAGTAATTATTGCTAATTCGATGGTTATTTATTTAAAAAGTAATGGACTATTTTGAGTTGTTAATGAATTATTAAATATTGAAGTAATATTTTTCACAATTATTATTGCTATTATTTTATTATTTTTACTAATTTCAATAGTTAAACAATTTATGATTATTAAATATTTAAAGAAAGGAACTCAATATGTTTTTTAAAACTGATAATTTAAAAAAGATTAAAAAAATTTTAAAACAAGATAGACATTTATATTCCGTGACTGATAATTATAATAATTTTTTAAAATCATATAATGTTTATTCCTTAAATGATATTGAAAATAATGTTAAATTATTTTTAAATTTAAAATATGATGATCCTTCATGAAAAGAACTTAAAAATGAATTTGAAAAATGTATAAAAAATAATATAGAAATAAATTTTGGTTCTTTTTCAATTATATGATTAAAAAATAATAAAATTGTTTATCCCGTAATCAAGGGCAGAGAAGTAAATGTTTCAAAGACATTTTATTTAGATGAAAATGAAAATAATAAAAAATTTAATAATTTAATTCCAATAGTTAAAAAAATGATTTTTGATATTCTTAATCAAGAAAACATTTTTTTACTTGCCGATGGTTTGCTCATTTACAAGCAAAAAGAAGATGTTTTTAAAGTGTTTTTCAATGAAAAAGTGGTTAAAATTATCTAATGAGTAAAATTGAAAATAGTTTGCAAATGTTTGAAAGTTTAAAATCACTGACAAATATTTCAAAATTAAAAACAATTTCAGAAATTTCGCTAGTAAATAAAGATTTTGAGCAAAAATTGAATTATTCATTAAAAATTCGCGACGCATTTTTGTATTTAAAAGAAAAATATAAATTAAATTCTGAGTTTCTCAGTTCTAAAAAAAATCAAAAAAAATTGTGAATTTATTTATCTGAAGATATTAAAATTAAAGGAGTTAATTATAATCAGATAAATCACAATTTAAAAAACCAAGTAGCCAAAAATGATTTATTATTTGTTTCAGGAGATGAAGCAATTAAATTTGCTAAAGATAATAATTTTAATATTATTTTTTCCACAAATGAAAGAGATCGGAAAAATATTGCTAATGAAATTTATGCATTAGTTTATCAACTATATTTAAAACGAGAAGTAAATGAAGTTATTTTTGTTTTAAATACTAACCGTTCAAAAAATAATCAAATTACCATTTTGCCGATGGAAAAAATGCAATTAATACCAAATTCTTCTTCCTTTAAATTAGAAAACGAAGATTTTAGTAAAAAAATTTTTTTCCCCGCTGTTGCAGATTCTATCAATTCATATTTTTCCATTTATTTATTTTCTTTAATTCCATCATTGGTTGAAGAATCGCACTTTTTTAAATTAAAACAAAAATTGCTATCTCAAATTAAATTATTAAATGAACTTGATGAGAAAATCAAGGAATTTAAAAAAGAAATAAATGAGCAAAAAAGACAAGAATTAACCGAAGAGATTATGCTTTTATCACAAACTATAAAAGGTGAAAATGAAAATGAATAAATTTTTTTGAATTAAAAATAAAAACAAAAATAATTTTTTTAAAATTGAATTTTATTTGCCAAATAGTAAAAAAATCGCTTACAATGATGCTTATTTAACTCTGGTTTTAGAAAACGAAAAATTGAATTTTATTTTTTTAAAAAATCAAATTTCAATTTTAGAGCAAGCAATTTTAAAAATAAGTTTTAAAGACAAAAAGCAAAAACCAGTTTATTTGCTTGCTAAAAAAATTTATGCATCTAGTTCAGAAAAAATAATTAAAATTAATGTGATAGAATCGGTAGAAACAATTTATGTTAAAACTAAAAATGATCTTAATTGAAAATCAATGATTAAAAAAATAAAATCATTAAAAAAAGATTATAGATATTTTTTATGAAAATCCAAATTAGGATTAACAGCAAAGGAATTAATTGATAAAAATAAATTAGAAAATGAATTAGTAATTTTAAAAATGATGAAAGGAAACAAATTGGTTTTAAAAAATGAAAATAAAGAACAAGAAATTAATTAAAAAAATTGGCTATTTACCTTTAATAAATCTTCCAATAGCTATAATAGCGCCAGCAACATTTGTTTCCTATGCTAATTCATATGATGATTTAAAAACTCAATCATTAGCTAAAATTGAGGAAATTAATCAAAAAATTAAGCAAACAATTAATCAAAAACTTGCTAATGAATTAAAAACAGTTTATCCAACTCAACAAGAATCGGAAAAAATTAGATATTATGATATTTTAATTTTAAATTTTAATATTATTGAAACTAGTTTAAAAAATTTAATTAATAATTATTTAGAAATTATAAACAAAGATAATTATTATATTCAAGAAAAAAAACTAATTAATACTCTTTCTATTCAAGAAAAAGAGGAAATTATTACTAATTTATTAAGTGAAGTAGAACAAAAATATATTTTAAATCCTGAATGATTAAATAATTCTAGCAATTTCCCTCAATATAATATAGACTATAAAGTTAATGATAAACAAACTAATCCATCTGAATTAGAAAAAATAAATTCCATTATTAATAATTTAAATCATTCAATTACACACGATCAATTATCAAATGATAAAATAATTAATAACATTAATAAAAAAATAGAAGAACACATTGAACGAGATGAGATAATTTTGCAAAATGCTTATAATAATAAGCAAATAGGAAATATCCAAATTAAGCAAAGTGCTTTAGACAGAAATGCTTTTGAAGTTAAAAAAAGTGATATTTTTATTACTGATAAAAACAATTTATTCACTTATGAAGATACATTTACTTATGAAAATATTAATGATATTTATGTAGCAAATGGGAAAATATTATTTGTATCAACAATAATAACATATAATAATGTCAAAGCAAAAATGTTTTCTAGTTTTAATTTTAAATATTCATTTAAACAAACGATGGAAAATGATGTTAATAATTTAATTAACAATATAAATGAAAATCAGCAAATATTTTTAAAAGAAGATTCGGTTAATAAAAAAATTAATGAAATATCTAATGAAGATTTTTATTCTCCTTCAGTTAATGTTCCTTTTAATTTCAGTGTGAAAAAAATCAACGATTATAATAATAGCGACACACAAGTAATGTTAAATTATCAAGTGTCAGTTAATTATCCAAAAAATTTTAAATTTGATTTTATCGATTTAAATGAAGACTATTTTTACCAAAAAGAGAGTGAATATTTATTTCAAAAAATTAAATCCAGTAAATTATTAGATATTAATTTAGCAAAAAACTTACCTGTTTCAATTACCAGTAAAGGTAAAGAAATTACAGCAGATGATGCAAGATTTTTTTCGCCATTAGAAACTATAGCCCAAATTAACGGTGATCCAGAAGGTTATAGTTATAAAATTAAAAGTATTAATAAAGTCATTGATAGTGATGGTTCTATAGCTGATGTAGAGGTGGAAGTTTCTAATGGTATTGATAGCAAAATTTATAAAACTAAATTAAGCGGTTTTAAAATTGAAAATGATCCGGATAGAAAAATAATTAATTCTAATTCACAATTAACCGAAAGTGAAAAGGAGCAATTATATAACGAAGTATCCAGTTCTTCACTGGATTTATATAGAAAATTAATCAATAGTCCTGATTATGATAAATTAACTAATCAAGATAAGTTGTTATTTTTAGCGGCATCTGCTCTTGTTTCTGATCAAAGTTCTAAAAAATATTTTGAAAAAGTTTTAAATCAAGTTGAAAATGATCAAGAATTTCAACAACTAGATAGTGAACAAAAAATGCTGTATTTACAAGAAAAATATAAAAAAGAAATTGAAAATCTTTTAAAAACAAATAACGATCTATTTAGTAAAGTTTTTGATAAATCAATTGCCACTCAAGTGGAAAGTATTATTAAAAACCTTGAAGAAAATAAAAAAATTGATTCCAGTTTAATTGAAAAAAATATTGACATAATAAATAAAAACAAAGAATTAATTAATGAATTTTTAAATAAAAATATTCAAAATGAAAATTTTGATACTAAAGAATTGGAAAAATTCGATCAAATGATTGAAAAAACTCTTGATGAGCTTAAAAATATTTCACCAGAAAATCAAGAAAAATTGATTAATGCATTAAATGATGTTGATATTAAAAAAGTAAAAAATGTTGCTGAAAAAACAATTTTATGAACAATAGTTTCAATTGGATTTTTAATAACAGCAATCGGATTGAGTGCTACTATATATTTATTTATTAATAACAAAAGAAAAATTAAGGAAAAATTAATTATGTTATTGAGCTTAAATTCAATAACAATTTCAGCTTTAATAGTTGCAATTTACATATTAATTGATTTATTAAAATAAAGGAGTAAAAATGAATGAAAAAGTAATTTTAAAATCTATTAATAACTTTATTATTAAAGTTGAAGGAAGATTTAATTATAAACAAAATCAGTTTTTTAAAATTAATGATAAAACTAAAGCATTTGTGCTTTCAGCAAATGAAACAAGTGCTAATTTAATTATTTCTAATCAAAAAAATAAATTATTAATTGGTCAAGAAATTTTGCCGATTGAAAATAATTTCATTGAAACAAAACAAGAATTTTTCGGAAATATAATTGATATTAATAATAAAATAGTAACTCAAAATAATTTAAAAAATGGTGAAAGTAAATCATTTGGATTTGCTAAAATTTTTAATAAAGCAAGAGGAATTAACGAAAGAATTTATTTAAATAAACCTTTAACAACTGGGATTTTAGGAATTGATTTATTTACTCCAATTGGTCGGGGGCAAAGAGAATTAATTGTCGGTGATCGTAAAACAGGAAAAACAACAATTGCTTTATCAGCAGCTATCAACAATAAAAATGATGAAAAATTAAAAGTTATTTATGCATCTATAGGACAAAAAACTACTTCTGTTTCAGAAGTTTATCAACTATTTAAAAATCATAATATTTTAGATAAAATTATGATTATAGCAGCAAGTAGTGATAATTCCTATGAGCAATTTCTATTACCCTATATTGCGATGGCTCATGCTGAAAATTTAGCTAAAAATAATTATGATGTTTTACTAATTTTAGATGATTTAACCAAACATGCTAATATTTATCGTGAAATTTCTTTATTAATTGATCGTCCAGCAGGAAGAGAAGCATATCCTGGAGATATTTTCTTTATTCACTCGAAATTGTTAGAAAGATCTGGAAATTTTAAAAATGAAGGTTCAATTACAACTTTACCAATTGTTGAAACAATTGGCGGAGATATTACTTCATTTATTTCATCAAATATTATTTCCATCACCGACGGGCAAATAGTAACATCAACCGATTTTTTTAATAAGGGAATTATTCCAGCAATTAACTATTCAGTTTCAGTTTCTAGAACAGGAAGTGCTGTGCAAAAACCAGAAATTGGTAAAATTTCTAAATCTTTATTTAAAATTTATAATAATTATCAAAAAAACATTAGTTTAAAAGATATAAAATTTAATTTATCAAAAGAAATTAGTTCCTTATTAAGTCGAGGAAAAATTTTAAATAATTTTTTAACACAAACTGACTTTAATTTATATGATGAAAATATGATTTTAATTCTAGGAAAAATTGTTATTTGAAATACTTTTAATAATAATCCATATTCACAAGAGAGCTTGGATTTTATTTTAAAACTATTTGAGAAAAATGAACTAGCTAAAACTGTTAAAAAATATATTGAATTTAATGAAGTTAATGATGATAAATTATTTAGAGACTTTGTTCATTGTGCTTTAAATGACTTTTATAAATATCGTAATTATGATATTAAAATTAATACCAGATATACATTTAAAGAAATTAATAAAAAAGAAATAGCTGAATATTTAGGAGAAACAAATGCAAGGTAAAATAGTAAAAATTTGATCTGATGTTATCGAAGTACAATTTTCCAGTTTATCAACATATAAAATTGATTTAGAAATAGGTCAAGTTATCTATCTACATAATAAAAAAACTGTTTTATTGATTGAAAAAATTATTTCTCCACTTGTTGTAAGGGCGATTATTATTGTTGCAGATCGTGAAATTCAAATTAATGATATTGCAATTTGTGAAGGTAAAAAAATGCAAGTTCCTGTTGGTAAAAATACAAAGGGGAAAGTTTTTGATATTACAGGAAAAGATTTAAATTTTAGCCAAAATTTTAAATATATTGATATTGATTCAACCATTAGTTCGCCAAGTTATAAAATTGAAAAGAGAAATTTTTTAGAAACAGGGATTAAGGCAATTGACTTTTTTGTACCAATTTTTGATGGAACTAAATTAGGAATTTTTGGTGGTGCCGGAGTTGGTAAAACAGTGTTGATGAAAGAATTAATTTTTAATCTTTCTAATTTTTATAAAGAAACTGATAAACACGATGTTACAGCTATTTTTGTTGGTGTTGGTGAAAGAATTAGAGAAGGGCAAGAATTAATTTATGAACTGTCTAAATCAAAGTTGTTAGATAAATCAATTATTTTCATTTCACAAATGAACGAAACTCCCGGTTCAAGAAATAAAATTTTACCAATGGGAATTACTGCCGCTGAATATTTAAGAGATGTGGAAAAAGAAAATGTTTTACTATTTGTTGATAATATTTACCGTTTTATTCAAGCGGGAAATGAACTGTCAGCATCATTAGGTAAAAAACCTTCATCAGCCGGTTATCAACCAACATTGCAATCGGAAGTATCTTATATTCAAGAGAGACTAAATACAAATGAAAATGGCTCTATAACTTCATTTCAAACAATATTTTTACCTATGGATGATATAAGTGATCCTGGTTCGGTTGCAGTTTTTAATCACCTTGATTCTTCTTTAGTTTTATCAAGAGATATTTCTTCAGAAGGATTGTTTCCTGCTATCGATCCACTTGCATCAAATTCAAATTTATTAAATATTAACAACATCGGTAAAGAACATTATGATGCTGTAATTGAAGCTAAAAGAATTTTACAAAAATATAAAGAATTAAAGGATATGATTTTAATTTTAGGAATTGATCAATTAGAATATGAAAATTGAGTAATTGTTCGTAAAGCAATGCAACTAACTAACTTTTTTACCCAAAGATTTTCAACCGCTAGTCAATTTACTAAAGAAAGTGGTGTTTTTGTTAAGATTGAAGATACAATTAAATCAGTTATTAATATCATAGAAGGAAAATATTTAAATCGTAATCCTGATGATTTTTTATATATTAATTCAACATTAGATTTTAAAACTGATAGTGAACTTGAAAAAGAGGCAAAAGGTAAAAAAAATTAATGGTAACAACACAATATTTATTTGGAATTATTGCTGTTTTAATTACACCTTTTTCAACTGTTCCACAGTTATATAAAACTTGAAAAACAAAAGAAATAAAAAATCTAAGTTTTTCTGCTTTTTGGATTTTATGAATTGGTTCTTATTTGTGAATTTTATATTCATTATTAAGAAATGAAACATCATATTTTTCATTTTTAGCATCATTTGTTGATATTAGTTTAATTAGTATTTTAATTTTTCTATTTTATAAATACACAAAAAATAAGCATTTTATTTTCTTTACTTTACTATTAATAATAAGTTATTTAATGGTTATTTTAATAGCTATTTTATCATTTGCAAAAATTTTATTATTAAATAATGAAATTTTTAGCAGTATATTAATTAATTGTGCAAGTTTTTGCATTGCTTTTGCTTCTTTACCTCAAGTAATTAAAGCAATTTATTTAAAGAAAATAAAAGGACTTTCACTATTTTATAAAACACTAGTATTTTTTGTAGAGGTATCTTGATTTATATATTGATTAATAGCAGGACTTTTATCAATATATAAAATTGAAGATGGTATAGCAGTTACGGTAATAGAAATGATTCAATTATTAATTTGAGCATCAATCGCAATTATTATTAATGGAATATTAGTATGTTTAATATTATTTAAAGAATTTATTCCTAATTTAAAATTTAGGAAAATGGCAAAAGAAAATGACATTAAAAAAAACTAAAGAAATATATAAAAAATTAATAAAAGAACTCCCTTTAAAATGAGATGACAAACACTTTATTATTAAATTTGAGTATAAAATGCAACACCATTTAAATTGATGAAAAATATTTTGGTTTAAATTGTGTTGATTTTTTTATTTAATTAAATATTTAAAAAATATATAATTTTTATAAATATTGCATTTTAGATTGTAATATCCGATATAAACAATATTTTTAAAAAAATGCAATAATGTTAAAAAATATCCATATTAATATTATTGGAAATAAATTTATTTAAAAAATAATAAAAAAGTTTATAATTATTAATACTGGAACAGTACCCAAGAGGCTGAAGGGGATACGTTGGAAACGTATTAGGAGAGGCAACTCTCGCGCAGGTTCAAATCCTGTCTGTTCCGCCATTATGCTCAGGTGGTGAAACGGTATACACGCTAGATTGAGGTTCTAGTGCAAGAGATTGCATACGGGTTCAAGTCCCGTTCTGAGCACCATATACATTAATGTACCAGTTAGCAAAGTTGCTAACTTTTATTTTTTTCATAAAATAAGGTATAATTAAAATATTGGAACAGTACCCAAGAGGCTGAAGGGGGTGCACTCGAAATGCACTAGGAGAGGTAACTCTCGCGCAGGTTCAAATCCTGTCTGTTCCGCCAGATGTTTATAGCACCGAAATGTTAGTTATACTAACATTTTTTTATGTATTTAATAATAATATAATATATAAAAATATTAATTAATTGTGTTATAATATATATGAATAAATATTTTAATTAATTTAGTTTAAAGAATTATAAGTCCGCAAGGAAGAAATATTTATTAAGTTAAAAAGGAGGAGGTCCGAAATATGGACGAAAAATTAAAAAAAATTAAACAAGTTGAATCATTTTCAGATAATCCAGAAAGTGATTTTATAAATTTAAGAAACAAACTAAAAAATGGAATAAAATGAACAGAAAGTGAAAAGATTAGATTCTTTAATTCTCAATTGTACTTTTTAGATGATAGCAGAATAATGGAAAGCAAATTAGTAACCCCTTTAGCACTAAATCTTAATAAAAGAACTCTCGACAAAACAATCGATTTAAAAGATTTAGCATTAATTGAAACACTAGATATGCCTGGAATAATTTCGGAGTGAAACATTGTATTTCCTGAATTAAATGAATTAGCCCAAAGACATCCGCTTGAGGGTTCAAATTATGTTAGAAAGGCGGTCTTTATAGGTTCTCAGTCAGCCTTGGAACCAATAGCGGAAGGAGCGGAATCAACACCATTGCAGAATCAAACTTTTACAGTTGGTTTATCGCCAATTAGATGACCTATCATCCCATTACAAAACAATGCTTTAACAAAAGAACCAGAACTTTGAGACAATCAGATCCAAAATGCTAAAGAATCGATTTACAAGGGAGTACGAAAAAGATTTTATGAAAGTTTATTCCAACATGCGGATACTCCTATGGCTACAAATGAAACATATGAAGGCGGTCTAACACAAGAGGCAAAAATCTTAACAGCTGAAACAGGTAAATTCTAATTTAGTGATATTAATAAATTAATTGAATATACAAAGGCAAGATATGGGACCGACATAACTTCTCGTTTCGTTATTGTTATGCACCCAGATACATTAAACCATTTAACACGAGAATTTGTAAACGAACAAAGAAACCCCGGATTCATTAACTCGCAATATGATAATAAGTCCGGAAAAAGATACAGAGGTGTTCAAATCTTCACCTCAGATTATTATCCAGATTCAACAATTGAAAGTGGTAAAAAACTTGCGGTTATTTTTGACAAAAAATCCGTTTTAGCTTATGGTTTAACTTTAACGGTAGCTAGTGATCATCGCAAACAGGAAATTTATGTTTCAACTCGTGGTGAAGTTAAACTAATTGATCCTTATATTTATAGTAAATTTATAGAAATAAAATAGAATTATATATAGAAATTAAAAATCTCCTAAAACATAGGAGATTTTTAATTAATCATTTATTTCTATTTCTAAAATAAAATCCTGTTCATTTAAATTAAATTTTGATATAAGTTTTTTCATTTTATTAACAATAGTATTAGCTGATAAATTGATGTCGTAAATTATATTAGAATTATTGATTTGGGCACTGTTGTAAAATTTTTTATTTATATCTAGTGTAAAAACAAAATCTTGTTTAGCTAGTTCATAAATTTTATCAATATTTATTTTTTCTAAAAGATTCATAAAAGAAATGTATAACTCTCTAAAGGAATTAATCAGTAATTTATTTTTTTTATAAGAAAAGGAGATAATTTTTAAATTTTTAACTTCTTTTAATAAAGATAAATTTAAAAATTTAGTCTTTTTATTATTTTTTAACTTTTTAATTAATAAATCTAAATTTGCATAAACATTATCATTATTGTTAAAAGAATAATTTCTATCTACTAGAACTAACGAAAAAGTTTCTTTGTTGATATTATAAAATTTCAATATTCTTTTAATGTTATTAAGAATTTTGTTTGAACTTCCATAACCATTAAATTTATAATCAGAATCTTTTATATCGATGAATTTATGACTAGTTTTATCACTTTTTTGCGATTTTAAATAAATAAATTTATAATTTATTTTAGCAAATTGAATCATTTTTTCTTTGTCTATTGCATTTAAAATATCGAAAATATTACTAATTAGTTTTATAAAACTATTAACTTTTATTTTATTATTTTCATAAGTGAAATATAAAGGTTTTTTGTTTATTATCAAATTGTTTTTGTATTTTTTTAAAAAATTTATTTCAATGTATTTGTTTTCTAAATTATTTTCTTTTATTTTATTTAAATTATCATTTATAAAAACATTTTCATCAAAACTAATTTGATTATTTTTCGAATTAGATTTTATTATTTGATTTTTAAATTCTTCTAATTTTAAAATATCGTCAAAAACTTTTTTAGACCTTTTATCACTTATTTCTAAAGAAAAATCATTTTCATTTATTTTAAAATACTCTAAAATATTTTTTATTCTTCGGAAAATATCTTCAGAACTTCCATTTAAATAAAAAGTTCAAATGGAGTTTTGAATGTCGAAATATTTTTTATTTTTAACTTTTTTATATTCATTTTTATTATATGCATATTTTCAATTAATTGCATACTCATTCATTTTTTCAAAATTAATTACATTTAAAATTTCTAGAACAAAATAATATGCTTTAGCAAAAGAAGAAATTTTAAATTTATAATTTTTATAATTTAAATATAACGCATTTTTTCCCTTAATATCATTAGTATAAGGTTTGAAAAAAGTAATTATTTGATTTTTTTCGTTATTTATAATATTTTCTGGCGATTTATTTAAATGTTGATTAATTGATTTATTATTTTCATTTTCTTTTACAAAATTAATTAATTTTTCAAAATCATTTTCATCTCTTTTATGTTTTTGATCACCTATTTCTAAACTAAAATCATTTTTTTTGATTTTATAAAATTGCAAAATATTGATAATTTTTTTAAATGTATTTTCGCTATTTAAATTGGCAAAAAAAGTTAAATTAGAAAATTTTAAATCTATATAATTAATATTTTCTTTTTTATTAGTTTTTGTTCTATCAAAAATTGTTTTACTATTTATTTTAGCAAATTTGTACATTTTTTCTTCATCTAATGAAAATAGTATTTCTAAAACAAAATTATATGCTTTAGCAAAAGAAGAAATTTTAAATTTATAATTTTTGTAGTTTAAATATAAAGCCTTTTTTCCTTTAATTTTTTCAAGATTAGACTCGATAAATAAAATTTTTTGATTTTCTTTACTATCAAAATCATTTTTTAATAAAATACTTAAATTCTCATTAATTAAAACATCATCCTTTTTATAATTATCAATTTTTGGAAAAAAGTTTTCAAAATTATTTTGATTGTTATTTGATAAAATTTCATTTTCGTTATTTTTAAATACTTTATTTTCGATAACGGAATTTGAATATTCATCATTTTCTAAATAACTAGGAAAATGATGAATTATTTCAGCTATGAGTTTATTTAATCTATTTATAATAGATTTTTCATTTCAATTATCTTGATTAATTATATCTTCATTTAATTTTCTAAATTTTGATTTTTTATATTCTTCCTTTTTTTCTGCAAATCCCTTATCTTTTAATTCTGAATTAACACCTGTAAGAGTTAAATTACCTAAATTGTTTAAGTATTTAAAATGAATTTCATCAAAATTTTTGCCCACTTCTTCTTTTCATTCAAAATTTCTTTTACTTTGGGGCATTATATGTTCAATTGTAATATTTTTATCTAATAATACTTTTTCTTTATTTTTATTATTTTCAATTTGAATTAAAATAAATTTAGTTATTTTTTTATTTTTTTCTATTTTATATCCATTTCATTTTCTCAAATAAGAAGCGAAGTCATTGTTTATTATGAATTTATTTTCATTATTTTCTTGTTCTTTGAAAACATTCACAAATGCATCAAAAATTTTATTTTCATTTGAATTTATTATATTTTTTAATTTAGAAAATAGTAAAATAACAAAATTTGTATTAATAATTTGGTTTGCAACGGATTTTCTAATATAGTAACTAATTAATAATTTAAAAATCTTATCTATATCAAAAATTTTATTTTTATCTTTTAAGCATTCATTTCTTTTCTTTAACAATATTAAAACTAGCGGGAAAAATATATTAGCCCCCACTTCTTTAAAATGATATAAAAGTTCATTTTCATTATTTTCTTTGTATATAATTTTCGTATAAAGATTAGAATAATATTTAATATCTTCTAAAATATTTTTGTTATTATTGTGTTTTGTTTTATAATATTCTTTAAATTTTTTATAAATCTCATTTTTCTTAATTCTTTTTGATGACTTTACAAGTAAATAGTCCATAAAAAAATTTTCTAAATCATTTTGATTTTTAAATTTTTCCTCAATTATTTTTCAGTTATTAATATTACCATTTTTACTACTGTATTTATCAAATAAAATAAAATTTTTAATTAAGTCAATTTCATTTAATCTTTTGCCTAAATAATTAGTTTTTTCAAAAAATTCTTGTGCATTAATACCTTCTTCTAATGTTATAACCGATATTATAATTGATGAAAGTTTTTTTCATAGTGAATCTTTACTATTATATTTTAGGTAATTCGAAATTAACTCGTTAATTACTTTATAGTTTTTATCAATAACAGAAAATTCATCATAATTACCATATCCATTTTTTAATTTTAATAATAAATCGTTTAATTTTTCTTGATCATCTTTTATTAATTGTAATTTTATTTGCAGATCTTCTGAATCGTTTTTACTATTTGAATTATCTAAATAAATGACTTTTTTTATGTTTTTAAATAAATCAGAATCCAATTCTTTTTCAATATTATTTAAAAAAGAAATGAAAATTAAAAATAAAGTTGTAATCCTTTGTTGCCCGTCGATTATATGGAATTCATTGATGGTTGTAAAAGTGTTTTCTTGAAATTGAAATATTTTAAAAACAAAGGTTCCTATGAAATTATAGTTTCTACTTTCTAATATATCTTTTAAAAAAATTGAAACATCTTCTTCGTTTCAAATATACTTTCTTTGAAATTCTGGAACGATTAATGGTTTTGGATTATCTGAAATATTTTTAATTCATTTTCAAATTTCGCTTTTTACAGGTAAGTTATTATTTTCCTTATTTTCCATTTAAATATTATATAATATTTACCGTTTTTTACCCATAAATATAATTAAATTTGTTTAAAAGGACATTTTTTTATGTATAATAACTTTATGAAAAAAATTGTTACAGTAAATATTGAAATCCCAAAGGGTTCAAATATAAAATATGAATATGATAGAGAAAATCAACAAATGGTTGTTGATCGAATTTTAAGAGATGGATTTAGATATCCAGCAAACTACGGTTCACTAAGAGAAGCATTAGATTGAGATGGAGATGAACTAGATGTTTTAGTATATTCTGAAGAATCTTTTGTTCCAGGAGTTGCATTAAATGCAAGAATTATTGGGGCAATGAAAATGATTGATGATGGTGAAACTGATACTAAATTAATTGCTGTTCATGAAGATGATTACCGTTTAGATAATATCAATAGTTTAAACGATTTACCAAAATGATGATTAAGAGAAGTGGAGATTTTTTTCAGTACTTACAAAAATTGAAAAAAAGTTGGAATTACTTCTGTTAACGGATTTGAAGAAATTGAATGAGCAGTTAAAGAATATCAAGAGTGTGTTGAATTAATGAATCAATATGGATCAATGCCTAAAAAAGAATTTATAAAATTAATGATGGAAAAACATCCTGATAAATATAAATAAAATTATAATAATGACTAAATCAGTCATTATTTTTTATATAATTTAAAAGTGAAAAAGAAATTCGATGAAAGTTTTATAAATAAAGATATAAAAATTATTGTAGGATGCGATGAAGTGGGGAGAGGATGCATAGCTGGTCCGGTTGTTGCCACTTGCATAATTTTAAAAGATAATTTTAATAGTGATTTAATTGATGATTCTAAAAAAATTAATAAGAAAAAGCATTTTGATTTAGTTAATTTAATAAAGGAAAATTCAATTGAATATCATACTGTTTTTATAAGCGAAAAAATTATTGATGAAATTAATATTTTAAATGCAACTAAATTGGCAATGGAAAAATCTTTATCTAAATTTCAAACTAAATATGATTTAATTTTAACTGATTACATCAAATTAAATGTTAATAAAAAACAAGAAAATATCACTAAAGGCGATCAAAAATCTCTCACAATTGCCAGTGCATCATTGATTTCTAAATACACAAGAGATGAATATATGAAAAAACTTCATAAAAAATATCCAGAATACGGTTTTAATACAAATGCAGGATATTTAACAAAAAAACATAAAAATGCAATTTTAAATAACGGAATTTTAGAATGTCATCGACACAGTTTTGAACCAATTAAAAGTTTAAAAACTAATAATCAGTTATTAAAATAAGTTATTATTTATCGAATATATAAAGGAGCAACATGAAATTAAAAGAAAGAAAATATTACAATGGAATTCATTATTTTATTGATAAAGAAAATCAAGTAGTAAAACTTGAGCAAAATTTCCATCAAAATCTTTTAAAAAATATGGGAACATGAAATGGGTTTAAAAAAATTGGAGGTTCATCAATTGGTGATGTTTTGCAAACTGATGCCTATAAATCAGAATTTTTAGCATTTATCAGAATGGCAAAATTGGATATGCCAATTTTAGATACAAAATATATTGATGCTGGGGTTGCAATCGAACCGATGGTAATAAATGTAATTAGAGAAAAATCCAAACAAGAAATTGAAGTTTTTCCACCAGAAAAATATGCTTATGATTATTTTAAGGGAAAAGATGATATTATCGGCGGAATTCCTGATGGATATATAAAAAAATTGAATATGATTTTAGAAATTAAAACAACAGGAATTAAAAATCTTGAAAAATGAGAAAATGGTGAAATTCCTGTTGCTTATTTAAAACAAGCACAACTTTATTCATATTTAATGAATTGTGACACATTTGCTATTGTTGCTACCTTTTTGCATCCTGAAGATTATGATAATCCCCAAAATTACCCAATAAAAGAAAGAAAAATTAGAACATATAAATTCAAAACTAATGTTGCTCAAATTGAAGATGATATTCAAAAAATAAAAAAATGATATACACATTATACTAATTTAGGAATTTCTCCTAAATATAATCAAAAAATTGATGGTGAACTACTAGATTATTTAGAATGCAGAAATCAACAGGAGTGAAATGATTTATTAAAAAAATGACAAATTTTAGGAAAGGTTAAAATAAGTGAATAAAGAGTATATAACATATAATCATTTTTTAAAACTTAATACTAGTCAAAAGTATTTTATTTGAAACAAATTACCAATTGATAAGCTAAATAATGAAATTGATAGCGAAGAAAATTTAGAGACATTTTGAGATTTTAATCATCAAATTGATATCGAAAGCGAATTAGATGTAAGTATGGTGGAAACTAGAGCATCAGTTTTTCTAGAAGTTGAAAGAGCATTTGAAAATAAAATCACCAATTTATATGGTATAGAAAATGTTTATGTTGTTAGATCTAAGACAACAGAAAGTGCAATAATCGAAACAAAAGAAGCACTTTTAGCAAATAAATATAAATGTATTTTATATCCAGTTTTTGAATATAAAAATGCTATTGCCAAACCAACATTAATCGATTTAGAAAAAAATAAATTATCAAATCTTAAATTATCAACTTCCACTAAAAGAAAAGATATTTTAAAACCTTATTGAGATTTTTGAATTACTAAACAAAGTTTGAAAATAGATGATATTTCTTATTATTTAATAAAAATAAACGAAAATCCGATAAAAGATGCAAAAGACTTTACTGAAATATTTTGTATCAATACTAATAAAAGTAAAAAAGTTTTTACCGACAAGCAAAAAAAAGAGTTAGAAAAAACTAATGATTTATTTTTTTATAAAACATTATTGACCCAACAAGGAATAACTTATAAAGAATATAAAAAATTTTCAAATAATTTTAGAAATTTTGATAACAATCTTTTTAATATTATTTCTTCAAGAACTATTGAAGGAGTTTCTAAAAAAGATAGTTTTTTCCAAATCATAGAAATAAATGATGCCATTGAGCAGATTAATGAAGCTAAAAAAATTAGTGATTATCAAGAAATTAGCGAATTAGATAATACAATTTTTGACTCTAACAGTCAATTTGATCAATTATTAAAAATAAGTGAACCATCTTTATATGGTTATAGTGGTACAATTTTTAAAAAAGATAAAATTATTGATTTAATTAATAATAAACATTTTAATTCAATCGATAATCAACTTCAAGATTTTTATTTATATAAAATGCTTAAAGAAAATAAAATTTTAGTTTTTAAAGACAGCGAAGTTGAAAAACACTTAGAAAATTTAAATAATATTAATAAAAGAATTATTTGATATGATTTTGAAGGTTTTTCACTTCCTTATTCACCAATGAACGGAATTCAGCCATATCAACAAATGGTTTTTCAACTTTCAATTAAAGAAACATATAAAGGTAAAATAACTGAAAATACATTCGATAGTGAAAATGTTGTTTATGATCCTCAAAAAATTTCAGCTCAAACATTTGTTGAAATAATTACAAGAATTTATGCAAATAAAGCCGATTATTATGTTGTCTTTAATCAAGGATATGAAAATACTAGAATTAGAGAAATGTTGAAAATAATTGAAAATGAAGATCCGAAAAATTATTTAAAAATCAAAGATTATGTTTTGTGAATTAAAAATAATACAATTGATTTAGCCGATTTTTTTAGTGGTTATTCTGAAAAAAATAAAAATTTACCTTTTATTTTTATTCCCGAACTAAAAGGATTTTATAGTATTAAAAAAATTGAAAAATATATTACAAAACACAATATTAATTTAAATCATTTAATTACTCCTTATTCAGAATTAGAAATTCAAAATGGAGTAAGTGCTATGAGTAAGGCGATAGCTAGATATATCGGTTCTATTGGTGATAAAGAATGAAATGAAGTGAAAAAAGAACTAAAAAAATATTGTGAAAATGATGTAATGGCAATGATTATGGTACATGATTTTATTAATTGAATAATAAAAAAATCAAATTAAAAATATTTAAATTTTTACTTTAGTTATTAGATTTTAAAAAGGGTGAAATAAAATGAATATAATTGATCAGTTTTTACCAGAATTTTTAGGTACATTAATATTAGTATTTTTCGCTAATGGTGTAGGATATAGTACTTCAGCTCAAAAAATGTTTGCCAGTTCTTCATCATCTAAATGATTATTAATTTCTTTCACTTGTGGTTTTGGACTATTTATAGCAATTATTATTGCTTATTCTTTAAACGGTGTTGCACATTTAAATCCTGCAATTTCTATTTATTTTTCTATTTATCAAAAACAACCGTTGTTTTTATTATTAATTATTTTTCAATTTTTAGGTGCTTTTAGTGCCCAAATTATTTTAAATTTCATTAACTGAAAACACATTCAAGTTACAGATTTAGTTTCTATTAGAAATTCTCATTGTACTTTTCCAGCGTTTGCAAACAAAGAAAAAGCTACTATTTTTAATTTTTCTTATGAGCTGATTGCTACTATGATGTTAATTGGTTTTTTATTAGCCTCTGAAAGAGGTATTAATAAACAAATTCTTTCTGGCTTGGGGCCAATTCCTGTATCAATTCTTGTCGTTGTAATAGGGATGGCAATTGGATCGTCAACAGGTTTTGCATTAAATCCAGCTCGGGATTTAGGTCCGAGAATTATTTATCGATTAATGGAATTAACTATTTTAAAAAAGCGAAAAGATCAACATATTGGTGCTAATTGATCGTATTCCTGAATCCCCACTTTAGCCCCTACTATGGCAGGAATAATAATTGGACTTTTTGCACTTATATAAAATAGTAATTTAAATAAAAAAAAAAAAAAAATAGATTGACTTAAATGAAGCAATCTGTTTTTTATTTTATTTTAATCAAGTTTTAGTAAATATTCAATTTCTTGATCGTAAATTGGCCCTTCATCTTTTCATGGGGTTTCTAAAATTATTGGAATATTATCAAATAGAGGATCATGAACAATTTTTTTTAATATTTTTTTATCTATATATCCTTCACCAATATTAGCATGGCGATCTTTATGGGAGTTTAAGGGGTTTTTTGAATCGTTTAAGTGAATTACTTTTAAATATTTTAAAACACCTTTTTCTTTTATAAGATTAATGAATTCATCATATTTTTCTAAATTATATCCTGCATCTCAAATATGACATGTATCTAAACAAATTCCTTTTCGATCGCTTTTAATGTTTTTCATCATATAAATTAATTCATCAAAATTAGTTCCAATTTCAGTCCCTTTACCCGACATTGTTTCAATAATAATTTCAACATTTTTAGTTTTTTCTAAAATATAATTTATTGATTTAATTAACTGCTCAATTGATTCTTGTCTAGTAAATGAAGTATGTGAACCGGGGTGTAAAACCAAATATTTTGCACCAATATAATTCATTCTTTCAATTTCTTCGATTAAAAAATTAATTGCAAATTCAGATTTTTCTGGATTTGCTACATTAGTAATATAAGGAGCATGTACAACTATATCAGTTGGAGAAATTAAATCTTTAAATTCACTTAAATATTCGTACAATTTATAATTTTCTACATTTGTTCTTAATGTTGTTTGTGGAGCTCCTAAATAAATCATCGCACAATTTGCGCCATTTTTTAATGATTCTTCTATTGCACCATATAAATAATTAGGTTTTTTAAATGAAACATGAGATCCTAATTTAATCATTTTACTCCTTTATAAATTGTAAATAAATTCATTTATATCTTTTATTTCAATTATTAAGTTTTTGAATTTATGTTCTAATATTTTTTTAAAATAATTGCAGTTAACTTTTTCAATTAAATGCGGAACTATCAGCAAATTTAATTTAAGTTCATTAACAGTTAAAAGTTCATTTCATTTTAAATCGGATGTAATATATAAATCCGCTTTAAATTGCTTTTTGATTTTTAAAAGATTTTCAATTCCTGCTGATCCTGGCAAAATGGCAATCTTTTGAACTTTTAAATTATTTTTTACATTGCTTTGCATTGAATTAAAATTAAAAGCATTTTTTAAATCATTGATTATTTCATTAAATTTTGTTGCTTTTTCTAATTTTACCAAAGCATTAAAGCGATCTGAACTTTCTATATGTGCATCTCATTTTAAAAAATTGATAATTTGTTTTACACCGGTATTTGGTAAAAAATCGAAATTAGTGTGTGCTGAAAAAACATTAATTTGATTTTTTTTGATTAACTTATGCATTTGTTTTTTATGAGGTTCTTTTTCAAATGTATTTTTTAAAAATCCTTTATAAAATAAAAAAGTATGATAATTCAAAATAAAATCAAATTTATTTTCTAATGCGTATTTTAAAACATCTTTTGTTAAATCGAGTGAAATTAAAATTTTTTTAATTTCTTTATCAAAAAAATAAGAAGAACCCACTGTATCTCATTCTTCTTTAATTTCTTGTGGAAATTTTGAATCAAGAAAAGCGATAATTTCTTTGCTATTAACCATTTAATCACCTTGCATATAATCTTTTAATTTTCTTTTCTTTTGGGTATGTTTTAATTTTTTTAAAATTTTCGATTCAATTTGTCTAATTCTTTCTTTTGTAACTCCTCGTTCATCAGCTAATTCATCTAAACTATGAATACGATATTTGTTGCCGTTTTCATCCTCTCCAACACCATATCTTTTCATAATCATTTTTCGTTCATCTTCTTCTAAATTATTTTGCAACATTTCATTTAAAATTGATGCCAGTTCTTGTGAAGCAGCAAAATCAATTGGGGATATAACACTTTCATCTTTAATAAAATCAGAAAAAAATGAATCATCTTCTTTTCCAATTGGTTTATCTAATGAAATTGGATCAATGTTGATCTTTCTTATATATTGTACTTTTTCAGCTGTAAAATCATCTTCCATTCTTTCAGCTATTAATTCATCAGTTGGTTTATGACCTAATTCTTGCTGTAATTCTCTTTCAATTTTAGTTAATTTATTGATTGTTTCAACCATATGAACAGGAACTCTAATAATTCTCGCTTGATCAGCTACTGCTCTTGTAATTGCTTGTCTAATTCATCAAGTGGCATATGTGGAAAATTTATATCCCATTTCAAATTCATATTTAGAAACTGCTTTTAAAATTCCTGCATTACCTTCAGAAATTAAATCAATAAAAGCTAATCCTCTATTTTTATATTTTTTAGCATTATTAATTACTAATCTTAAATTTCTATTAATAAGTGTATGACGGGCTTTTCTCCCTTTTCTTCCGCCTCTTTTAATATCTTTAGCTAGTTTTACTTCTTCTTCTGGAGTTAATAATTTACCATATTTACCAATTCACCTCATATATCATTTAATAATGTCATTTGTTTCAGTTAATTTGTTTCTTAGTTGTGAATCAGTTAAATTAAAATTATCTTCTTCCTCGCCATCTTCTAGAAGTAAATCATCGTCGTTATCATAGTCTTTTAAATATAAATCAGAATCATCATCATCAAAATCCATATCATCTAAATCATCAATTACATTTTTCTTGCTTTTTGATTTTTTAGAACTACTTTTAAATTCTTTTTTAAAATCATCTTCATCAACATCCTCAAGATCGCCTTCATCAACTTCGGGTTTTAAAATTTTTTCACTTAATAATAATGAAAAAAGATCATCCGCCTCATCATCATCAACGAAATATTTTTTAGAATTAATGAATTTATAAACCTCTTCTTGAGTTAAAAATTTGTTCTTTTTTCCTTTTTTCTTTTCTAACTCCTTTTTCAGTGCCTCTACTAAAATTTCATAGTTTTTATTATTTTTTATGATTTTGTCAGACATTTAACTCTCCACTTCTTAATAATTTTTTTATAATGTTTAATAATAAAAATTAAATATAAAAATTATATCATATTTTACTTTTTAACTTTATTTTTTTCACTCATATTAATAGAAATTTTTAATAATTGGTCAATTCTGCTGTTTAAAATTTTTCTTTTTTCTGGATCTTGTTCATTTTCAAGTTCTTTTTCTTTTTCTTTAATTAATTTAGTTATTTCAATTTTTCGATTTTTATATATTTTATCATTGTAATCTAAAATTGCGCTGTCTCAATCATTTTCGTCGTTAAATGTAATAGTCGAATAAAGATTATTTTTATTTAATTTTTTTAAAATTTCATCTTTATTATTAGTTGCTAAAATATCATTAATTATTTTTTTATCATTAACATTGAAATCAATGTCATCTTTTTGCTTAAGATAAAGTTCTCTCATTTGTGGAATTAAGGCAATTGATGTAATTATTTCCGCTCTTTTTCTATTAAATTCAATGTTAAATTTATTATGAATATTATTGTTTAAAATTATTTTATTAAAATTATTATTGTCATTTTGAAAACTATTTTCTGCTCTAATAATTTTGTTATTTTTATATTTATTAATACTTTTTTCAATAATTAATGCAGGTATTTTTAAATCAGTTTCAATTTTTTTTAAATAGATTTCTTTTTCTCTTCAATCACTATTTTCCAAAAATATTAATAAGTCGTTAATGAAATTATCAACAGTAATAAAATTATTTATGTCGACATTAGTTGATAAAATGTTATACATATAGGATAAAGGTGAGATTCTTTTTTTAATTAAATTAATTAACTCTTGTTTTCCAAATTTATTTAAATATTCATCAGGATCGAAATTTGTGTCGTTATTCACTATTTCAACTTTAACATTATTTTTTATTAAAATTGATAATGATTTTTTAGTAGCTTCAATTCCGGCGCGATCACCATCTAGCATCAAAATTACATTATATTTTTTTAATAAATCAACATGATCTTGAGTTAATGCAGTTCCCATTAATGCAATTGAATTTTTAAAATTTGCTTTGTATAAAGCTATTACATCCATAAAACCTTCACAAATGATAATTTCATTATTAAGAGGAATATGATTTTTAGCATTATGAAAATTATATAAAATTTTTGATTTTGAAAATAAATTATTTTGTGATGAATTTAAATATTTTGTTGATTTAGCATCAGATTCTAAAACTCTAGCAGAAAAACCAACGGTATCGCCATTTTCGTTTTTAATAGCAAATGTAACCCTATTTTTAAAAAATACTGAGTTATTTTCAGTTATTAATGAACTGTTAATTAATATATCTTCACTATTATTTTTCATCTTCATTATTTTTAAAAAATTAGGAGAATCATAAGCATATCCTATTTCAAATTCGTTTATTAGATCTTCTGTTAATTTTCTAGATTTAATAAACGAATTTAATTTATCTTCTTGATTTATTAATTGAAATAATGATAATTTAAAATATGAATTAGCATCTTCATTTGCTTTAATCATTTTTCTTTGATAATCAGTATATTCAGGTTCGTTATTTTTAAATTGATTTAAATTTAATTCTAAATTAAATTGCTCATTTAATAAATTTATTGCATTAATATAATTTAAGGAATTAAATTTCATCACAAAATCAATTACAGTTCCCGATTCTTGACAACTAAAACACTTGAAAATTTTTTTGCTTGGAGAAACAGTTAATGAAGGATTGTTATCACCGTGAAAAGGACAAATTCCTACATAATTATTTCCTTTTTTTTGTAAAGGAATAAAAGAAGATATTGCCGATACAATATCTACATTTTCTATTATTTTTTTACTTATATTTTCATTCATATTTCTCCCTTTTAATTCACTTATTTTATATAATTTAATATTTGATCAATATCGATTCTTTCTTGTTTCATTGTGTCACGATTTCTAATTGTTATTTTATTATCATTTAATGTTTCATAATCAACAGTTATGCAATAGAATGTTCCAAAAGAATCTTGTCTACGATATCTTTTTCCAATTGAACCAGTTTCATCATAAGTTGCACTAATATTATTATTAACTAAAAATTGAAAAATATCGTCAGCATTTTTAGAAAGTTTTTTTACAAGCGGTAAAATCGCAACTTTATATGGAGCTAATTCTTTATTAAGTTTTAAAACTATTCTTGTATCATCATTTTCTAATTTTTCATTTTCATAACTATCAACTATTAATGCTAAAAGTAGTCTATCCATTCCGATTGATGGCTCAATTACATGGGGAATAATTTTTTTATTAGTTTCTGGATCTAAATACTCTAAATTTTCTTTTGAATGTAGCATATGAGATTTTAAATCAAAATCTCCCCGGTGTGCTACACCCAATAGTTCTCCTCAACCAAATGGAAATAAAAATTCAATATCACTTGTTGCTTGCGAATAGTGAGCTAATTCTTCTTTTTGATGTTCTCTTAATCTAATAGATTTTTCTTTAATTCCTAGTTTTAATAAAAAATTTCAAACTTTTTCTAAATATTTTTTATAAATATCAAATGACTGTTCTGGATAAGAAAAAATTTCTAATTCCATTTGTTCAAATTCTCTTGTTCTAAAAATAAAATTACCCGGTGTCACTTCATTTCTAAAAGATTTACCTATTTGACCTACACCAAATGGTAATTTTGCTCTGGTTGCTCTTTGAACATTTTTAAAATTAACAAAAATACCTTGAGCAGTTTCTGGTCTTAAATAAATAAGATCTTTTTTATCAACAACAACTCCTTGTTGAGTTTCAAACATTAAGTGAAATTGTCTAATTGAACTTCAATCAGTTTTACTATTATCATATTCTTTAACATTCTCTTTAATAAAATTTTCTAAATCCAAATTTGACATATTTTTTATATCAATTTCTGGAAATAACTGTTCAACAATGTGATCAGCACGATATCTTTTATTATTTAGTTTATTTTCAATTAAAGGATCAGAAAAATTTGCGACATGACCCGAAGCTTCTCATACTTTTGGATTCATTAATATTTTAGTATCAACTGCAAAGTTATTTGGTTCTTTAATAATAAATTCTTTTCATCAAAAATCCTTTAAATTTTTTGCTAATAGTGAACCTAAAGGTCCATAATCTCAAGTATTAGCTAATCCACCATAGATTTCTGAACCTTGAAACACAAATCCAGCACTTTTTAAATGATTAATAATTTCTTGGATATTTTTCTCTTTATTCATAATACTTTTAATTATATAAAAAAGTTGTTTATTTTTATAAAAAATAAATAAAAGTTTTTAATTCTAATATAATTAAATAATGTTAAGTAAAAAAGATATAGTTGATTTTTTAACTTCGGAAAAAAATAAAAATTATTATATAGATTTAATGAATTATTTAAAAAAGCAAAAAGAAACTAAAATTATTTTCCCTGCTGTAAAAGATATTTACAAATCTTTAAAAATAACTGATTTTCAAAATTTAAAATTGATTATCATTGGACAAGATCCATATCATGGCGAAAATGAAGCTGATGGTTTGGCTTTTTCTACGCAAAATAGTAAATTACCCCCTTCTTTACTAAATATTTATAAAGAAATTAAAAGAGATTATCCTAATTTCCAAAAACAGGACGGGAAATTGGATGAATGAGCTAAACAAGGTGTTTTACTTTTAAATAGAGTATTAACAGTTGAAAAAGATAAACCTAATTCGCATGCTAATCAAGGATGAGAAATTTTTACTAGTAATTTTTTAAAATTTATTAATCAAAATTATAGTAATTTAATTTTTTTACTTTTAGGCAAAAAAGCTCAGTCAATTATTAATGAAATTGATTTATCAAAACAAATAATTATCAATCTTTCTCATCCTTCGCCTTTTAGTTATCATATCAGTTTTCAAAATTCTCATGCATTTTTTAAAATTAATCAAATTCTTAAAAAATTAAATAAAAGGGAAATAAAATGGTAAAATTATATTGCTAACGCACAGGGGTGCCACTTGGCTGAGATTATACCCTTTTAACTTGATTTGGTTAACACCAACGTAAGAAGTGCTTTTTTCTGTCGTTAGTAGAAAGAAAAAAATGAAAAAACAAATATCAATTAAAAAATTGGTTATTATTTCTGTTGTTCTTTCTTTAGTGATTTTTAGTAAATTTATTGAAATGATTGTTCCGGATTTACCTAATGGTTTAGGTAATATTTTTAAATTATCTGAAATTATTTTATTTATGTCAGCAATAATTTTTGGTTTTTCTGTTGCTTTTGTCGCAATTAACATATATTTAATAATTATTGCTCCAATATTTTCAGGTTTCTTTTTAAGTGGAATTTTTTATATTGATGGAATTACAAATCAAATTGCAATATATTTTTTAGACTATTTCATTCCTCTTAATTTTTTAACTTTCATAGCTTTTTTTAATTCAAAAAAATCAAAACAAATATTTTTTTATGCTTATTTAATTATTTTTATAATTTTACTATCTCATACAATTAGTGGTTATGTCTTTTTTAAAAATTATCTTAATCCAGTAATTAAAAATGAATTATTTTATTTTCTATTATCTTTTGGCTTAAATTTACTTGGTTATATTATTTTATTTATAGGGCTACCACTTTATTGTTGATGTTCACTAAATTTGAAAAACAAAATACTTAAAGACCATATTTTAAAAAATCAATATCTTTAAATAGATTAGCAATAAATTAATAATTTTTAATATAAAAATAGATCTTAAAAACTAAAGATCTATTTTTATATTATCTAATATTTTCGATTATTATAATTTATGATTAATTGTTATTTTTTATTTTTTTCTAACTCTTTTTTTATCGAAATTTCTTTTTGAATATTTTGTATATGATTAGAATTTTTTAACTTGTCATTATAAATGTCAAAACTTTGAGATGAATCGGTGAAAGGCGAATAAGAAACTGAATCAGTAATGATATTTATAAATGCACTTTCAGCATAAACAATTCCTGAATTAATATAAATAATTTTTTGTTCGTTTGAAGTGTTTCATCCAACAAACATTTTCGAAGGAACAATCGAAGAAACAAATGGTTGTGTACCATATTGTATTCCTTTGTATCCCTCGGTTGTTTTTAAAGTTACAATTTCTGTTTCTTGTTCTAAAAAAGTTCCATTTGGAGTAATTATTTTAACTTTCGTTTTCTTCATTATGATTTATTTAATTTATTAGCTTTTTCAACAGCTTCTTCTATTGAACCAACATATAAAAATGCTTCTTCAGGTAAATTATCGTGTTTTCCATCTAAAATTTCTTTAAAACTTCTAATTGTATCTTCTAGTTTTAAAAATTTTCCATTAATACCAGAAAATTTTTCAGCGACAAAAAATGGTTGAGATAAAAAGTTTCTAATTCTTCTTGCTCTTGAAACAATCTTTTTATCTTCTTCTGATAGTTCATCCATTCCAAGAATAGCAATAATATCTTGTAGTTCTTTGAATTTTTGTAAAATTTCTAAAACTTGACGAGCTACTGAATAATGTTCTTCTCCAATTATTAGCGGATCAAGCATTCTCGATCCAGATGCTAGCGGATCAACAGCAGGATAAATACCTAAAGCAGCGATATTTCTATCTAAAACTGTTTTTGCATCAAGATGAGCAAAAGTTGTAGCAGGAGCTGGATCGGTTAGATCATCAGCAGGCACATATACAGCTTGGACAGAAGTTATAGAACCTTGATTGGTTGAAGTGATTCTTTCTTGTAATTGTCCCATTTCAGTTGCTAATGTTGGTTGATAACCAACTGCAGAAGGAATACGTCCTAATAAAGTAGAAACTTCTGAACCCGCTTGTGTAAATCTGAAAATATTATCAATAAATAATAAAACATCTTGGTTCATTTTATCTCTAAAATATTCAGCCATTGTTAAACCTGTTAAAGCAACACGCATACGAGCTCCAGGAGGTTCATTCATTTGACCAAAAACTAAAGCTGTTTTATCTAAAACACCAGCCGCTTTCATTTCGTAGTAAAGATCATTTCCTTCACGAGAACGTTCACCAACTCCAGCAAAAACTGATAATCCACCATGCTGAGTAGCGATGTTATTTATTAGTTCTTGAACTAAAACCGTTTTACCAACTCCAGCTCCACCAAATAAACCAATTTTTCCACCTTTAACATAAGGGATTAATAAATCGATTACTTTAATTCCTGTTACTAAAATTTCTGATGTTGATTTTTGATCTTCATATGTTGGTGCAGGAGCGTGAATTGGCATTTTTATTTTTGTATCAGGCGCAGGCAATTCATCAATTGGCTCACCTAAAACATTAAACATTCTGGACAAAACTTCGGTTCCAACTGGAACAGAAATTGGTTGTCCTGTATCAATTACTTCTAAACCTTTTGATAAACCGTAAGTCATATCCATAGAAATTGTTCTTACAACATCATCACCAATATGCTGTTCTACTTCTAAAACAATTTTCTTTTCAGAATTTTTTGTTTTCAAATTTATTTCTAATGCATTTAAAAGTGCAGGAATTTGCCCATTTTCAAACTTAACATCGATAACAGGACCTAAAATTTGAACAATTTTTCCAACGTTTTTTTTCATAGTTTCCTTTCTTTCGTTTTATTCTGATGAAGTTCCACCAATAATTTCAGTAATTTCTTGAGTAATGGATGATTGTCTTCCTCTGTTAAAGACAATTTCAAGATTTGAAATTATTTCATCAGCATTATTTGAGGCATTTTCCATCGCGCTTCTTCTTGATGACATTTCAGAAATTTTAGATTCAGCTAAAAAACTAAAAATTGATGATCCTAAATATAATGGAACGATATTTTTTACAATAACAGATGCTGATGGTTCGAATTCTGTTAATGCTTTTAAAGTGTTATTTTTTACTGATTTATTTGCAAAATTTTCATAATTTATTGGTAATAATTGAAAATTAATTGGTTCATATGTAACACTATTAATAAATTTTGTGTAAACAACATTAATTGCGGAAATTTCTTTATTATCTATCATTTTTTCAATTAGCGAAAGCACCTTTGAAACAACTACATAATTTAAATCATCACCATAATTTAAATGACTTTGAATTATTTGTTGCTCATAATCTTTAAATAAAATAAAGCCCTTGTTTCCAAAAATAATTATTTTATCTTCATCTTTTAACTGATTTTTTACTAATTTAAAAATATTTGTATTATAACCTCCACAAAGACCTAAATCTGAGGTTATTATAATATATAATTTTCCTTTATTATTATCTAATTTAATAACATTTTTAGCATCTTTAGAATTTTGAAAAAGTGAAGCTAAAATATCATTAATTGTTTGCACATATTCTTGAATAGAAAGATGATTATTTTTCATTTTTCTTAATTTAGCACTAGATAATAATTCCATTGCTTTTGTAATTTTTCTTGTATTTTCTATTAAATTTATTCTAGTTTTAATTTTTTGTAAACTCGCCATTAAAACTCCGGCATTTTAGGATATAGATTTGGATCATAATTTGGAATTTTATTGATAAAATCTAGTACAAATTTTTTCAATAATAATTTGAATTCAACAAGTAATTCATCATAAAATGATCTATCTTTAAGTAAAAGAGCTTTTAATTCTAAAGCTTTTGTATCACTATTAATAAATTTAATTAATTCATTTTTATATTGTGAAATATATTCTTTAGGAATAGGATTAATTAATTTATCTTTAACAGATAAAAGGATAATAGATTGATCCGTTTGATCGATATGTACATATTGTCATTGTTTTAAAAGTTCATAAACTTTAGCACCATGATCTAAAATTCTTCTAGTTGATTCATCTAAATCAGAACCAAATTGAGCAAATGATTTCATCTCATTATATTGTGCTAATTGCAATTTAAGTGAAGAAGATACAAATTTCATCGCCTTTGTTTGAGCGGATGAACCAACTCTAGAAACTGAAAATCCTACATCAACTGCAGGTTTTTGCCCAGAGTTAAATAATGATTCTTTCATAAAAATTTGTCCATCAGTTATTGAAATTACATTAGTAGGAATATATGCAGAAATATCTCCTGCTTGAGTTTCAATAATCGGTAGTGCAGTAATGGATCCTCCACCAAATTCAGGACTTAATTTCGCCGCTCTTTCAAGTAAATATGAATGTTGATAGAAAATATCTCCAGGATATGCTTCTCTTCCCGGCGGTCTTCTTAATAATAATGATAATGTTCTATATGCTACAGCATGTTTGGATAAATCATCATAAACAATTAGTACATTTTTTCCTTTGTTCATTCACTCTTCAGCAATGGAAACTCCAGCATATGGTGCTATATATTGCAATGGCGCTAATTCTGATGCTCCTGCTACAACGATGGTAGTATATTCCATTGCCCCACTTTTTGAAAGCTTATCAACAATTTGTGCTACAGTAGAATTTTTTTGTCCAATTGCTACATATACACAATTAACATTTTGTCCTTTTTGATTTAAAATGGCATCAATAGCAACTGCTGTTTTTCCAGTTTGACGATCTCCGATTATTAATTCTCTTTGACCTTTACCAATTGGAACCATAGAATCGATTGCTAATATCCCTGTTTTTAATGGTTCATTAACACTCGATCTTTTCATAACTCCAGGTGCTTTAACAAAAATTTCTCTTCTTTTTGAAAAATCAATTGTTCCTTTTCCATCAATTGGTTCTCCTAAAGCATTAATTACCCTTCCAACCATTTGTTCTCCAACAGGAACAGAGATGATTTTATAAGTTCTTTTTACTTCATCGCCTTCTGAAACGGCATTTTCACGTCCCATAATAACAACACCGACAAATTCTTCTTCTAAATTCAAGACCATTCCATAAACATTATTAGGAAATTCAACAAGCTCACCTAATTCCGCTTTTTCTAGTCCTGATATTAAAGCAACACCATCTCCTACTGAAATAACTTTTCCAATTTCATCATATGCTATTTTTTTACCATATTCTTTAATTTGATTTTTAATCAATGACGAAATTTCACTAGCTTTATTAAAAGACACTATTCACCTCCTTTTAGTACATAATTTTTAATTTGTTCTAAATGAGAAGTAATTGAATTTTCAAAAATATAATCTCCAATAACAATCTTAATTCCCGCTATTAACGATTTATCAATAACATTTTTTAAAATAACTTTGCTATTAAGTTTTTTTTCGATGAATTTTTTTACTTCATTCATTTTGGAAATTTTTAATTTATTAACTGAATAAACAATTCCTTTTTGAATATTTTGAGATTTTAAAACAATTTTTTCAAATTCTTTTAAAATATCGCTAATGGCAAAAATGTGCATTTTTTTAGTTAATAATTTAATAAAATTTATAAGCATTAAATCAATTTTATTTTCAAAAATATTATCAATAATTTTTTCTTTCTCTTCTTTTGAAACATTAAACGATTTTAATAAAGTAATTAAATTTATATGATTTTTAAAAATTTTTTCCAACATTTGACATTGTTCATAAAATAAATCTAATTTATCTTCTTCATTAGCGATTTCAAACAAAGCATTTGCATATCCTAAATAATAATTTTTAGTCATTTTACTCGTAGACCTCGTTTAATAATTTATTAATCAATTCTTCTTCCTCGTAGTGACTAACGTGTTTTTCTAATATTTTTGATGCTAATTTAGTAGCAACTGAAATAATTTCTTCTCTAGATTCTTCTTCAAATTTTTTTTGTTGTTGAGCAACGGATTTGTGCCCATCTTCAATGATTCTTTTTGCTTCTTTTTTTGCATTTACAATATATTCGTTTGCAATTTTTTCAGACTCTATTTTTGCTTGATTAACAATTCCTGCTGCAGCAATTCTTGCTTCTCAAAGTTCTAAATTTCTTTTATTTTCAAGTTCAATTGATGATTCGCGATTTTTAATACTTTCATCGATGTTATCTTGAATAAACTTTCTTCTTTCACTAATTGATTTTCTTATTGGTTTAAAAACTAAACCATATAATACTAAAACAACAATTATTAGTGCTATAAAAGTTGCTAACATCACTCATGGATTTGGAAAAATTCCTTTAAATAAATTGCTAATATCATTTCCAGGATCCACTTCTGGTTTTGAACTAAATAATTTTAATTCCATAAATAATTAATAAACAAATATTAAAAGTATTGCAACAAGTAAAGCATAAATTGAAGATGTTTCAGCAATAGCACAACCGATAATCATTAATTTATTTATTTTCTTTTCAGCTTCTGGATTTCTTCCAACTGCTTCAGCTGCTTTTCCTGCAGCATATCCTTGACCAGCACCAACTCCTAGTGCTCCAACCATCGCTAAACCAGCTCCGATTGCAACAAGACCAATTCCTGTTGAATTACCTGATACTTTTTCATCAAGTTTTGAAGCTATTTCTAAAATTTCGTTTGTCATTTTTTCTCCTTTTGTTTTTATTTTTCTATTATATTTATTCCCCGTCAGCACTTGAACTTCAAAACATTGTAGTTAATAGTGTAAATACATATGATTGAATAACAACACCAAAAATGTCTAAATAAAATACTAATGGTGATAAGAAAATGGCAGCCGGTAAATTAAATAAGGCAAAACTACCTATAGGTAATAAATTTCAAATAAATTGTAAACCTGCATAAAATATAATTAAAAGTGTAGAACCACCTATTATGTTTCCAAACATACGAAAGGAAAGTGAAATAAGCGGTGCTGGAATTGAAATAATTTCAAGTGGATTAATATATTTTTTGAAAAATGATAATCTTTGATAAGAAATACCAATTACATAAATTCCTAATCACGAAATTAATGCCAATGTTAATGTTACTGAAATGGTGCTTCCTACCGGTTCTAGACCGATAACAGAAAGTAAATTACCAAATAGTAAAAAAGTTAAAAGTCCAAATAAATATGGTTTAAATTTAGCTATTCTTCCTGAATTAGAACTTTCATCAACCAATTTATCCACAATTCCAAAATATTGTTCAACAATATAAACTGCTGTATTTGGTGCTTTGTCTTTTTTTGTTTTTTTAATTTGAAAATACAATATCAAGGATATTATACAAATTAAAAAAACCATAACAAAAAGAGTAAAAAGTTGTGGCTGATTTCAATTAGATAAAAAACTGTCTTTGTCCATTTCTTTTCCTCTCCTTTATATTATTTAATATTAAATTTATTAGTATTGATGGAACAATTAATGAAATTCCTATAATATAAGAAATAATATTAATCGGTCAAAAAGCATAAATATTTTTATCAATACTAAAACTTTTATTTATAAATATTATTGTTATTAATATTAGCCCATGAAATAAAACTAAAAACATTCCTAATATAATATTAAATAAAAATAATATTTTACTTTTTTTATTGCCTTTTCCTTTATTTTTTGAAATACCATTTGCAATTGCAACTTTATTTAAAAAAGAAAAGGAAACAGAAATAAATGAAAACATTCACCCAAATAGAAGCGAATGATTTCATAGTGTTAAAATTAAAAAAATAATTAGTACCAGTATATATATAAATAGATATATTAATATAGTACTTGAAAAGTCCTTTATTTTTTCTTTCAACATCACCTCATTTAGACAAGATCTCTCAAGTCATAAAATATTTTACTCCTAAATTTTAAAAAAGCATATTTTTTCAAAAAAATAAAAAAAAATAAAAAAAAATATTAAAAAAACACTTTTTAACTATTTTCATGAGTTTTATATTATTAATTTTTTTTCATTTTTAGAACAAAAAAAGAAAAAAATATTTTTTTTATTTCATAAAAGGGTTAAAAAAATGTTATAATGTGGTAGATAGTGGTAAGGAGTGGTATGTTTGGAAACCATTTAAAAACAATAGATGAAAAAAACAGAATTATCATCCCTTCTCAATTCAGAGAGGAGTTGGGAGAAGTTTTTTACATTTCTTTAGGCTTAGATAAGATTGTTGAAATTCGCTCTAAAAGCGAATTTGATCGTATTAAAGAAAAAATGAAAGCTAATAATTCTTTAAATAAAAATTTAAGAGAATTTGCTAGATTCTTTTTCGGAAATACTACAGAGGCATCTTGTGATAAAGTTGGAAGAGTTGTTTTACCTAAAAATTTACTAAATCTTGTTGCTATCAAAAATGAAGCATATCTAATTGGGGTTGGAGAAAAAATAGAACTTTGACCAAAAGAAAGATATGAAGAACACCAATCAAAATTTATGGATGAAAATTCAATCGATGAACTTCAAAATAAATTATTTGAAAGTGGGGTCGAATTATAATGAAACATTATCCTGTTTTACTAAATGAAATAATTGAAAAATTAGAAATAAAAAACAATGGAATCTATGTTGATTTAACATTAGGAAGAGCAGGGCATTCATCAAATATATTAAAAAAAATAAAAACTGGATGACTTTATTCGTTTGATAAAGATAGTGAAGCTATAAAAAAAAGTGATAACTTATTAAAACAAATTTCAAATAACTTCACTTTAATTCACTCTGATTTTAAAAACTTTAAACAAAAACTTGAGGAATTAAAAATTAATAAAGTTGATGGAATTTTAATGGATTTAGGAGTATCATCTCCGCAATTAGATGAAGCCGAAAGAGGCTTTTCCTATAATAAAGATGCTAGACTCGATATGAGAATGGATACAAATCAAAAACTCGATGCTCATTTTATTATAAATAATTATGATGAAAGCGAATTAATAAAAATTTTTAAAAATAATGCAGATGTAATGCTCCCTGAAAGAGTTGCGAAAGGCATTATTGAAAACAGACCCATAAACAATACATTGGAATTAGTTGAAATAATCAAAAATTCATTACCAGCTAAAATAGTAAGGATGAAAAATCCTGCTAAAGCCGTTTTTCAAGCAATACGAATTGCTGTAAATAATGAATTTGAATCACTAAAAATCGCTTTAAACGATTCTTTAAATTTATTAAATTCTAATGGAAAATTAGCAATAATAACTTTTCATTCTATAGAAGATCGAATTGTTAAAAATTTTTTTGGAAATTTAATTAAAAACAAAACAGATCATCGCTTACCAATTATGGAAAAAAAAGATTGAAAAGTGAAAATTATTCTTCCTTCTAAAGAAGAAATTGAAAAAAATAAAAGAAGCAGAAGTGCGAAATTAAGAATACTTACAAAATTAAGTTAGTGAAAGGCAAAAATGAAAAGAGATATAAAAATTATTGCAAAAATTTGCGAAAATAAAAATTATTCATTATTGGCATATGAAAATATAAAAGATAACAATGTTTTAATTTTTGAAACTGAAAATGATCAGAAAAAAGAAATGTATGATTTTTTTCAAAATTCAATTAATTTATTAAATAAAAATTTAAAAACAAAAATTAAAAATATTTTTATTTTTCTAGATAATAGTGAATACTCTTTTCATTCTGCATCTTTTCAAGAAAAAAGAAGTATTCAAAATTCAAAAAAAATTGTAAATAATAATGAAACACAAAAAATATATGATTCTGTTTTAAAAGATAATCAAAATAATCAAAAAATGATTTCTACATTACCGGTTAATTATAAAATTAACTGAAATAATAAAGTTGAAGTTTTTTCAAAACTACCACTTAATAAAAATGCAAACGAAATTGAAATTTCATTTTTAAAATATTCAATAAATAGCGAGTATTATTCTTTTTTAATTAATCTATTTGACAAATTAAATATTAAGGTAAATAATATTTTTACATCACAAAATGCAACAATTTATTATTTAAACGAACAATCGAAAATAAATGATTGACAAATCATTGTAAATTTTGATGAAAATGTATCATGAATATCTGCCGTTAAAAATGGTAATATTTTAAAATACAAAAAACTTGAAAATTCATATTTAAAACTTGAAAGTCAAATTAATTCTAAAAGTGATTTAGATTTTAAAAAATGACAAGAAATTTCCGAAATTTATGGCGAGATTTTGGAAAATACAAAAACTGAAGCACTAATTTTAGATAAAAAATTAACACTTGAACAATTTAATAAAAATATAGAGGAATTTTTAATAAATTTAGCAAGTGAAATATATGAATTTACTAACGAAATAGGAAAGGATTCTTTTCCAATCGTTTTAATCGGAAAATTAGTTAATTTTCATAATTTAGAAAATACATTTTCAAAAAAATTAATTAACAATAAAATAATAGTTCATAATCCAAAAGAATACTTAAATATTTCAAAAAATTCAAACTTAATTCTTTCAGGTTTAAATTTTATTGAAAATACATTAAATAATAAATTGAAAAAAAATAATACATTAATAAATACTCAGCCATATGAAATTGAAGATTTATTTTTCAAAAAAAATAAATTACTTTTCTTAATTCAAAAACTATTTAGCAAGAAAGAAAAACATGCATAATAAATCAAATTTAAAAATTAAAGTTTTAGGTGTTGGTGGATGTGGTAATAACTCAATAAAAGCATTAATGAATAAACAAATACCCAATGTTGAATACATTGCTTTTAATACCGATTCACAAGCATTAACTCAATTTGATTCTGAATACAGTGTTCCTTTAGGAGATTTTGAAAAAAGAAGAGGATTTGGTGCAGGAAATGATCCGCAAAAAGGAAGAGAATGCGCTCTTGAAAGTAAAGATGAAATTGAAAATAGAATTAAAGATGCTGATATAGTAATAATTGCTGCCGGAATGGGAAAAGGTACTGGAACAGGAGCATCTCCTGTAATAGCGGAAATAGCTAAAAAAACCGCTTTATTAACTATTGCAGTTGTTACAATTCCTTTTGCTTATGAAGGAGAAAAAATCTTTAATAATGCAAAAATGGGACTAGAATTACTTAAAAAAGAAGTTGATGCAATTTTAATAGTTTCAAATGATAAATTACTTGAATCATTTGGAGCACTAGCAAGCGAACATTCTTTAAAATATAGTAATACAACTTTAGAAAAAACCATTGAAATGATTTCCGAAATAACAAATAAAGTCGGAACACAAAATGTCGATTTTGCTGATTTATTATCAATTTTAAAAAATAAAGGCGAAATAATCATTAACTCTGCTGATGGTTCTGGAAAGGATCGTGCTCAAAAAGCAGTGGAAAAAGTGTTATTTTCACCGATTTTAGAAAGTTCAATAATCGGAGCTACAGATGTTATTGTTAATATAACAGGATCAAATGTTACATATTATGAAATTAGTTTAATTATTGATACAATTAAAAAAGCAACAGGAATTAATAGTAATATTATCCAAGGACTAATTAATACCGAAACTCAAGATAAAGATATAAAAATTTCCATAGTTGCTTCTGGAATTGACAAAGACAAAAAAACTTTGGAAAAAGAAGAAATTCAACAAATTAATTTTCATAAAGAAAATAATAAGTGAGATGAATTATTTTATCAAGAAGATTTTCCTGGTGAAGAAAATTTGGAAAATGAAGAAGATGAAAGTTTCGACGATTTACCTTCTTTTTTAAAATAATTTAATTATTGACGATGTCTTAGAAGTTAATTTTAAATTTTTAACAAAAAAGGTGAATTAAAAAGTGGAATTCAGTTTCCACTTTTTTCATTTTAATTTATAATTTATACATTATGAAAATAGGAATTTTTGGAGGATCATTTGATCCTATACATAAAGCACATATAAAAATTGCCAAAATGGCAATTGAAAAATTGAATTTAGATAAACTATTTTTTGTTCCTGCATTTAAAAGTCCCTTTAAGCAAAAACAAGTTTATGCCCCTTGAGAAGATCGGGTAAAAATGATTGAAATGGTAAAACCTGAAAAAAGTGAAATTTCACTATTTGAAATTAAAAGAAAGGGAGTTAGTTATACAATTGACACTGTAAATCATTTTAAAAAACAATTTCCAAATCAAGAATTATTTTTAATTATCGGTTCAGATAATGTTCCAAAATTACATAAATGAAAAGAAATTGAAACAATTGCACAAAGTACTAAAATAGTTGTTTTTAAAAGAGATAAAAAAGTTAATAAAGAAAATTTAAAAAAATTTAATTGCATTTTACTTGAAAATGAAATATACCAAGATTCATCTACCGAAGTAAAATTTGGTAATTTTGCTAATTTAGAAGATTCGGTTATTAAATATATTGGTAAAAATTTTCTTTACATTTTAGATATTATTAATAACACAATGGATGCAAAATTAAATAAACATTGCCGCGTCACTGCCCAACTAGCTGCTGATTATGCAAAATTTTTAAATTATGATGCAAAAATTGCTTGATTTTCTGGATTAGTTCATGATTTAACTAAACGATGACCAATAGAATTACATCGCCAATTTTTAACAGAAAATAATATTGATGAAAAAACTGTTCCGGATTATAAACTCCATCAAACAACTGCGTCATTATGACTTGATAAATACTATCGAGTTCAAAATCCAGAAATTGTTAGAGCAATTAGTGTTCACACTTCATTAGACTATCAAATGGATACTTTAGATAAAATTGTATTTATGGCTGATAAACTTTGTCAAGGTAGAAAATGAGAGGGAATTCAAAAAGTAAGAAAACTAGCATTTGAAAATTTTGATAAAGCGTTTCAACAAGTTATTAATCATATAAAAGAGTATAATTTAGCCAAGGTAGAAGTATCGCAAGAGCAAGTAAATATTTATGATCATTGACTTAAAAAAGATTTTTAAAGCCCTAATTATTGCTGATGAAAATGAGCTTCATTCCATTAAAAAATACGGTTGAAAAAAAGTAAAATCAATTAAAATACTAAATAAAAAATTTTTTATTTATCAAAAAAATGAAAAATTTTTAACTTTAGTTCATTCAGGAATTGGCTTAATTAATGCTAGTGCTACAACAGCAATTTTACTTTCTGTTTTCACCAATATTAAAGTTGTTTATAATTTTGGTGCTGTAGGTGGTTATGGAGAAAATATTGAAATTTATGATTTAATTATTCCAGAAAAATTTTATATTATCGATACATTCACTCCTTGATATTTAGATGGGCAAACTCCAGGAGAAAAACAGTATTTTACTAATAATTTGACTGATTTATCAATAAAAAATTTCAATATTGGTTCATCTAATTCCTTTATCTTTAAAAAACAGAAAGCACAGTTATTTGCAAATAAATTTCAAGCTTTCATTTTCGATATGGAAAGTGCTGCTATTGCTCAAATTTGCGATCAAAATAAAGTTAAATTTATGTCTGTAAAAGCTGTTTCTGATAAAATAGGAGAAAATATTTTTTCCAAAGATGATATCAATTTAAGAATTAAAAAATCATCTATAATTGCTTTAGAATATCTAATTAAAATAATTTAATAAGGAGTAAAATGCTTAATATAGTTTTATATCAACCAGAAATAAGTCCTAATACCGGAAATATTATTCGTACTTGTTTTGCAATAGGTGCTAAATTACACATCATTCGTCCAATTGCCTTCGATTTAGAACCTAAATGATTAAAAAGACCAGCAGCAGGAAAAAGATTATCGGACATTAGACATGAAGTTCATAATAATTATGAAGAATTTGAAAAAAAATATGGAAATAAAAAAATATTTTATATTACCCGTTATGGACAACAAACATATGCTGATATAAACTTTAAAAAAGAAAAAGAATTTCAAAATGACATTTTTTTAATGTTTGGAACCGAATCAACCGGAATACCAAAACAAATTATGCAAAAAGATTTAAATGCTTGTTTAAGAATTCCGATGGTAAAAGAAAATCGTTCTATCAATTTAGCTAATTCTGTAGTTTTAGTTGCTTATGAAGTAATGAGGCAGCTTAATTTTGAAAATTTATCACTTTATGAAGTTCAAAAAGGGAAAGATTTTATTAAAAATGATCATTAGTTCATTACAGAATCCCAAAATTAAAGAATATAGTAAATTATTATTAAAAAAATATCGTGATAAATTCAATTTATTTATTATTGAAAATTGAAAAAATATTCAAGAAGCATTAAAAAAGAATTTAGTTGTAGAAATATTAACATCGGATATTAATTTTAAAATTGATAAATCAATAAATGTGATTTATGTTGAACAACATATTATCGACAAATTAAGTAATACTAAAAATCCACAAAATATTATCGCCATTTGCAAAAAAATGACTTATAATTTTGAATTAGGTAAAAAGGTGGTGGTTTTAGATAATATTCAAGATCCAGGAAATTTGGGAACTATTATTAGAAACGCAGTTGCTTTTGGCTTTAATTCCGTCATAATTAAAGGTGTAGATTTATATAATGAAAAAGTTTTAAGAGCAGCTCAAGGTGCTATTTTTCATATAAATATAATTCAAGAAAATGAACTAAAACAATTTTTAGAAAAAATTAAAAATCAATATTATATTTTTGGAACACTAGTTGATCATCAAAGTAAAGACATTGGTGAAATCAAAAATTTAAAAGACCAAAAAATGATTATTATTTTTGGAAATGAAGGAAACGGAATTTCTAAGGAACTAAATTATTTAATTGATCAAAATATTTTTATAAAAATAAATTTTGAATCACTCAATGTTGCATCAGCTAGTGCAATTATTTTAAACTATTTTAAGGAAATAAAAAATGATAGATAAACTAAGTAAAATAATTTTAGAGAAAGAGTTTAACAGCCGTTTTAATGGATATGATCCAGAACAAGTGGATGTTTTTTTAGATTCAATTATTAATGAACTTAAAACTATTAATAATTATCAAAATGAATTAGTGCAAGAAAATCAAAAAAATGCACAATTAGTTCAAAAACTTCAACAAGAAGTTAAAATGCTTAATTTTGAAATTAATAAATTAAAAAATCAAGAAAGTGTTTTAGATAAAAGACCAAAAAATTAAACTCAAATTAAAATATAAAATGCAACTTTTTTAACTAACAAAATATTTTTCCTTTTGTTAAAAATCAAAAAACAAGAAGTTGCATTTTTTATTTAATTAAAAATTTAAAAAATAATAAAATTTCTCTAACTAGAGAATATTTTTTACTATTGCAAATTATTTTTTTAAAAAAGAATATTTCAAAAAATATTATGTTTTTTTATGAATGTCACCTTTTATGTTGCGATATAATATATAATTTATATTAATATAAATTAATGTAAATTTAAGGAGTGATTATGAAAAAATATTTGTTAGAAAGATTTAGCGAATATGTTTTACCAACAGGAGCGAATTTATTACCAGATTCGCTAGGATTAAATTTTGCTATTCATCCTATTTTTCTTTTTAAAAATGAAATGGAAGAAGTGTTTTATGTATCAGCAAAAAGTGCTATTGAAGATAATGAAAAGTTAAAAATAAAAGCACTAGAGGAAGTTGAATATAGTTTTATCGACAAAAATAATGATGAAGTGAAAATTTATATTGATACTTCAAGAGTATATAAAATTAATAAATATGATTTATATGATATTGAACAAAAATATGGTAAATTTAATAAAATATGGGGGTTTAATTTAAAACCAGAAAAATATGGTGAATTAATAACTAAAACATATATGAATATTGAAAATAATTTAGCAGTAATGTATGATGTAAAATTCAATAAAGAAGAAAATGAAACTGCATTTGAACTAATATATGCCCCAAATCATAAAATGATTGAAGATTATTATAATATAAATCATAAAAACATAAAAATAAACAAAGAAGATTTAAAATTTTTAATAAAAAAACAACAGATAAAAAATCATAAATCATTTACAGAAATGGATTATACATTAACTATATACGAAAAATATCAAAGAATATTTAGAACTTGTTTTGACCTTCAAAAGGATGATTTTAGTTCAGAAAAAGATTATGAAAAATATGATAATTCAATTGAATATTATGAAGAAAATTATAAAATAGATATTAAAAAAATACAGAATCAAATTGATTTTACAAAAAATCAAGCATTTATCAATGAATTGAAATACGATAAAGATTTACTGAGTGAAAAATATAAAAAAGAGTTGTAACAAGAATAAAATTTAAAAATGAAAATGTAATAAAAAGAAAATTATTAATGAGTTTGGATATTTTATTGCTAGTTAAAAAAGTTGCTGCATCAATGTAAATTTATTAGAAAAGAAATAAAATATCAATAAAATTTAGATAACCTAATTTCGAAAATATGTTAGATGTATGAAAAATATTGTTAAACTATAAATAACTATCAATTAAATAAATTAAAACACCTTTGAGTGTTTTTTATTTGAAATGTTAATATTAAAATCAATATTATAGTTTTAAAACATTAATTAAATAAAAAATTTAAAAGATTAAAAATCGTTATTTTTTAGTAATAAAGAATACTTAATTTCTAAAAATTAAATGTTTTAATCGCCCAAATATTTTTATTAAAATGAATTTAGAATTACTTAATGTATTAAAAGTTGGCACAACTATTTTAACTTTTTAATAAAATGAAAATGCTAAATTAACTAAGCTAAATAATTTAAACAAAGAATTTTAAAGTCATTTTAATGATTACGATCTAGAACAAGTTTTTTTTTTTTTTTTATTTAAGTATTGCTCTTTATAAAGTAATATAAGATATAATTTATATAGATATAAATTAATGTAAATTTAAGGAGTGATTATGAAAGAAAATGCCAGTTATTCAGAAAAATTAAATCAATATTTTCCACCGAATAAAAGTAATATATTAACAAATTCTTTTGGTCTAAAACATAGGAGACTTCCTGTTTTCATTTATAAAACTGAAGTGGGAAATATTTTTTATCTTTTAGCTAGAAGCGCAACTGATAAAGATAATAAAACAAGAAAAATCAGATTTGGTGAAGTAGAATATGCTATTATTGATAAAAATGGAGTTAAAAAAGATATGTACATTGATACAACGGTAATTTATCAAGTCGATGAATATGATTTATATGATATTGAACAAAAATATGGTAAATTTAAAAAAATTACATCTGCTAATTTATCTACATCAAAGTTTGCAGAAATAGTCGAAAAATCTTATTTTAATATCGAAAACAAATTAGCATCATTACAAGAAATTAAGTTTAATTATAATAAACAGAAAACTGAAATAAAAAATATCTATGTTCCTAATCATAAATTATTAGATGATTATCAACAAACAAAAAATGATAAATATTTAATGAAGTGAAATAAATATTTTAATGAAAATGATTTAATTTATTTAATAAAAAAGCAACAAATAATTAATCATAAATCGCTAACAGAAATGGAATATTCTTCAACTAAATATGAAATATTTTTTGAAAATTTTTTAGATGTTTATCAAGGAAAACCTGATTATTTTGATGAAAATCAAAGAGAAGAATTAAAAATATTTAATTCTGTAGTAGAGAAAATTGAGGAATATTATCCTAGAGAAATTGAAAAATTTATTAGTACAATTGATTTTGAAAAAAATCAAGCATTTATTGATGAATTGGAATATGATAAAGATTTGTTAAGTGAAAAATATCTTAAAGAGTTAAAGCAAGAAGAAGATTTAGGGATGGAAATGTAATGAGAAAATTATTAATGGGTTTAGGAATTTTATTACCAGTTAGTGCTGTTGTTGCAACAACTAGTTGTGAATTTTTTTCTGCACCAATGCAAGATTTATTAGAAAAAGATAAAAAGAATAATGAAAATGGCACTAATAATGATAAAAAAGATAATAATCCTAACAATTCACAAGCACCAAAAACAGAACCTTCAACTTCAAATCCTATAAATAAAAGTAGTGAAATGCCAACTGAGTTTAAGCAACCTAATTTTGAAAAAATGGGAAGTTTTTATCCAACATGATTATATTTAGTAAATGTTCCGAAAATGGTTGAAAAAACATTTAGTGATAAAGAAAAAGAAGGTGTAAATTATAAATCCATTTATAAACAAAAAGTGGTTGAAACATATAAAGCAATTGCTGATACTATCTCTGGTGAAAAATATAAAGATTTTCCGTATCTATGAGATTGAAAAACTGATTTGTTAAATGGTAAATATAAATCTTTAAATAATGAAAAAGTAAATGAAAACGATCCAAAATCCCAAGTTAAAAACAAACAAATTGACAAAATGGAAGATGGATATAAAAGAAATGTACAAAATAGAAATGTTGATGATGATTTTTTTAATCCCGAGATTAATAAAAGGGAAATAAATATTTTAACCGCCTTTTTCTACACTAATTATTTATATTATGATACATTTGCATCAACTCAAATATATATTTTATATTACTATGCACTGTATCAAGCAGATTTATATTCAATAAATGATGAAAATAAATCACTTAAAGAGCAACTTAAAACTAATTTTGATAAATCTAATAGTTTAAGTAAATTAAAAAAATTCATAATTGAATTTTTACAACCAACAAATCATTTAAATTGAAGTGATGATATGATGTGAATGAAAGACCAAGATGATAAAACATTATTTATTGAGTGAATGAATTTATTAACTAATGAACTAGAAATGATGGAAATATATGTAAATGATAAAAGTGATTTAGATAGTGATGCATATTACAATTTAAAAATTAAAACATTACCTAAAACTTGAGATAAAATTTACAATGATTTAAATAATGGTAGATTTAAAGAAAGTTATAGTAAAAAAGAGTTAGAAAATTTTGTAAAGCAAAAGTTAGAAAACAAATATTCTCAAATATATCATTTTGAATATAAAAAATAAACTACTTTTTTATGTTAAATTGATTCGAAGGGTGTAATGAACAATAAAAAGGAGAAATTATGAAAGAAATGAAAAAGGTTCTTGAAAAAAATATGTTAGATGTATGAAAAATCTTGCAAAACTATAAATAACTATTAATTTAATAAATGAAAACACCTTCTATGGGTGTTTTTTCTTTGAAAAATATGAAAATCTGTTATAATTTATAAGTAGATTTAGTTACTATAAACTCTTCAAAAGTCGAGCCAGCCTTAAGCCATTTTGTAAATTCGCCGACCCAGCAAGAGGTCGCCTGATTTAAGGCGATTTTTTTATTTAATAATTTTATTAATCTATTTCACTCATTTTATGGTATAATATAATTTATATATTTGAGAATTTACGGAGAAAAACACATTGAGATTAAATGTGTATTTTTTCGTAAATTTTTTATTTTTAAATTTTAAACAAAAAAGGAGGAAAAATGGTTAGTTTATTTAATAATGAAACTAGCAACGAATTAGGTGAAGCGGTTGGAAATATTGCCAAAAATACTAAAGCACTATTACAAATTGGTGCTTCAGTATGGTGAACTATTTATGCATTATTTATAGTTGTGGTTGCAATAATAATTATATTTTATGCAATCAAATATAAAATTAATTCCAAAAGAGAAGATAGTGAGCAAGAAAAGGTAAAATCTACTAAAAGGGCTTTATTATGATTCATGTTTTTAATAATGTGATTTTTTATATCTATTATTTGGGTCTATGTTTAAATTATTTATTAAATTTATAATTTCATATATCTGCAATAAATATTTAAAATCTAAATATAAAAATCGGTTTTAATAAAGGGCAATAATGGCTTGTCAAAAATTTTTAAACCTAAGAAATAAAATACTAAAAGAAGCATTTTACATTAGATTAGTTAACTAATAACAAGAATAATAAGTATGTGTTTAAAATATTTTAAAAATATCAACTTTTCAGGTATTAGTGGTTATATTGTGATTTTAATATATATCTTTGTTATTTTAATTTTAAAATTTATTAAAAAAAATCAAAAAGATAAAAATGGTTTATAATATCACTATGAAAATATCAAAATTAATACTAAATCACGGAGAAGTTCTATCTTCAGTAAATATTGTACAACCGCTACAAGTCTTAAATATAAACAAAGAAATCGACAAACCTAAAATTCAACATAGAATTCATATTAATGATTCTGTTTTTTCTAAAAATATAGATAAAAATAAAATACTTTTAATGGATAAAATTTCTTATGAAATAAATTCTATTAATAAAAATTTCTTATGAGAAAGCACAACCGAAAAGGAAAATGTTGAAAAAATTATATATGAAAATGAATTTATAAATACGACAGAAAGAGAACTGCAATTTAAAAATGCATATTTTAAAATTAAAAATGGACAAATTTCAAAAGAAGAAATTATAAAATTTTATGAAAATGATGAAGAATACAAAAAAATATTGAAATCATATGATGAAGATACAACTTTAAATAGTGATACTAATTATAATGATATCAATATAATTACTTATAATAAAACAACAGGAACAGAAGAAAATGAAATCAATATTAAAAATAACAAATCAAACATTTCAAAAAAAGAAATAAAAGACAGTTTAGATAAAATTTCAGAAGAATTAAAAAACGAATTTAATAAACAAATTGACTTAATAAGAAGAAAAAATAACGCTACAAAAGAATATTTAAAAATAGTAGAAGGGCTCAATATTGCATCAGCAGCATTAACAACCGCTGCATGAGCTTTAGCCGCTGTTTACATAGGGATATCAGCATGAACATTTGGTTCTATGGCTGCTCATGCTGTTGCCGCTACTGTACAAGCGGGAGTTATGACATATTTTGTAAAAATTTCTTTTGACAATCAATACGAAATAAAAAATAAAATTATTGAAGTTGATAATTTTTTAAAATCAAAAGAAGTAAATGATTTTTCCTTTTTAATAAATAAAAAAATAAAGGATATAAATCAATGAATAAAGGATAATGTATATGTAATATCGGCTGATTTAGGAGTAAAAATGAGAGATTTTTTTGTATCTTATTCCGCTGGTAAGGGTGTACAACTATTTCACGACAGTATAAATTCAGTTTCAAATAAATTATCAAATAATATTGTTAATAAATTACAAAATATGTTTCCACTCAAGGAAATAAAAACTATAAATCAAAGAATTAAAATTATGGATAAGTTATTTAAAAAAATAACTGAAAGTATATCGAATTTTTTAGAAAAAATGTGAAGCAAAAAAATCATTTTAAGCAACACAGCTTGAGCATCTCCTATAGGCAAAATTATAGAAATAATTGATAATATAGTTTCTGGCTTTTCAATCATTAATGATTTTACTTTTTTTATAATACAATTAAAGGCGTAATTATATATGAAAAAGAATAATGTTAACAATAACTATGAACAATTTAAAAAATGACATTTTTTAAATAGAAGAAAACAAATTAGATATAAATATAGAGATTTATTTTTTTGAATTTCGATGTTAATGCTTTTTATTTGTTCAGTTTGTATAGAGCGAATTACTAATTCAACTATTGATCCGACAATTAAAATTTCATTAATGCTCGTTATTGCGGTAATAATTTTGCCCTTATTTATAACTTGCGTTTATATGAGAGAGCATTTTTTCCCAAAAAAAATGGCAATTAAAAAATTTTATTTTTCAATAAATTCTAAATTTATTTTACAAATTTTTAATGAAGTGGATAAAGATAATCTTTCCTTTTATGAAATTCAATTTATTGATAAAACAGAAAATTTAGTTTATCAAAATATCAATAATAAAGATGATTTTTCTTGAATTAGAATTACTACCAAAAATGATTTGCAAATCTATTTTGGATCTTCATTAATTGACGAAAATAAAAGTGTTTTAATAATAGATGAAAAAATAATTGAACTAAATGATAATATAAACTTATCAAAAATTGTTTTACTAACTAGAAATGATTTTAACAGTAATAATGAAGAAGAATTGAATCTTTTAAATCAAGAAATTATAAATAAAATAAATGATAGTTTTGCTAAAATAAACAATTTAATAATCGAGGCTAAATAAATGGAACTTAATAACAAAAAAGAAATGGAAAATTATTTTATTTATAATTTAAAATTTGAAAAAAATAACGATGAATTTACAATGATTGATAAATTTAAAAAAAATAAATTTTTAAATGAGACAAAAATTTCTTTATTTTTAAATAAAATAAATATTAAGTGATTTCACTTTTTTATATTTACATGGTTAATGATGCTTTATTTTGCATTTTCGCCTTTATTTTTGGATTACAATATTAAAGAACTGATTATAACTTGAATTGTTTTATCAACTATTTTTTCTTTACTTTATATTATTTTTATAATTTTAGGCTTTTGAAAATGAAAATATTTTAGTTCCACTAAAAGAATTAATAAATTAAAAATTTATTTAGAAAGTGTTAATGATTTAATTTATTTAATTAATAAATTTCCTGAAGACAATCTAAATTTTGAAATTCATAGCATTAAAATAGTGTCAAAATCAGAAATAGAAAAAATATTTAATCAACAAATCAATTTAACAGATCAATATTTTTTACAAATAACTATGCAAAATGATCAAATTTATTATTGAAATTATTTTTCTAAAAATCAAAATGATTTAATTTTTTATCTACCAGATGATAAACAAATAACTTTAAAGAAAAATCAAATAGTTTCTTTTTATTTAAATAAACCTATTGACATTTTTAATTATGAATTAATTTGTAAAATATATCCTTTTTATGAAATAGCTCATTTGTTTATAAAATTATTTTGTGAAAAAATTTTGGATTTAAATTATCAATTAACTAACTTTAATTAACTAAAATAAACCATTTTAACTAGATGGTTTATTTTTTATTAAACAATTATGTATTTAAATTTAAATTACTTAAATAAATAAAAAACATCTTAGTAATTTAAGATGTTAATATAATTTATTATCTTTTTATAGCACATTGATAACAACATTTTTTTCATAGCTGTTATTATTTAATTTTTTAATTGTTTTGATTTTATAATTTGCAAATTTAGTTTTATCAATATAAATATCTAGATTATTTAAATTGCTATAAGCATAAACTTTTTTAATTTTTTGATTATGTTCTAATATAATTTCAAATAACTGATGATTATTTGAAAAGTCATCTGTTAGTTGATATATATCAGTTAAATTTAATGAATATTTTACTTTATTTTCATTTATATTAACAGAAGTTAAAGTTTTAGTTAAAAAAATGGATTCAGGTTTTAGTAATTGATTATTTTCAAAGTCCAAATCAATAATCTGTCTTTCACTATTATTTTCTTTTAATATTGCATTTAAAAAATAAAGTACATCTTGTTTATCAGTTAATTGTAATTGATAATCTTTTGATAAATCTGTTCAAATTGCTTCTTCTTGATTTACTAATTTAGAATTTAATTTTAAATAAGAAATTTTAATTTCGTTAGTAGCAGTTTCATTTAATTTTTTAACTAAAGTAAAAGTTAAATTATTTTGGTAATCACCTTTAACTTTAATTGAATTATCGAGTGATGGATAAACATTATTAATTGTATTATTTTTAACTATAAATTTAATTTTATTATCTTTTGATGTAAATTCAAAAGTATCATTATTTTCTAGTTTATCCGAAATTTTATTTACAAAATCAAATATTAAAATTTTATTTTGTAAATCATAATAATATTCTTTTAAAGTAAATTTACCTGATGATTTTTTATTTACTTTTAGTTGAATTTCATTTTCATTATTAAAATTTAATTCATTATTTATGTCTTTAACTACAAAAATAATTTTTTGATTATTAATTACATAATGAGAAATGATTTCTACTTCTTTTTCTGTTGCTTGAATTATTCTTATTTGAGAATTAAAATCATAAAAATTAGCAATTGATTTTTCAAAACTATTTTCCTCTTTTTCTATCAAATCAAAAATGATTCATTCTCTTTTTTTATCTAGTTCATTTAAATTAAATTTAGCAATATTTTCATCATAAATAGCATTTATTATTTTAATATTATTGTTTCTATCTTTAAAAACTAATGCTAATTTTGAATTTTCTTGAAGCTCTAATTTTTTATAATCAATTTCTAAAATATCATTATTTATTTTTCCTAAATTATAATTTGATAAAGTTAATTTATCACGATTTTGGGAAATAAAATTATTATCAAGTAAATTGTTAGAAATTCCAAAATTAACACTTTTAACTATATATTTTCCAGGATTAAGATCGCTTGGAATATTAATTTTTAATTGATTATCAATAACTTTTACTTCATATTGTCTATTTTCATTAGAATTTTTAACATTTTCAATTAAAACTGTAAAAACTTCTTTACTAATATGGTTATTAATATTTAAAGTAAGTGAATTACCGTTATTTTCCTTTATTTCATATAAAGGTCAATCAATTTTTAAATTCTCAGTAATTTTTGAACTTTCTGGAAAAATAACTTCTAAATCACTTTTACTATTAACCAAATCATCACCTTCAAGAGTAAAAAGTAGAAATTGTTCATTATTTTCATTTATTATTTGTGCTTCAACTTTTTTATTTTTTGTTTCGTCATATTTAATAGTTAATGAAATATTATTTAAATCGTTAACTTTATTTTTTAATTTATATTTAACATTCCAAATTCCTTCTTTTTTAAAAATTTCTAAATCACGACTTTTTTTAACTTCGGCTTTTTTGTCGTTTTTTTTATTTATTAAAATAGGTACCGCTATTGCTGCACCGATTGCTACCATGGCAATAGGTGTTCCAAAAATTAAAACATTTTTAAAAATTTTTTTACTTGATTTTTTCATAATTATTCCTTTTAATACAAATTAAATAATAATATTATAACCCTTTATAGAAAAAATGAAAATATTTGTTTTTATTATTGTGAAATAATTTAACAAATATAAAAATAGACCTTATTTTTGTAAAGGTCTACTAATTTTATTAATTAAAAGAAACTATCCTAAAGTAACTTCAGCACCAGCTGCTTCTAATTTCGCTTTCATTTCTTCAGCTTCAGCAACTTTAACATTTTCTTTTAGAACAACAGGAACTGAATCAACTAATTTTTTAGCTTCCATTAATCCTAATCCTAAAAGATCTTTAACTACTTTAATAACATTAACTTTTTGTCCACCATCAGCTTTTAATGTAACATTAACTTCTGATTTAGCTTCAGCTGCTTCAACAGGAGCCGCTGCAGCAACCGCAACTGCTGAAGGGTCAATTCCGAACTCTTCTTTCATTGCTTCTACTAATTCCATAACTTCTTTAATGTTCATTTCTTTTAATGATTCAATAAATGATTCTTTTGTTAATTTAGCCATTATTATTTTTCTCCTTCTGCTAATATTTTATTTTCATCGACTAACATTTTTAGTCCAACTGATAATTGTCTTAATGAACCCATCAATGAAGATGCAAGCATTGTAAGCGCTTCTTCATAACTTGGTAATGATGCAACTTGATTTGCTTCAGCAGCATCAATGATTTTGTTTTCGTAAATACCACCTTTTAGAATAACTTCAGGGTGTTTTTTAGCGAATTTAGAAATTATTTTTGCTGGTGCAATAGCATCATTTCCACCGAATGCAAAAACATTTGGACCAACTAAAGTTGAGCTTAATTCTGAATAACCTAATTCATCTGCAGCTATTTTAAAAAGTCTATTTTTATAAACTTTAATTTTAACTCCAGCTTCTTTTAGTTGTTTTCTTAATTGCTCAAATTCTGATACATGTAATCCACGATATTCAGCAATAATTAATGATGAAGATTGTTTTAAACTATTTTTAACTTCAGCAACAATATTTTCTTTTTCTTTTCTAAAAGAATTCATTAAACCTCCTTATATTTTATTAATTGCAATAATTTGAAGGACTTATATATTCAAATAACAAATTAAGTAATTAAATTAATTTAAATACAGTTATTATCTCCATATATTGCTTTTTGAATTATAACATTTTTTTTATTATTTAAAAACATTTAATTTATTAAATTGCCTTTTTTAAAATTTGATAAACTAAACTAGCACATTCTAAACGATTTAAATGAGTTTTTACATCAGAAAAAATTACTAAATTTTCTAATAAATTTAAATCTATTGATTCTTTAGTTTGATTTATTAAATTATGATAATTTTCAATAATTTTTTCAATTAAAGTTATATTTTTATTTTTAATTAATGATAAAAAAATGTCAGTTGATGCTAAAAAAACAGCACAACCGGTGCCTGAAAATTTTGCATCAACAATAATATTATTTTCTTTTTTAATAAATAAATCCATTTCATCAACACACTTAGTACTATGAATGTAAAATTTTTGATAGTCATCTAATGGTTTTGATATTTTGTTTTCCGGATGAAGATAATGTTTCATTATTAATTGGCGTTTTGTATTATTATCCATTATTAAATAAAACTTAAAAAGTCTCCTCCCTCCTTTAATGCTTTAACTAATTTATTAATATCATTTTTATTATTATAAAACGCTAATGATACTCGAACATAATCGTTTTCTAATTCGGCAAAAGAAAGTGCTTTGGAGCAAAAATTACCACTTCTAACATAAATATCTTTATGTCCCAAATAAGAAGCGATATCTTGTGGAGCATAATTTTTAATTCTAAATAATGTTATAAAATCACCTTTTTGAGAAAAAATTTCAATTCCTTTTACTGTTAGTAAACGGTCGTATAAATAATTAGCTAATTCTAAATTAATTTTTTGTATTTCATCGATAGTAATTTCATCAATTAAATTTAATGCCTGTTCAAATTGTCAAATTGCTGCTAAATTTAAAGTCCCTGGCTCAAATGCCTCGATTGTTTGTTTTTTGCACCAAGAATTAACATCAATCATTTTTTCAACAGAACCACCGCCAAAAATGACAGGATTGATTGATTGTAAAATATCTTGTTTTATAGCTAAAATACCCAAACCTGTTGGTCCATATAATTTATTTGTACTAAATGCAATTATGTCCGAATTTGCAAAAGAAACTTTTTCGTGAGCAATCGCTTGAGCAGCATCATTTACTACAATAGCATTAAATTGTTTGGCTTTTTGATAAATTGAATCACTATCAAAATGTTGATCAATATTATTTGTTACTTGAGAATAGGCAATGATTTTAGTTTTATGATTAATATCAGCAACTAAATTTTTAGAAAATTTAACTTGTAATTTTAATTCTTTGGCTATTTCTAGTCAAGGAATAATGTTGGAAGAGTGATTATAATATGAAAGTAAAATTTCATCTCCTACATTTAATAATTGTTTTGCCATTAATGAAAATAAATTCAGCGATTGTGTGGTTCCGGAAGTAAAAATAATTTCATTAGGTGAACCATTTAATAAATTAGCAACTTTTTGGCGCACTAAATCAACTTTTTGCTGAACAATAATTCCTAATTTTGAATCAGATGTTCGTGTACTTATAGCATATTTTTTATAAAATTGTGAACCAGCATTAATTACTGAAATTGGTTTTTGAGTTAAAGCAGCATTATCTAAATAAACAATTTGATTATTAAGCATTGGAAATAATTTACGATAATTTTTCTTCATCTTTTATCCTTTCATACAAACTTAAATATTCAATATTTTTAGATTTATTACCTGTAATAGGTGATTGATGAACATTTATTAACTTAAAACTATATTCTAAAGCATATTGAGAAACTCGATTAATTAAAAAAGGATGGTGTTTTGGATTTACGTAACCACCTTGTTCAACATATTTACTACTTGCTTCAAATTGTGGTTTAATTAATAACATTATTTGTGTATTATAATCAGTTATTTCATTTATAACTTTAAAAACCTCTTTTAAACTTATAAATGAAACATCACATACAATTATGTCCATAATTTCATTAAACTTCTTGAAATTAATGGATTTTAAATTGGTTTTTTCCATTACAATTACTTTTAAATTATTTCTTAAAGAATATTCTAATTGATTTGTTCCAACATCAAGTGCATAAACTTTTTTAGCACCATTTTTTAAAGCAACTTGTGTAAATCCGCCCGTTGATGAACCGATATCTAAAACTGTTTTATTTTCAAAATCCAAATTAAAAATTTCTATTGCTTTTAATAATTTATATGCCCCTCTTGAAACTCACTCTTTTTTTGTTTGTTTAACAGTAATTACACTATTAATATCAACTTTTAAATGTGGTAATAAAATTATTTGATCATTAACTAAAACTTTACCAATTCTTATTAAAGTTTCACCATTTTCATAACCTTTTTCATTTACTAAATCTAGTAATTTTTTTTTCATTACTTACCTATTACTTTCAAAATATTTTGTAAATAAAAATTAAAATCATTACTTATATCCATTAAAATAATTGCAATTAAATTAAAAATTTCCCGACTTTCTTTTTCTAATTTTTCTTTAATTGCAAAATTTTCTTCTACTTCAATTTTTACTCTTAAATATAAAAAATGCGAAGTTAATTTAATTATTTTCTCTTTTTGTTCTTGATTTGATTTTACTTTTTTATATACTAAATTTAAAATATCGATAAAGATAAATTCATTAAATTTATCAATAAGTGACTTTTCCATTTCTTTTAATTTCAAAATTTTTAAATTTAATTTAAAAGTTGAACATAAATTTAAAATGAAAAATCTCATTTTTTTACTTTTAAAAATTTTTTTATATGCTTTTCATTGCCTTGATTTAATTAAATGGATTTTAATTAGATTTTTTATGATTGTTTTTTTCATATTCCTTATCAACTTTTTCTAAAATAGCATTTACCAATTTATAATCAACATCTTTTTCCATTGTGTAGTCTTTGGTAATTTCTACAAATTCATTAATTACAATTTTTTTATCAATATAAAGCAGTTCAAATGAACCTAGTAGTAAAATAGCTCGAATCAATGGAAGATTTTCATTTCAGTCCTTTTTTAAAAATAAGCAAATTACTTTCTTTAAAAAAATGTAATATTTTTCTATAAATTCTATAGTTTTTAATTGTTGTGAAGAAAGTTCGTGTTTTTCAAATACTTCTTTTGAATTAATAATTTCATTAAACAATTCGTATTGATATAAAATCGAAATAATTTCATATCGATATTTTTTTCTGTTTTTTTGATTATTCATATTTTATTCTTCTTCAACATCCGATAAAATCGAAAGATCCATATTGTGAAATACTTCTTGAACATCTTCATCATCTTCAAATTTTTCAATGTGTTCTAAAAGTTTTTTAGTTTTTTCTTCGTCTAGAGCAATTTCTTGATTTGGTATATATGTAACTTCCGCTGTTTTGTATTCAAAATTATATTGCTGATCTAATGCGTTTTTTAAGTTTAAAAAATTAGATGGTTCACAATAAATTTCATAAAATTCGTTTTCGCTTTTAAAATCATCAGCACCATTTTCTAATGCAAACATCATCAATTCTTCTTCATCAATATTATTTTTTTCAATTTCTAAAATTCCCTTTTGATCAAATACATATGGAATTGACCCTTGTTTTCCGACTTGACCACCAGCTTTTTTAAATAATGATTGAATATTGGAAACTACCCTATTCATATTATCAGTTAAACATATTACTAAAAATGTTACTCCTCCAGCTAATGTTCCTGAGTAAATAACTTCTTTAAAATCTGCTCCTTCTTTCGATGCACCAGTTGCTTTAGCAATTGCCTTTTCGATATTTGCTTTAGGCATTGATTTTGCTCTCGCTTTTGAAACAACCATCCTTAATGCGGGATTTGTTTCAATATCTCCTCCACCTCTAGCTGCTGCTACCATTATTTCTTTTGAAAATTTTGCAAAAATTTTCCCTCTTATTGCATCTTGAGCGCCCTTACGATGCTTTATATTAGCTCATTTTGAATGTCCTGCCATATTTCTCCTAAATTATTAACAAAATATAATTTTAATTATATTAAATTTTCAAAAATTTCAAAAATATTTTATTTTTATTATAAAAATAATGAAATTTTTAATATTAGTAGTAAAAAAAATAATTTAATTAAAAAGTATATTATAATTTAATTGAAAGAAGGTAAAAATATGTATCAATACAAAGCAGTTTTAAAATCAAATAAAAAAGTTATAGCCCAAGGCCATTCTTTAGAGGACATAGAAAAAGATATAAAACACTTTATTAGACAACAGAAAAAAGGAATTCATACAGAAAGTAATGTTCCAATTGAAATTTACCACATTTACAGAGACAAAACAAGTGGCTCTGAAACTTCAAAAGAAAAATTAGTAAAAATTATATAAATAAATTCCTCTTTAATATGAGGAATTTTTCTTTTTATTTTAAATATCTTTTATATCTTATAAATTTTATGTTACTTTTTATTTTTATATTTTTTAATATCATCTTCGTGGAAAGATTTTAACATTTTAACATCTTCTTTAATTTCCTTAATATCTTGGCTGTGTTCTTGTAAAATTTTACTGTGTTCAGCCTGGATTTCCTTAATTTCTTTAATATCTTGGCTGTGTTCAGCTTGAACTTTCTTAATTTCTTTGATGTCTTTGCTATGTTCTTGTAAAATTTTATTGTGTTCTGCTAAAATATCTTTTATTTTATTAATATCTTGTGCTTGTTTTTCTTGAATTGCTTCAACTCTATCAAGCCTATTATTGATTTTTTTAATATCAGCAGAATTTTCATTAGTTTGTTTTTGCACATCTAAAAGTACATTTTGCATATTAAGAACTAAATTATATAAGGATTTAAGTGTGATTTTTTTCTCACTAGTTTCTTGTGTTTTTAATTGATTTGCATATGCCATAACTATACAACTTTCTCCTTCCTTTTCTTCTATACTTCACTCAACGTTTTCATATTTATCTAAAGTTTTTAATGCCTCTTTTTCAGAGACTTTAATTTTTTTACCTGTCTTTTTTATCATACCATAATCATAATCAAAAAAAATTAAATTACCAAGAAATTTAAACAAAATTTAAACAAATACTGTTGTTTGTTTAATTGCATATATCTATATATAGAAAAAATAATGGACTTATCATTTAAATTAATTAAATAAATTATTATTAAAAAAATCAGGTTGTCCTGATTTTTATAATTATTTTATTAATCTAATTGTTTTTTGAACATCAGCATAGTGATCATAATGTATTAACACAGTGAATACATGACCATCTGTTACATTCGATTGTAATGAATTGCTTTTAGGTTCTTGTGTTCAAATTCCGATTATTCTTAAATTTTTATTTATTGGGGCATGTTCATCTTTAGGAACTGCTTGAGAATTAACATTAAAGGTAATTGTATATTTTCCATTTTCTTCTCTTGGATATAATGAAACCGGATCACCATTAGTATCTCCGATAAAGTATAATGTTCCTTCATCATCTTGTAAAACAGCATATCCATTATGAGTTGACATTACAGAAGATGCTACGATACTATCTGGAATATAGTATGTAAATTTTAGTTCATTTGTATTGGTATCAAATGATGCTGAATCTAATGAAATATAGTTACGATAAGTAGTATTTTTTATTGTAGAAGTTTCTGATTCATTTCAAGATGCATCCCGTTTTATCACTTTTAAAAGTGTAAACCCGTTTTGAGTTTCAGAAGCACTAGCGGTTAATGTGTATGCTTCTCTTAAAGTTGTACGATCATTTTCTACTTTCTGAGGATAATTATAAGTAATTAGTGAATGATTTAACAATGTAGTTCCTTCGGTTGTATCGGTAATATTTTGATTTTGCGAATCGACTCTTCAGTTTAAAATGGCAACTAAATTATTTATATTAGTTAAATCATCTTGTTTTAATTTGAAATTATAACCGATATATTTACCCATATCTAAACTACTATTTAAATCTTTACCCATTTCATAGAAAATAGTTAGATAAGCATAATCATCATCACCCGCTTGCTCAACTTGCATTCATTTTCAGTCCAGTGCATAACCAACACTAAATGTGTCGGTTGATGCTAAATCATATCTTACTGGTTGTTTTAATTTAAAATTACTTGTAGCTTTAGTTGAAGTAGGAGTAATAAATTCCCCATTATTAATTGTTGTTCCATCTTGATTTTGAGTTCATTGATTAATTTGTGCTCCAAATGCTTGGGTCGCTTCTCAAGTTGGACTAAATGGATAAGGGAGAATTCTAGCGCTATTTGGTGTTCAATACATATTCTTTACAATTCCCTGTTTGTCTCCTGAACTATTTTTCAAGATTTTTTTCGGATCATAAATTTTTAATGTAATTCCTTGCTTATCATTTCCGTCAAATCTAGTAGAAATACTTTCGACAAAAATTTCCGGCTTAATTTCAGCAACTAGTTTTCCGCCTCTATTTGTTTGACTAATAGTTGGAACAGTTACTTTAGTTTGATTATTTGCCATAATACTTTCTTTATAAGTTAAGTTATTAATGGTAAATTCAATTGGTCTTGAAATAAATTCTCTTACATCGTCAGATTTTAGTTCTACAACTAAAACATTATCACTATTTTTACGTGAAATGTTAATATTTTGTGAATCAATTTGTTTTTCTGTGTCACTATTTTTAAATTTCTTTAAAGTAGCGGAAACAGTTCATGAACTGATTTCATCTCATTTTAAAGCATTTTTCGGATCATCAAAATTAAAGTAGAATTTAGTTTTATACGGATAAATTGCTTCACTTTGACTATCATATTCAGTTTTATCAACGATAATAGAAGTAACTGTTGGTTGTTTGATTTTAGTTTCAAATATTGCATTATTTGCATTATTAACTCTAAATTGAATTTTAATATTATCAGCTGATAAATCATTAACTGATTTAACTCTATATTTAGTTCCGTGTTCTAATTGGTCACTTATTTCAGTTAGGAAAAATTCAATTAAACCATTTTCTTGTACAGTAGTATTAATTGGCGAAGTTATAGTAGCGACTACTTGATCTTGACTATTTAATTTTTCATATGTTAATGAAACGTTTTTAGTTTTAGAAAAAACAATGTCATCACTAGTAACTTGAAATGCAACTTTTGTAGATGTTGTAGTAACATCGTTATTAAAGTTTTGTACTGTAAAATTAACATTTGCAAAAGTCGCTTTAGTTTTAAATTCTTTTGTAATTTCTAATTCATTTCCAGCATCAAATAATTGATTAAATGCAACTTGTTTTTGCACGTTATTTTCTTCATATGTAAGTTCAGTAATTACATATGAAGTGAATTTTTTTAATCCTCCAAAGGCAAATGTTGGTTGTTCTTCAACATCAACGCTAGCAACTTGTTGCGCAATAATTTCTTGAGCTGCTGGATTATCTTTTTCACGAATTTTTAATGAAAATCTTCCATTATTTGAAAATGAATTATTTTCATCTGAAATTGTTAAAGTAACATTAGCATTATTATCATCAATAACTTCAACAGAAGTTGAAATTATTTCAGCTTCTGTTGTAAATGAATTAGTTTTAACTGTACTAATTGATTGCGGTATAACTATATTAGCTGAAGAAGGAGCAATTGTTCCACCAATAATTTCATATTTAGCTCCTGCCACTAAATTAGTAAAATCAACAGTTAATTGTTTTTTATTATTAATTGCAATTGGTGCGGTATTAAATATTTCATTGGTTTTAACTCTTTTATATAAAATAATTGCTTGTTGATTATCTACAACAAATTCATCTTTTAAAGTTATTAAAGCTCTTGCACTATTTCTTTGAACATTAGAAAATTGAACATTTTCAATTTCTGTCGAAGTAACTATTGATCTAAATTTTCTATATTCATTAATTGAGTTTTCTAATTTTTCTTCATATGCTACAGGAGTAAAATCTACAAGATCATAACGATCCATATAACCTAATGTATAGTCTCTACCTTTAATTAAATTATTAAAATTAAATGTAACAGTATTATCTGAATTTAAGTATCCAGTCGCATATACAGTGTGTTTTGAGCCATTTAAAGTTTGATATGATGCATCGATGGTTAATTGTGAATTAACAGGAATATTATTATCAACGGCATTATTTTTTAATGTTAAAGTAACTGTTGCTTGTGATTCGGCATTTGAAAAACTAGTAATTTCACTAATTGCTGGTAATGTAGATATTTTATTATTACTTGAAGCGTTAATTGTGCCTTCAATTGTTTTTTGACCTTTTCTATAAATAACTCTAGTTATTCTATATGTTGTACCACCTAATAAATTATCTATACTAAAAGATGCTTCTTGATTATTAATATCTATTGGAGAAGCAATTCTTTTTGGATCGACATTTCCATCAGCTACATATTCAATTTGAACACTTCAGCCATTATTAACATTTACTTCTAAAGGATTTTCATTTGAAATTTTAAAAAGACCAGAATTAGATGCATTTAAATCAGTTCCATTAATTGTTACATCTAATGTTTCTAAAGGTGTTCTAAATTGTTTTGTGTCAGTAGTAATTGAACTATCAAATTCAACAGTTTGATTATTAATTTCAACTCTGGTAATTTCATATAATTCATCTTTAATTAAATTATTAAGAGTTACAGAAATTTGTCCTTCGTTATTTTGAATATTTGAAGAAGAATCGCCGTAAGTAAAATCAACCGATTGCTCTGGTCCATTATTAACTTTTCTATAATAAACTTTTGCCGGACTTTGAGCTCTAAAATAACGATTACTATTAGCAATTTTCATTGTAATTTTCGCATTAGTTTCATTAATAATTTCTTTACTAATTGTGCCAATGCTTGCTTTTGTTTTAAATTCTAAATTCAAATGATCAGCAAAAGAAACTAATAATTCATTTAAAGTTCCATTATCTTTATCTGTTTGAGTAACTAAAGAACTAATTGTATAAGTATCTCCTGGATTTAAATTAGTTAAATTAAATGTTATTTGAGTTTGTCCATTAGAATCTACTACTGATTGTACATTTGATCATGAACTAATTCCTGTTTGTTTTGAATTATAACTTAAATACAATTGTTTTGCACCGACATTAGGAGTTACTCTATTTGTTCCTTTTAAAAATCCATCAGCATTATCAAATGTTAATGTTAAAGTTGCTTGACTAATTGAAGTTGGTTGTTCATTTCCAGTTATAGCAGTTACTGTAGCAGTTGTTCCTGTAGTTGCAAAATTTTTCTGATTAGAATCAAATTGATTATCAAATGGTATTTCAACTGAATTAATTAAAATTCTTTTAACAATATAACTATCTAATTTATTTAATGATTTTAAAACAACTTGTGCATCTGAATATCCTGATTCAACACTTGTTTCTAATGTTACTTCATTATTTGTATATTCAGTGTCTGGTTCAGCTTTTGTGGCATAAACAACAGCAATTCTTGAACCAACATACATTTGCGAATTATCAATAACTCTTACTAAAAGATTTGCACTTGTATCACTTGTATTTGATGTAATTGATTTAACTGTTGTTGAAGTAGCGAACATACGATCGGCAACTGTTGATAAGTTATTGGCAAAAGTGAATAAAACATTATGTGGATTATTAGCATTATGAACATTAGTGATAAAATCATCATTTTCGAAGTTAACCGAAAGAATTTCATAATTTCCTTGCTCAAAATTATCAGTTCCGATAGTAAAACTAAAACTTGCTTCTAATTTATTATTATTTCCTTGAGTAATAGTAGCATTTTTCGATAAAATTGTACTATTACCTCTTTGGCGATAATTTAAAGTTATTTTATTATAAGTTGTTAAATAATTTTTGTCAACATCAGCAAACACTAATTTAAATGATGCTGAATTTGAAGTAGAAGTTTTTTCAGTTATTTCACTAATTTGAGCTGTAACAGGAATTGCTTTAAATGTTTTATGATTATCAATTATAGTTGATTCAAATGGTAAAGTTGTTTCTTGTTGATTGTCAACTAAAATAACTTCTTGAATTTTATAATCTGCAAATTTTTCTAAATTATTTAAAGTAATTGTTGCTAAATTAGCATCAATATTAACAGCATCAGATGTTAAAACTGTTTGTTGCTGATCTGCTTTATAATATTTAATTTTTAATTGTTTATTATTGGTAATGGAAGAAAAATCTTTTAAATTAATAGAAACATTTCACTGCTGTTCATTTTGTGAATTTGTTGGAGCACTATCTCTAATAGTTTTAACACTTGGAATATTATTATATTCTTTTTTATCGCTATTAATTGATGGATCAAATTTAACATTAATTGCTATATCACTATGAACATCATTAGATGCATTTAGTGATAAAATTCTTGTATTGGTTCCGTAATTAATATTATCTGTATCTTTATTTAAAGTAAAAGTATAAATTACATTATTTGCATCACTAGTTGAACTAACAGCATTTGTAGTTCTAGCATCTGCTAAATCAGAATTTTTATATGTTAATGCCATTTTTCAATTATTAGTATTTAAATAACCGTCATTATTTTTATTTAATTTTACTATAACATTGAAACTATCTTGATTAATTTTATTAAATTCAATGTCAGTAATTAAAGCTGTTCTTGGAATTACAACAAATGATTTATGACTATCATTAATAGTATCGGCAAAAGTTAATTCTTGATATTGATCGTCATTAGCATTTGCATCTTTGTATTTTAATTTAGTAATTTTATACTCTGCTTGTTTAACTAAATTAGTTAAATCAAATGTTGCAACCGATGAATCGATTATTGCTTCTTTAGTTAATAATTGATCTGGTTGTGCATTATTGTAATAAGTAATTTGAACAGTTTTTTTATCTAAAGTACGACTATCGCTTGTTCCAGATAATGGATCTTTTAAAATGAAAATAACACGATAATCTGTTTCATTAATGCTAGAAACTACTAGTGAAGCAATATTTGGAGTTGTTGCAACACTTTTGTCAAAATCAGTAAGTGAATCGGATTGAATAATTTTTGGAACATCATTAATAGCAATTGAATGAACATTATAAACTGTTCCTGGCTCTAAATTAGTGAAATTTAAAACTGCAGTTGGTTTATTGTTTGTTAAATTAATAGTAGCCGTTGTTGAAGATGTTGTATTTGCATCCCCTTGTTTTCTTAATTCAACAGTCATTGTTGAATTAACAGCATAACTATCATTTTCATTTAATTCAACAGTTAACACAGCACTATTTTCTGTTGTAGTTGATCTAATTGCTTCTACTGTTGCGCTTGTAGATTTTAAAGTAAATTCTTTAAGGTTTTTACCGTTTTCTGTTCCTGCTGTTGGAAGTTCTTCTAGGGTACTAAAAGTAGTTTGATTTGTATCACTGCTAATTTCAAATTTTTCAATTGTATAAGTTCCTGATTTAACCAAATTTGTTAAATTGAAAATAGCAATACCATTAATTATTTCTACTGGCTGAGAACTAATAGAAACTGAAGCATTTGCATTATTATGATATGAAATTTTTCCATAAAAACCATTTTTAACTTTTGCTACATCAGCGATAGAAACAATTACACGGTATGAAGTTTCTGATGTTTGAATGGATTGGTATTTATTAACCACTGATGATGTTACAAATGTTCTTTGTGCTAAATCAACTTTTACTTCATCTTTTAAATGCAAATCGATTGGATCGCTAAATTCAAATCCAACAATTTCATATCTTTCTCCCGGATTTAAATTAGTTAAATTAAATGAAGCACTTTTGTTATTAATTGCTACAGCCGGATCATTAGATTTTAAAATGCTTTGATCAGTTTGTCCGCGGTATAATAATTTAATTGATTTATTATTAACATAACTATCTTTATCAATAAAAGTAATTGCTACTGTAGCTGAAGTTTTATCAATTGCTGAATAAGCAATTTGCCCAATAGAAGCAGTTTTAGCTAGTACAGTAAAGACTTTATTTTGATTAATTTCAGTTAGTTTTTCACTACCAAAATCAATATTTTCGCTTGTATCAACTGTCTTAATTTCAACAATTTCTAGTTGTTCAGTTTTTGGTAAATCAACTAAATCAAAAATGTATAATCCTGATGCCGAAGTAGCTCTTGCTTTATAAGTGATTGCAGCACCATTGTTAGCATCAGCAACTTTTCTTGCACTTATTTCAAGTTCTTTATTAGCGAGCGATAAAGAAGCATCATTTAATCTTACATAAACTTTTGCTTTTTCTTCTTCAGCAGTACTTACTGTAATTGAATTAACTGTTGCTTTAGTTGAAAATTCTTTATTTTCATCATTTATACTATTTAAATCAATAGCAATTTTTCTTAAAATTGGTGTTCCATCAATTGCATTAACATTTTTTTGCGAATTAAAACTAACAATATAATAAACTGATCCTTCTTTTAAATTAGAAAAATCAAATGTATAAATTCCAGTATTAGGATCTAAAGTTCCATTTACGGGAGTCTCATTAACTTTTTGTCCTTTTAAACGATAAGTAACCGAAACAGGAAACTGATTTTCTTTTAAAAATTCATCTTCAAATTGGACTTGAACTTTTGCGCTATTTTTAGTACGAGAATTAACAACTTCGCTAATTGAAACTACTTTAGCACTTTGAGCATTAACTATGAATTTTTTATCATTTTCAGTTATTGAATTATTAATGTTAGTAATTGTAGTTTCGCTCGCTTGATCAACGAGTTTAACTTCTTCAATTACATATGTTTTTAGTTTCTTTAAATTAGCTAAATCAAAAATCGCTTTACCGTTAATAATATCAACTGCACTAGAAGTAATAGAATCATTTGTTCCCTCTTGCTTATAAACAATTTTTAGTTGTTTATTTGCATATTCTAACGAAGCATCAGCAAGTGAAACAATTACTCTCGCTTCTTTTTCGATAAAAGTTTGAGCATCAAATGATCTAACTCCATTTAATGTTCTAAATACTTTGTGACTTTCGTTAATTTTTTCTGCATCATAAATAATTTTTGGTTGCGGTTTATTAACAGGATCAGTTGGTGATTTTTTAATAACTAAACTATGAATTATATAATTTGTTCCAATTTCTAAATTAGAAAAATTATATGTTGCTCTTCCGTCTTGATCAATTATTGCTTCAAAGGTATTTGAAGCTGTATTTGAACCAATTTTTCTATATCTTAAAACTAAAGTTTCATTTGCAAGATATTTCGAATTATCATCAAATGTTAATACTAATTGAGCACTATCTTGACTTTGAGCAGTTGAGTTAATACTTGCAATCGTTGCACTTGTAGCAGTAGTGAAAAATTCTTTTTTCTCTGGTGTAATTAATGGTGAAACTTCAAGTAAATTATTATCTGGATTTAATGAAGTTTCATGTCCATTTACTTCAACTGAGGTAACTATAAAAGTTTTATTTGGTTGTAAATTTTTCAAATCAGCAATTGCAAAATTAGATGTAATAACTGTTGAAAAACTTTGTTCAACTGCATTTTGCACATCTTTTTCTTTATATTTGAAAGTTAAAGTTTTATTTTCAAAACTTTCATTTTTACTTGTAAATGAATTATTTAAAGCGAATCATAAAGTCGCTGAAGCATCTGATGATTTATAACCCATATCAGCAATTGTAGGTTCAGTTGTAAATTTCCGTTTTGAACCATCTAAATTTAATGAAAAATCAATCTTGATATTATTTTCTGCACTATTTTTAGTAGGATCAGGCTCTAGTTCAACTTTTAAAATTGAATAGCTAGTTCCTCCCATTAAGTTTTTAATATTAAAATTAGCAATAATTTCATCATTAGTTTGAGTTATTAATACTTCCTGTTCATTAACGGTAGGAGTAGTTATTTCTTCAACTGATCCAGAAGGACTAAAAATCATTTTAGCTTTTCTATTAACAATAAATTCTTGATTAGCAGCAAATTTTATTTTCAAATTTGCTGAACTTTCAGTTATTCTTTCAACAAGAATATCATCAATTATTACATTTGATAATGTTGGAATGAATTTCTTTTGATTTTCATCAAATAAATTACTAAATTCAATTGGACTATATACTTTAGTATTATTTTCATTTATAACTATTCCAAATTCAGTAATTGTATATTCAATTAATCCTGATAAATCATTTAATGAAAATCTACTAAAATTACCTATAATATCCGATTCACTAATATGAACTTTAGCATTAGGATCATTTAATTCTGAAGTTTTAACATATTTAATATAAGAATTTCTATTATTTAAAATAATTCCATCGTCTTTTAATTTAACTGTAATAAGAGCGGATTTTTCAATTGTTGTATTAGAAGCAATTTGCGAAACTACAGGAGTTGCTGAAAATACTCATTTATTTTCATCGCTTCTTGGTAAAATAACATTTACATTATTTTCAGGATCTAAAATGTTAGTTGGAACAATTTTAGTAATTTCATATGTTGTTCCCTCTTTTAAATTTTCAAAATTTAATAAAATTTTATAAAAATCAACTTCTTTACCGTTAACTGTTTTTTTAAATTTAACAATTGTTTGATTTTCTAAAATTGCCGGATTTTCATATGAAACTTTATTTCCCAATTCATCTTTAATAATTTGAGAATACAAAATATTGACATTTTTATTCTCAACGTCTAAATCGTAATTTTCTAAAATTAATTCTCCTTGATATGAACTTGTAGTTGAGCTTGTTTTAGAAAGTTCAATTCCTGTTGTTGTAGGAATAGTTGTTCTAAATTCGTTAATAACTTTATTATTGAAATGAATTGGTTGATCATCAACGATAATTTCCTTAACTATATATTCTGTATCTCTTTCTAAATTAGTAAGTTCATAAGATAAATAAACTTCATTGTATTTAGCATTAGTTTCTACAACTGTTTTAACTTGTTTTACTATTTTTCCTTCAAGATTAATTACATTTGTAGGATCTGAAGTTTTAACAACGGTAATTTTAGCTAATTTATTAACTAAAATTTGCTCATCATCTTGGAAAATAAAATCTAATTTAGCATTTCTTAATTTCAAATTATAATTGATAGCACTTAATTCAGGCTTAGTAATAATATAAGATGAATTTTTATCAATATTAAAAGTGAAATTAACCTTTTTTAAATCAACAATTTGAAAACTGTAAATTTTTCCTGGATTTAAATTTTTAACATCAATAGAAAAGGATTTATCTTGTATATTAAAATCAGCAACACTTGTATCGACAATTCTATCAGTATTAGCTTCAACGACATTAATGTTTAATTTTGGATTTTCGCTAAAATGTTTTTTAACTTCATCAATATGTGGCTCTAAATCTAATTTAAATTTAACTTTAGCATTATTTAACCCTATATTAGATGCATTAAAATCAACAACATTAATGATTTCATTTTTATTAAATTTTTGAAATAAAAGTGGAGTTAATCCTAATGCTATTCCTGTTGCCGACCCAAGTGCAGCCCCTAAAACTAATCCTTTTTTATTTTTTATTTTCTTTCCCATTTTTTCTCCTATTACTATAAGAAACTATTTCTCTTTTAACATTGGCATTAAACTAGAAATATGAACATATGAAGAAGGCTGGTTGCCTTTTGTAAATACCACTTTTATTGCAACAACATTATTTGCAATTTTTATTTTTTCTCTAGTGTGTGGTATTGCGTTAATCGATTCATTTTTAGTTTCTTTTAATTGTGTGTTAACTTGTTGTCATTCACTATCTATTGATGTTTTATATTCGATTTTATAAAAATTACTTTTTTCTTTAAAATAACCACTATAATTCATAAAAATTAATTCTAATGCTCCAACATAAATTGGTTGATTATCTTTTTTAGTTATTTCTAAAGTAATGTCCTTTGAATTATCGCTCTTTACATATCAGTAGTTTTGACCAATTGTCCCTCAACTACCAACTGGTGTAAAAATATTGTTTTTCCCATATGATTGACTATCAGCTTCATCTGCATTAATATTTCACATTTTAGAACGATTAGTATTTTGATAATCAGCATCTTGTAACACTAATTTATTTAAATTATTAAATTCCACAACTAAATCAATATTTTTATCATTTTTAACAACTTGATAATTTAATTTTAATTTTCCTTCATAGTCATTAGCTTCTTTGATGCTAATAAAATTAAAATTAACATTATCATTTTTATCAATATAAGAAAACAATTGATTTACATTAACTTCTGATGGTAATAAATTAAAATTAATTAGTTTTTTAATTTCATTTTCATATTCTTTAGATTTTATTGCTTTAGCTATTTTTTCTAAATCAGTTTCAAATTGTCAAGTAACATTGTATTTAAATTCAACACTTATATTATTTTGAGCAATTGTACCTGTTATTTTTGCTTGTTTAATTCCAGTAGATTGATTTTCACTAATATCAGTTACATTATTGATTTTATAAGTGAAACTACTGTTAGGATTTTCAAGTTGAAAATCATTAATTGAATATGTTGATAATTCTTTTTCTTTTGATTCTGGTTTAACAATTACAACAACATTTTGAATTGCATTTTGCAATTCTTGGCTTAATTGTTGCTCAAATTGATATTGTTTTTCGGTTTTAAAGTTATTAAAGTTAGTGATTTGATATTCTTTACTTTCTTTTCCTTTTGAAACTCTAACATTAATTGTAATATCTTCTTTACTTTCGTTTAAAGCAAAATTAAGTACTTCATATTTTAAATTCACTGCCTCAGGACTTACAAATTTAAATTGTTCTTTTTTGATTTGTTCAAATCTTAAATCATCTTGTTCTAATAATGGCACTAATTCAAGAGCATTATTAACTGCTCTTTTATCTTCTGATAATCTTAATATTGGCATAAAACTAGAAATATGAGTTACACTTGATGGTTTATGTTCATTTAAAAACACTACTCTCATTGCGACCACTTCTGCTTTAATGTCAATTGTTTCTAATTTGTGAGCAATTAATCCTTTATTGACTGATTTAATATTTCTTTGTTCAACATTTGCTTCAATCCATTGACCATTAATATCAGTTTTATATTCAACTTTATAAAAATCTTTAACTTTTCCATAATAATCTCCACGCGACATAAATAGTAATTCAAGTTGACCTACATAAACTGGTTTATGATCTTTTTTAACCACTTGATAAATAATGTCTTGAGAGTGATCTTGCGAATAAACAAATCAAAAATCTCTTCCTTCAGTTCCTAAAATGTTTGTTGGTTCAAATGTCTTTTCCTTTCCATATGAACCTTTTCAATTTTGATCTTCAGGAGCACTTATTTCTCACATTTTAGAACGATTAGTATTTTGATAATCAATATCTTGGGCAACTAATTTATCAAATCCATTAAATGTTAAATCAACACTTTCTACAACTTCTTCTTTTTGAACTTTATAGTTAATTACAATAGTTCCTTCATTGTCATTTGCTTGGAAAACATTATTAGCAATAAATGAAACACCAGTTTCTTGGTCGATATAAGTAAATTTACCATCATTTATATTAGCTTGGGAAGGTAAAATGCTTTTATCTAATAATTTATCAATTTCAGCTTGATAATCCATTTTTTTAGCTATTGCTTGTTTTACTAAATCAATTTTTTCTTCAGTTGATTTTTCATCTTCTTTTTGCTGATTATTTAATTCATTTGTTTTTTCATTATTGCTAGCAGCATTAAGATTATCACTTTCTACTTGTCAATCTTTTTTACTTTTATCAATATCATTATCGTTATTGGAATTATTTTCTGATAATTCTTTTTCTTGTTTTAGTTCGTTTGTTTTTTGTTCTTGTTTATTATTTACTATTTGTTCATTTGTTTGATTATCACTACTAATTTCGTTTTTTGTTTCTTTATTTAAGTTGCTGTCATTATTAGTATTAGTAGTATTTGGTTTATCTTTTTTATTTTGATCATCTTCTTTCGGAATCGAAGAAGTATTAATTTCAATTTTTTTAGCAGTTTCTGTATTTCCATTAATTGAAGTAACTTCTTTATTATTAGAAAAAACAACGATAGTTGAACCTAATCCAACTGCTATTGCACCCACTAAAAGTGATGTAATAATTATTTTTCGTTTTTTAGTCATATAAATTCTCCTATTTATTTATAAATTTATAAAATTATACTTTATAAACAATTTCTTTATATTGATTTTCAAAATTTGATCAATTTCATAAATTCATAAGTCCTTTGTGAACTGTTTTAGAATCTCCACCTAAAAATGCCGATACTAAACCAACAAATCTTAATTTTTCACCTTCTTTAGGTCTTTGTTCTATTGGAATAATATTTGCTTTAAGATCGAAAGAAACTGTTGCTGTTGTTGCAGCGTCATCATAAGTAGCTTCATCGACTATGTCTATTCCTCTACCTGCACCATCACCAAACATATAAATATCTCCTTTTTCATTTAAAAATAGAGCATAAGAATATGAACCGGTTAAAACATCATATCCATTTTTAGAACTTGATTTCCCCTGTTTTGTATATATTATTTTTCTTTCCAATCCTTGTTTAGCTGGATTTTCAGGTAGATGAATTTGAACATCTAATTTTCCTGTATTAGCATCATAAATGATATCTTTTAATCCTAATACATTTTTATCTATAGTTCCATTTGTAGCATTGACATTTATAGGGGCTGGTCCAAATGAAAATGGATCTCTATCTCTTTCGTTAGGAACATTATTTGGATGATTTTCTCTATGGAATGAACCCGCCATATTAGAACTACTTCCAGTAATTTCTACAGAATGATAAATTTGTCAAATTTTAGAACTTTGTTCAGCAAATAAAGGAATTTGATTTTGAATAAATAACTGTGAAATATCGAATTTAAATAATTTTGATGAAAGTCCCGCTTCATTTCCAGAACTACCAGCTAAGTAAAATGCAACATTAACATAGTTTTGATCGCTATTATCTCTTTTTATATATAAAATCTTTTTATTTATTTTTTGATTAATATTAATTCAATTTGGTTGATCTTCAGATGCTCATTTTCAAGTATTTAAAATAGCTACATTATCTCCTGAAGGCGAATTTCCTATAAGATTATTTCAACCGTGAGGAGTTCCATTCCCTTGAGCCGAATTTATTCAAGCTAATGTAGGTCGATTTTCATTACCAAATCATCAACTTGAATTTTGATTCACTGAAACACCATTAACATTAAGATTTGCTTTTTTAGCATATAAATTATAATCAAGCGAATTTCCTGTTGTATTGCGTGAAACATTGGTAATTCCAGCTCTTGAATAAGAACCTGTTTCAGTTCCTGCATCTGTTAACAATCTATTAGGATCGTAAACTCTAATTTTAAATTCCATTTCCATTCCTGTAGAAATAATTCCACTTAATGAATCTAATAAAAAGTTTTCTTGTGTTCTTAAAATAATATCATTTCCATTTTGGAGTGTACCAATAAAATTCTGTAATGAAATTGAAACATTATTATCAATATTTTCAAAATAGCTAAATTTAATTTCTAATTTATTGTCTATCCCTACTCAATCAACAGCCGATCCTTTAATGTCGAAAGTAACGGTTGTAGTTCCTTGTTGTTTATCATTTGTAAATTGTCTATTAACAAATGAAATATTGGAAACTTCTTTTTCTGCTCCTGATTTACTATTTTTGAATTTAAATTCTCATGAGTTAAGCAGGTTAGTATTTAATGAGTGAGTTGGGTCATTAAATACTAATTCCACTTTTGATAAATAAGTATTTGTTTGTCCTTCAGGGTTAGTTGTCTGTAAAATTCTTGCACTAGCAATTGTAGGCATTGCAACTTTAGTTTCAAATAATTTAGTTTCTGGAATTGATTTTTCAATAACATTAGACATTGAAAAATCAATTGCATCTTGATTTGCTGAATCTACTAAGCCTTTAATTATATATCTAGTACCAGAAGTTAAATCATTATTATTTAAATTAAATGTTACAATAGGCACTTGACCATTTGTTGATGACTCAGTTATTACTTGAGCAACAGTATTGCTATAAATTGCTACACCAGGTTGATTAACTTTTTCATAATGTAATTTTAAGTTTTTATTAGCTAAATATTTATCAACGTATTCCGCTGAAGCTGAACCCATACCTTTAAAATAACTTCCCATTGTTAATTTAACAGTAGCAGCATCAACTGAAGTATTAGTTATTTCAATTTTAGTTATAGTAGCAGTATTACCTAAAGTATTAACTGTTTTACTGTTAGTTAATGAATTATCTCAAAGCACTTGTTTATTATTAATATCTACCGAACTAATTAAATGAGCACTTTCTTTAGATAAATTATTTAATACAAAAGTAGCAGTTAAATTACTATCAATTTGAGAATAAAGTTCATCTCCTCTTGCTAAAGTTAATTTAGCAATTTTTCCAGCAACTGTTGATAAAGCACGATCGCGGAATGTAAGAACAACTGTCGCCGATCTTTCGCTTGGTGTTATTGATATGTTTGAAATAATTGCTAATGTTGCAAATTCTTCATTTAAAACTTTATTAGCCACTTTAGTTAATACAGTTGTAGGTTTATCTACACGATTATAAGCAACGATTCTATATCTTTCACCAGCACTTAAACCAGTAACATTAATTGTTGCTTTATTATCATTAACTGTTGCACTTGCAGTAATAACTTGTCCTTCAACTTGATTGCTATCATCTAATTTTTGCAATGAAATTTGTACTTGATGCGAATTTAAAAATTGATCAGAATTTGCAAAATCTAAAATCACATTTGCTGATGTATTATCAATATTGCTATAACTAATATTTGTAATTGTAGCTAAATTATCAGTAGTTTTAAATGTTTTAGTAATAGTTGGTTGAATTTTAATAGTTTCATTAGCAATTGTAAGTGAAACTACTTGATAATCGGTGAATTTTTCTAAATTATCTAATGAAAAATTAATAGTATTATTTGCTGAAACAAAATTATCAACAGTAAATGAACGACTATTAACTAGTGTCTGATCACTTGAAGCATTAACTTTATTAATAGTTATAGTAGCTGGTTCGTTATTTAAATATTTAGTATCACCACTTAAAGTAACTAAAATGTTTGCACTTGCATCAGATACATTGTTAAATGTTAAGTTAGTTACACTTGGATTTGTTGAAAATACTTTATTAAATGGTATTTCTACAACAAAATTAGCATTATGTGCAATTGAACCAACAACTGTATCGCTTGCATCAACTTTATTAACAATAATATCAATAATTTCATAAGTTGACATTTCATCTAAATTATTAATTGTTGCTATTAATTTATTAGAAGATTGGTCAATTGCAATATCTTGTGTTTCTTGTTCAACTTGAGTTGCTAAGTTTTTATATTTAATTTTAAATGTTTTATTTAATCTTGCTAAATTTTCATTAGCAGCAACAAAACCGACTGTCACTTGAATAGAATTTGCTGCTTTTTTACTAAATTCTAGTTCATTAATTCAAGTTTGATTTCCTGCTGTAGTAAATTGATCGGAAAATGATTGTTTAGTATCTTTTGATCAAGTAAATAATGGTGATTTAATTATTTTGTTATTATCAACAAAAATATCTACAATTTTAAATCTAGATTGTTTTTGTAAAATTTCAGCAAATTGAACAGTGTAAATATTATCAGTTCCACTAGCTTTAAAAATATAAGAGGAATTTAATGAAATATATTGATTAGTATCAGTATTTAATAAAGTAATTTTAAATGCATTATTTGCTTTCAATGTTAGATCTCGAGTCGATCTAACATTAACAGTTATAATCGGTGTAGCACCACTTTGAAATTCGCCTTTATTATCTGTTCCAAAACTAATAACGGCAATTTCAGTTCAAAATTCTTTTTCATTTTCTGCCCCTTCACTAAATCTTATTTCAGTGTTAGCAGCAGAAGAATTAGAAGCTACTTCTAAAGAATTAATTCTATATTTTGATCCATGAATTAATCCCATTAAATTAGCATTTGTTTCTAATTGAAATTCTGTATTTATATATTGACCATTATTTGCTGTATCTTGAAAACTATTAGTAGCTGTTTGAATTGAACCGCTACTTGCTTGTTGAGCTCCTGTACTATCGATTGTTCCTTGTAAAATAAATTGTACAGTTGATCCGCTAACAATGATATTTTTATTATTATGTTTATCTATAACAATTTCTTGTTGATGAATGGTTTCATTATTATATCCGTCAATTTTTGAATATTTTAAAACTACTGCTTTTCCATTCATAAATGAATCGATAGTACTATCAAAATGGAATATTGCTGCTATTTTTGTTTTAGTTTCATCTAAATATTTATAATTAATTGATGTTACAGTTGCATAAGTTGCTAAAATTCTAAATTCTTTCGATTGTTCAGTTACAGTTGGTTCAAAATCAACAATTGGCGAAACATTTGTTCCTAAACTAATTCCTAAAAAACTGTAAGTTCCATTTTTAACTAAATTTTGTGGATTTAAATTAAAGGAAATTGATTTATCTTGTTTATCAATATTTAAAGTTGTTAATTTTTCTTTATAAATTTGACCTGTATTTTTATTGGTGTAAGAAACATAAACAGCATTTTCTCCTGTTTGATTATTATTTACATATCAATTTTCCAAAATAGTTAGATCGTAATTTGTAAATTTAACTTTAATTGTTGGATTTTCAGAAACTTGTGGAATTGTAACACTGTTAATAACTGGTGTTGTTTCAAATTCTCATCTTTGAGAATTTAATGAAATATTGGTATTAAGATCATTATCTTGTACTAAAATTGATTCAATGTAATATTTTTCACCTGAAATTAATTCTTTACTATTTAATAAAGTGCTACTGTTAATATTAGCATTTACTATTCCATCTTCACTTATGGCAAAATTCGATGTTTGATATAAATTATTTTGTGAATCTTTAAAAGTAATTTGAATATTTTTATTAACTAAATATCAATCTTTATTAGTATCAAAATTTAATATTAAATTAACTCTGTCTTTAGCATTATTTACCATTTGTGAATTTAATAAAATTGCTTGTTTTGCGCTAGTAGTAAATTGTTTATCGCTTTCATCTAATGTTGAAACAAAATTAATAGCATTTCCATCAATTAATAATTCATCAATTTTAAAATTATTGTTTTTTGGTAAGTTAGTTAAATTAAAACTAATTTCATTATTTGCTACATTAGCATCAGAAGTATATATTGCTTGAAATCCTTGAGTTGAAGAAATTGAAAGCAGTACTCTTTTATTATTTAATAAATTGGATAAATCATTAAAAGTAAATCTTAATCCAATTTGACTATCACTTTCAATGGTTTGTGGAATTGTTTTATTAATAGTTTTTACTACTGGTAAAAGAGAAAAGTTTTTATTAATTGTATCAGCAAAAGCAATTGCAACATTATCAACATTAATCGATTTAACAGCAAAACTTCCACCTTCTTCTAATGAATTTAAATCAAATGTAACACTACTTGTAAGTGGATTGATTGTTTGAGCACTAGTGGTTGTTTCTTGCATAGTGCTACGATTTACAAATGTTAATGTTGCTTGTTTATTTGCTAAAAAACCATCAATAATTCGATCAAAACTGAAAGTTAAAGATACTGAATTTGTAGTTTTACTAATGCTATTTTCCACTAATGAAGTTACAGTAGCACTTGTGGCTGTTGTACTAAATTCTCTTTTTGTATCAATAGCATTTTTATTATCTTCAGTAAAAGTTTTTGATAAAGGAATTTCAGTTGAATAATTATCTAATTCAACTTTTAAATCAACAAAATTATAAGCGGTTATTTTATTTAATTTGCTTAAATTAAATTCAACACGATTATTTACAACAGTTGCTGTTGCTAGTTTAATTGTTCCAGTTTCTTGAGCAGCAAATTTTAATGTTGCTTGTTTATCATTAAATGTTCTAACGCTATCTTCATTTTGAAATTCCACAACTACTTTTGCACTTGTTTCATTTATATCGCTAATGTTTATTGTTTTAATAACTCCCAAAGTATTAAATTGAGTTTCATCATTATTAAAGTTAATATTTGCTACCGATAGTCCTTGAACATTAATTGTAGAACCTTCTGGTAAGTCAGTTAAATCATATTCAGCAGTTAAAACACCAAATTTTTCCACAACTTGTGTTTCTAATGTTTTATTTTCCTCGTTGTGATGATTATATGTAAGTGTAACAGTTTGATTTTTTAAATATCAATCAATATTATCAAAAGTATAAGTTAGTTTTGCGCTTGTTGGACTAATGTCAGTTACTTTAGCTTGTACATTAACATTATTTGCTAAAGTTTTAAATTCTTTATTAATATTTTCATTTAATGTAATTTCTTCATAGTTGTTAGTTGATACTTCAACTTTAACAGAAACAATTTCATAACTTGTAAATTTATTTAACGAACTAAGATTTAAAGAAATTGAATTATTATTAATAGTTGTCGAACTAGTTGATGAACTAATTTCAAATATATCAGAAATATTATTTTTGTCTCGATAAGTAATACGAACATTTTTATTTTGATATTCATTTTGTGAATCGGCAAAATTTACAGTAATTTGTGCAGTTGTTTCACCGATATTATCAAATGCAAATGATTGAACAATCGGTTTAGTAAACACAAAACGATTTGTCTGAGTCACTGAATCGGCAAAAGCGATATTAACTTCAGGAGTTTCTGGTGTTTCTAATTTTAAATTGATAATATTATATTTGCTTCCGCTTTCTAAATTAGTTGCTTGGAAAGAAATGATAGATTCATTAACTTGAGCTTTAAACTCTTTAATTTCATTAACAGGTTGTCCAATAGCATTTTCTTTTTGCAATTGCACAATAACTGATTTTTGATTCATAAAACTATCAACATTAGCATCGAAACTCATTTCAAAATTAACAGCATTTTCACTATTTAAAGTTTGACTTAAATTAATAATTTTAGCACTTGTTGCTGAAGTTCTAAAATTATTAGATGCATCATTAAAATTAGCAGTTCTTAAAAATTCTAATCCATTTAGTGAAATTCTTTCAATTGTATAATCAGTAACTTTATTTAAATTAGATAATTTAACTACAAATCTTTTAGCGGCAAATTTATCTGCTTCTACTTGAGTTTCAAGAGAATTAGCAATTCCATCGCTTGTTACATAATTAACTTTAACTGTTTTATTTGTTTTAACAAATTCAGGATCACTATTAACAATTTCAAAATGAAGTTCTGCTGAATTTTCTGTAATATTTTTAACAGTTAAATTGGAAATTGCAGCTTTAGTGTAAAATTCTCTACTACTTCTAGCACTTTCTGGAATTGTAAAATTATATTTATCAGGAGCAACTGGAGTAATTCTAGTTACAACATATTTTGTTCCTTCTTGTAAATCATTAGCAACTACTTTTGCTTCACCAACTTCATCGACAGTTGTCATTTTTACAATTTCTTGATCATCTGGAGCATTTTCAACTTTATAGTGAATATTAATAGATTTATTAACTAAAATTAAATCTGTTGATAAATCAAATGCCACTTTAATTTCAGCCGATTTTTCCTTAATTGCTTCAACATTTATTTCACCGACGATAAAATCACTAGCAGTTGTAGTAAATTGATTATCAGTTCTTGAAGAAATTTCTTCAGAATAAAATGTATTTAATTCAGGATCTAATTGAATTGAAATAATTTGATATTGCATTCCTTTTAATAAATTATTTAAAGTAAAAGTTACTCCTTCTTCAGTTATTTTAACTAAGGCAGTAGAACTTGGTGAACTTTGTTGTCCAATAACTTGATAAATAATTTTTGCTTTTCTTTCTACAGGAACAATTTCATTATTTTCATTTTTTTCTTGTAATAAAGTATTTTTTCAATCGGAGAAAGTAATTTTCACTTTTGCACTTGTATCACTAATGTCTTGATATTCGATTTTATTAATTTTTGAATTTGTTGTAAATGTTTTTACATTTTCAGGAGATGATAAATTTAAAGAAATATCGCTATCTTTTAACTCGACACCAACTATTTTATAAACTGTACCAGAATCTAAAGGACTTGGAACAGAATCGGTATTAAAGGCAACGTCACCTCCTAAATTGAATTTAACACTATTAGCAGCAGCGATTGCTTCTTGAGTAAAAATTTCAGTTGATTGCGGATTTACTTTTTGATATTTTAAAACAACAACATTTCCATTGATGAATCTGTTTTCAGCATTAAATACCATATTTACAGAAGCGGAATTATGAGTAACAGCAATAGTTCCTTGAATTAAAATTTCAGCATCAGTAACTAATGTTGTAAATGATCTAGAACTTTTTTCATTGTATTTATCGATAAATGGAATATTTAAAACAGTTTTTTCTTGATCATTTAATGTTACTTTAACTTGATCAACTGCATAATTGATTCCCTGTGATAATCCTTCAACGTTAAATGTTGCTACATAAACATTATCAGTATTTGGTTTTTTCACTAATGTTTGTTTAGCAATTGCTTTTTCATTAAATGGATCTAAAGAAATTTCAATTGAAGAATTTTCCAATTTATCTTTATTATCTTGATTAATAATTTCTAAAGTAACAGTTGCTGTTCTTGATTGAACATTTGATAATAAAACATTAGAAACTCCGACTTTTGTTTCTAAAAATAATTGATTATTGCTATTAACAGCATTAATTTTATTTTTTGAATCAATAACTGTTTGCGATCATTCGACATCAGCATTATCAATTTCAACAGAAATAATTTCGTAAATACTTCCTTCTAAAAGAGTTTTTTGTTCATTTGAAGCATTAAAATCAAAAATAATAGTATCTTGAATCAACTGTGATTCAATTTCTTTTATTTCATTTGTTCCTTTTAATTTATATTTTAATACACCACGATTACCATTTAATGATGTTTCTGGTTCATCATTCGCCTTTGAAAGTCCGATCATTACTTGCGCTTTATTAGTTAATACATTAAGGTAACTAATTTTACTTGCATAAATCTTTTTATTAATTGTTTGAAAAGTATTGATAGTATCGGCAACAACATTTTCTGAATATGGAATTAAAATATCATTATTATTTAAAATCCCATTATCTTTACCATCATTATAATAGGCAACATATTCAATAACATATTTTCTATTTGGTACTAAACCTTTTAAAACGAAAGTTGCTTTATTATCAATAATTTTAGCAGATTCATTTTCTGAAACTTTACTATCTTGAGTTTTAATTTCTTTTCCTTCTGAATCAACTGTAACATAATAATATCTTAAAGTTGCATTTTTATTTTCTAGTGATTTAACATCATCTGAAAATGAAACGATAACTTTCTTTTCAGATGGGCTAATATTTTCAAATTCAAATGATTTAACATTGGCTTTAGTAAAAATAAATCTACTTTCAGAGTTAACAACATTGAATTTTAATTTTTCTTCACCAAATTTTCTTTCTGGACCTTTAAATACAATTTCATATTTAGTTCCTGCTTTTAATTTATTTTGTAAATCAGATTGAAACTGTCAACTTCTTTCGCCGACCAAATATTGTGCAACTCCAGTTTGAACTTCTTTCCTTTTTTCTTGATCATCAGGATTTTCAATTAATGCAACATTAATATCTCTTCTATTTAGCTTTAATGTATCGGAATCGTTGAATTGAAATTTAAACGAAAGACTTTTATCGGTGGTGTTTACAAAATCTTGTTTAATATCAACGATGTCATATTGAATAGATCTTCAATTTTTAAGAACAAAAAACGGGGTTAGAATTGAACTTCCAATTATTGCCCCGCCAAGTGCAAGTGAAACAACTGCTAGAAGTTTTCTTGTTTTTTTACTTTTCTGCTTTTCCATAATATTTTCCTTTATTTTTATCATAAATTTACTTAAAATTTCGGGCTTTTTTTTTTTTTTTTTGATTAAGTGAGTTCAAAAAAATAAACCAGTAATTTTATTAAAATAAAATAATTATACCAAAAATAGCCAATAAATATAAATTAATTGCCTTAATTATCTTTTTTGTAAAAATCTAATTTTAAAAATAAAAAAAAATTTATTTTTTTACAAAAAAATTAAAAAATAATATAAAATACAGCAAATTAATGCTGTATCATTTATAAATAAAATTAATGTGTTAAACGGATGCTGATCATAACATCGTCATAATGTCTTTCATCAACTAAAACATTGAAAACCCTATTATGCAAATCGTTAGATTGTGTTCATAAACCGATGAATCTTAATTCTTTATTAATAGGTGCTTTTTGATCGCCTGGTAATCACCAAATATTTAAATGATAAGTTTTTGAATAAGCAGCTGTTCTTACAAGTGGTAAAGCATGAGCATTTTCATCACCTGCAAAATATAAATTACCAGTAGTTGGATCGATAAATACTGCATAACTTGTATGTTTAAAATAATCGTCAGGTCATGGACCTTCAAAATGCGCTGTAAATTGATTGTTAGATTGGTCAAAACTGGTACGAGTAATTCTAAGATATTGACCGTTATTATCTATATTCGAATTTAAATTTAAAGGCCTTTCAATAATATTAAGTTTATCGCCATGACTTGTGAATACAGCTTTAGCATAATCCACACCTAAACCTCTATTATTAGAATGTCATCCAGGTAAAGTAGGATTTATATACATATAATTTTCATTTAACTTTTCAGATAATACTGTTATTCCGCTTGTTACATCTGTTAAAAATCCATCTTGATTTCCTGTTGCATTACTTTCAACTAAAGATAAAATACTTATAACCGAATCTCTTTTAATTCTTAACAATTTAGCAAATGTATTTTGTGGAGGATTTGCAGAACCAGCTGCATCCATATTAAATAAAATGGACAAATGAGCATATTTATCTGGATTGCTTTTTTCCCTTTTTATCGAAATTCTATCAACCGAACCATAGAAGTTACTAAAATTACCACGGAATCTTTTGTGATCTTGTCTTAATCTAAAATTACTATTTTTACCTATTCCTCATGTACTTCTTCATCTTTCTCATTCGCCCGCAAATAAACCATTGCCTATAGGTGCACCATCACTATTATATGTAAAACCATCAGAACCAAAAGCATTAGTTACTTCCAGTCCCAAAGCAACTGGATAAGGACTTGTTATTCTTGTTCAAGTATCAGCTGTACCTCAAGGATTATTAGTAGGAGTATTTTGTAATATTTGTAATGGATCATATACTCTTAAAGTGAATCCCATTCATTGAGAACCACTATATCTTGGATATAAAATTTCTTCTACTACAATTTGAGTTTTAATCAATGATGTTAATGGATCATTTTTGTAATCGGTATTTACATTAAATTTTGAAGAAAGAGTATTATTAGTTTTTTTAGTATATTGTATATCTCTAAATGTAAATGTTAGTTTTTTACCAATATATGTTCTTATATCATCGCTAATAATATCAACAATCATATTCGGACTTAATGTATTAGGAATTTCTTGACTAATTCTTATTCTGTTATTTGGAATATTTATTTGTCTTCCGTTTTCTGTGTATGAAACTGTTGCTGATCAACTATTAACAGTGGTTCAATTTAAAGAGTGATTAGGATCATCAAAAGTAAATCTAAATTTATTAGAATATGAATATTGATCATCTCCAACATCAACTAGTGATATTTTCTCAGGTTTTAAAGGAGTAATTGTTAAAATTTTTGGCTCTGCTCTAAATGTTGAAAAATCATAATGGGAATTATTTGTTTTATTGATAGTAAATGAAACTCTTTCATAACTTTGAGCTAAATCATTAATTCTGATAATTTTATATTCAGTTCCAGATTCGAGATTATCAAATTCTTTGGTTAAATCAAATTCAAAACTATTACTATTAATATTTGCTTGGTTTAAGCGAATATTAATTGGCGAAGTAATAAAATTACCAGTTGGAGCACCTGTACTTAATTTTTGATAAGTTAAACTTAATGTTTTATCTAAAAGTTTTTGGCCAACACTTGCATCAAAGGTGAATTTAACTTTTGAACCATCAATTTTTATATCAGAATCTTGTTGCCCGCTGAAAGTAACATCAATATTATCAATAACTGTTCTAAATTCTTTTGTTAAAGCATATTCACTACCAGGGGCAAATATTTTACTAAATTGAATAACTTCATTTGTTGTTGTATCAGTTATTTCTGATACAAGATATTCGGTATTTTTTTCTAATCCTGTAACTGTAAAATCAACTTCAGCATTAGTATTAGCACTAGCATTAGCATAATATGCTTGAGCTGGATTGTTCTTTTTAACTACTTTAATTTTAAAGGTTTTATTATCAATATAATCACCAGCATCAAAAAATCTAATTTTAACTTTTTGACTAGTTTGATTAATTGGTTCACTAACAACTGCTGAAATTTCAGGTTTTGTTTTAAAAATGTCATTATGAGTTAATAAATCACTTGAAGCAACACTAACAAATGCTGGAATTACAGTTATACCAGTAATTTGATATTCAATTCCCCCATCTAAATTAGTTAAATTAAATGTGGCATCTTTTGTTTGCGAATTGATATTTACTTCATTTGAACGGAAAACTTCTGATGAACCGTCGTTTTTTGTATAAGTTACTCAAGCTTTTTGATTTTCAACAACAAAATCGTCTTTAAATGGAACTTTTACAGTTATTGAATTGTTAGTAATATTGCTATATTCAATATTTTCATTATCTCTTAAATATGCTCTGCTAACAAATGCTCTAAATTTTCTTTGTTCATGGGTGTCTGAATTAATTTCGTCATTAAAAGCAATTGTAGTTCCGCCTACTTTTGAAATGCTAACAATTTTATATTCTAATCCAGGAACTAAATCTGTTATTAAAAAGGATGCGGTTGTATTATTATTATTATTATTATTATTATCTACCATTACTGCTGTAGTTGCTGTTGTTTGGTGTTTTGATCCTGTTGACTGAATGTTATTTGAAGTTAAAACGGTTATGGACACATTATCATTAGCTGCTAAATTTAAATTATTATTATCAAAAACAACATCAACTATTGCTTGTGAATTATTGAAAGTATTAACTGTCGTATCTTGGAAATTAGAAATTGTTCTAATTCTTGCAACTTTTGCTTTTGTTTTAATTCAAGCTACATCATTATTTTTATTAGTTAAATTAGCAGTTATAAATGAACCGTTAGCTTTAGAGAAAATTACTTCAGTTATTTCATATGTTTCTCCGCCTTTTAAATTCGAAACATCAAATACTGCTTGTTTATTTTGAATTGAAACAGGAGTTGGATAAGAAATAATTTCACTAATATTAAATCTAGTTGTATATTTAATATTAACATTTCAACCATCATTTAAAAAATCATCATACTGACCGAAATTTAAAGTAAATCTACCTGTTGATTCTTGATAATCATTATTAGCATTAATTGTAACATCAGCTGTTTTGTAATTAGTTTTAAATCTTTTATTCATTTCATTATTTGCTGTTGAAGCAAAATCATAATTTTCATTTCCAATAGAAACAGAAGTAATTTCATAGTCGCTATTTTTTTGTAAATTATTTAATTCTAATGTAAATGAATTTCTTTGATCATAATTAAATGTTTGAGTGAAAGTTTGATTAGTTGCAACATGTTTATAATTAACAACTCCTTGTTGATTTAAATTAATTAAATTATCATTATCAATCACTTGGAAAGTTAAACTAGCAGTTTTTTCTACATCAGTATTTTTATTAATTGTTCCAATTGCTGGCTTAGTTTTGAAATTTAAATCAACAGTATCTTTAAATGTATATTTAACATTATTTGGATCTAAAATGCCATTTTCTGTTTCTGTTAAACTAATAATGGTATAACTATCACCAGGATTTAAATTAGTTAAATTAAAAGTAATTTGAGCATCATTATTATTTAAAGTGGCTGTTGTTTGCGCTGATTTAAATTGTTGTCCTGTGGTATTTGAGGAGAAAATTAAATAGAGTTGCTGGGCAGCTAAGTTAGGAACTACATTAGTGGTTCCGACAATAAATTTATCAACTGAATCAAATTTTAATGTTACTGTAGCACTTTCAGTTTCCAAAGTATTATTAACTTCTTTTGCAACAACAGTAGCATTTTTAGCAGTTGTTTTAAATATTTTTTGATCATTATTAAATTGCTGGTCAAAAGGCATTGGCACTTGGTTTAATAACACTTTTTTAATTGAATAAGTTTGTGCTTTTTCTAAATTATTTAAATAAATAACTGCCTCTGATTTTCCTGCTTGACCAACGTTCATATTACTTGGTTCACTAATTATTTCTTGATTATTGTTATTAATAGTATAAACTATTTTAGTTTCTAAACCGACATATATTTGTGATGGATCGTTAATTTGCACTATAATTTCTGCACTTTGATCACTAGTTGTACTACTAATTTCTTTTACATCGGCAACAGTTGAAAATGTTCTATCTAATGAATTGATTGTTTCGCCAAAATAAACTCTTACACGATGTGGATTATTTACATTAACTACATCCGATGTAAAATTATCATTTAAAAAATTTAGTGAAACCATTTCATATGAACCTTGAATAAAACCATCATTATTAACAGTAAAATTAAAATCTGCTTTTAATTTATTATTAATAGGATCTTCGCTAATTACTGAATTAATTGTTTTAATTTGCTCTGTTCCTTTTAAACGGTAATTTAAAGTAATATTAGTATATGTTTTTAAATAATTTTTATCACTTTCATCAAAATATAGCGAAAATGATGCACTATTAGTTGTTGATTGACGATTAGCAACTTCACTAACTACTACTTTTTGTGGAATTACTTTAAATGTTTTATCACTTTCTTGAATGCTATTTTCTAATTCTAGTTGACTTTGATTATTATTTGCAACTAAATATACATTTTTAACTTTATAATCTGTAAAATCTTCTAAATTTTCTAAAACAAAGTTTGCTTTATTTGAATTAACTCTTGAAAGATTTGAAGTTAAAATAGTTTGCGGTTCAGCTACTTTAAAATACTCAATTTTTAAATTGCTATTTTCTGAAGAAGCTAATAAATCTTTTAATGTTAATTCAACATTTCATTTATTTTCTAATTCGTGTTTATAATTTCTAATTGAATTAACAGTTGCTAAAGTATTAAACTCTTTGTTAGTTGCAGTTCCTTTTGTATAAATGGTAATATCAGGAATAATTTCTTTAATAATTCTAACATTTGCTCCATGGCCTAAATCATTTAAATCAAAACTATAAGTTATATAATTACCACTTTCTGTTGGATTAACACTATTAGAAAGTTTATTAGTATCATGATCACTACTACGATATTCAATTTGAGTGCTTTTATTCTTTTCAAATAAATAACCATCTTCAGATTTTGCAAATTTAAGAGTTACAGTTGCTGAATTATTAGTAATATTACTATATTCAATAAACTCTAAATTAGCTGTTTTAGGAATGACAGTAAATTCTTTTTGTGCTTGATCAATTGAAGCATTAAAAGTTAAATCAGTTGAATTAGTATTTTCTCTAATGCTTTTTATTACATATGTTTTACCTTTAACTAAATTATTATTAATATCAAATTCAGCACTAGAAAGATTTACATTACTATTTACTGTAAATTCTGTATTTGGATTAGTTTTTTCATAGTAAGTTAAAGTTAATTGTCGATTATCATATGATTTAGAATCGCCTGTACCTGAAAGTGGATCTTTTAAAATTAAATTAACTTTATAATTTAGTTCCGAAAAAGCAAATGATGAAATTTTGGAAATTTCAGGTAAAGTAATGATTTTTTTACTTTCATCACTAATATTTAAATCAAAAACTGTTTTTTCAATTTGATCAGTTTCAAGGCTATTAATTGAATAAATTGATCCAGCTTCTAAATTTGATAAATTAAATGTTGCACTAACTTTTTTAGAGCCATTAACTGTTGAAATAGCATAATTACTAGTTGCTCGACTAAAGTTTTGATCACCCTGTTTTTTTCAAACTAAAGTTACTTGCCGATTTTCTAAATATGCATCAGATTCTGGTGCTTCAATTATAACAATTGCATTATCGTGGTTTACCGATACATTTAGTGCATTAATTGTAACTAATTGCGGTACTAAAGTAAATTCTTTAGATACTGTTGGTGCTAAACTTTCTTTTAAAGTAGAAAAATTATTTGAATTATTTGCATCGGAAATTTCAACTCTTTCAATTACATATGTTGATGCTTTTGCTAAACTAGATAAATTGAAAATTGCTACTCCATTATTAATTTTTACTGCATTAGTTTCAATAATTGTGTTATTAACATCATTTTTTAATTTATAAAAAAGTTTAACATTATAATCATTTTTTCTTCTAGATAAATCAGCAATTGATACCACTAATCTAACACTAGTGTCTGAAGTTTGTAAAACTTGATAATTTTCAACTACATTAGTTGTATAAGCAATTTTTTCACTAGTTGGTAAATTGATAATATTTGTTTGATAATCATCAACTATAAAATCAACAATTTCATAACGATTTCCTGGTTTTAAATTATTTAAATCAAAAATTGCTTGGTTATTTGCAATTGTTATTTTAGGTTGATCAAAAGTATGAATTTCTGTTGAATCTAAACCGCGATATTTTAATATTGCCTGTTTATTATTTGCAAAATTATCTTTACTATCAATTGTTAAAGTAAATCTTACACTTGTATCTGTTTCATTACTTGCTTGAATTTGAGTTATATTAATATTTGTTGCCTTAACAGTGAAAAATGAATTTGTTTCTAATTCAGCTAATTTTTCTTGATCAGTAGTTTTATCTATAGCTTGATTATTATCATTATATTTAACATTTATTACCTTCATTTTTTTAGTTTTAGGTAAATTTGTTAAATTGAAAATATATAATCCACCTTCAGAATTTGCAACACTAGAATAAATTTGTCCAGTTGGAATATTACTATCGTCAACCTCTTGTGCTTCAATTTTTAATTCTCTATTAATTATTTCTCTTTTTGAATCTTTAAAACTTACATAAATTACCGCTGATGCTTCATAAAATGTTTCTACATTAACATAATTTCATGTCGCAGTAGTAGAAATTTGTTTTTGAGTTTCTGGTAATGAAATATAATTAACTGCTATTGTTCTATCATCAATGATTTCGATATTATCATTATCTTTGGTTTTTAAAACAAAACCGGTTATATAATATGTCGAACCATCTTGTAAATTATCAAGATTAAAAGTAAATTTTTTATCTGCTTGATTAATAGTTCCATCAGCTTCTAAATCTACTTCATTATTAACACCCGATAATAAACGATATTTCATTTTTAAAGGGAAATTGTGGGTAAATATAGCTTCATCTTCATTATTAAATGTAACTTCAACAGTTGCGCTATTTAACGATTTATTAGTTTGATTAATTGATTGTACAGTTGCACTAGTAAAATTTGTTCAAAATTCTTTATTATTTTCAGTTATTAAATTATTAAACGGGAGAGACGTAAAGGATGATGTTTGTTCATTTAACATTTCTACTTTTTCAATTGTGTATTTACTTACTTTATTTAAATTAGCTAAATCAAAAATTAATCGATTATTAATATTGGTAACTAATTCGCTAGTAATTTTTTGCTCACCTGTATTTGTATTTGTTTTATATGTTAATTTAAATTGTTTTTTATCATATTCATTAGTTGCATCTGCTAAATTAATAATAACTCTTGCTTTTTGCTGTTCGATATTATCAAATTCAATTGATCTAATACCATTTTTGGTGGTGAAAACTTTATCATTTTCTGAAACTGTTGCATCATTATAAATAACTTTGGGTACATTTTTACCTATATTATTAAATTGATCTTTTTTAATTTCTAAACTATGAATAACATATTTTGTACCAATTTCTAAATTGCTAAAATCAAAACTAGCGGTTGATTGATCATTTATTATCGCTTCTTTAACATCATCACTTACAATTGATGATCCTACTTTACGATATTTTAATATCAATGTTGAATTATTAATAAATGTTGAATCAAAATAGGACTGGGCATATTGATTATTATTTGTTCCATCATTTTTAATTGTATTTAAAAATTGCTGTCCTAAATCTTCAGTAACAAATTGAATAGTTAAACTAGAATTATTAATAGTTTTTGCCATTGAAGTAACTGAAGCTATTACCGCTGTATTAGCAGTGGTGAAAAATCTTCTTTTTTCAGGAGTAATTAAAGGGGAAATATCCAGTAATTCTCCATTATTATTGGAAGTATTATAATTTTCTATGCTAACTGATTTAATTTCAAAAACTTTATCAGGTTTTAAATTTTTTAGTTCAAATCTAGCATAGTTATTTGAAATTGTTGTTGTTTCTTGCTGTTCTTGAGCATTTGGACTTTCAATATCAACAAATTTAATTGTTACCCTTTTGTTTTCAAACGATAAAGGATCAGAAGGTGCAAAAGAGTTTTTAAAATTTAATGATAAATCAACAAGCGGATCTTTACTTTCAAAATAAATATCATTTAAAACGGCTTTAGTAGTAAAACTTCTTTTATTGGCACTAATAGAAGAAGAGAATTTTAATTGTAAACTATTTTCAACAATGTTTTTATTTGGATCATCATCTAAAAAAACTTCATTTACAACATAAGTTGTCCCACCTTGTAAATTATCAATTGAAAATTCGGCAAAAATTCGTCCATTTTCCTTTTTAATTTCTATCCCTTCAACTCTAGCAGAATTTTCATTATTTGGATAAATTATTGCTTGATCGCTAGCAAATTCAGAAAAATTTATTCTCGCTTTTCTTCCAACTAAAAATTCATGAGTTGGATTAAAATCAACAGTTGCTTTAGTATTGGTTTCGCCAGTTTTATTTCTATCAAAATTAATATCAGTTATTAAAATATTGGAAATTGTTGGAATAAAATGTTTTTGATTTTCATCAAATGTATCTTTATATAAAAACGGAGTTGTAATTTTATTATCAAAATTTTCCAATCTTCCAATTTCTAAAATTGAATAGTTAACTAATCCCTGCAAATCAGTTAAATTAAAACGAGCAAAATTTCCAACTGCTAATTCGCTAACTGTTTTAATTTGATCATCACTTTCGTTTTCTGCTTTATATTTTAAATAAATAGTCTGATTATTTTCAGTAGCTAAATCATCTTTAAATTTAACTGTTACAAATGCTGATTTTTCTACTTCTGTATCAACTTTAATACTTTCAACAACAGCTCTTGTTGAAAAAACTCATTGATCTTGGATATTTTGCGGAATAACTGCTTGAACAATTTCTGAATTTTCTAAATAATTTAACGAAGCGGTTTTAATAATTTCATATGAAGTTCCTGGAATTAAATTATCAATATTAACTGTAGTTTTATATACTTCAACTTCCTTATTTAAATTATTTTCAATCACTTTAGTTATTTGAACTTTATTTAAAACATTAAGATTTTTATAACTATATGAACCATCACTATTTTTTTCTCTTTGAGCATAATAAATGTTAATAAATTTATTTTCTACATCTTGATCTTCATTATTTCAATATAAATCTAAAGTAGTAGATGTTTCACTGCGACTAACAACATTAATTTTTTGTAACTCAGTTCTGGCAATGGCGGTACGAAATTCTGATTTAGCATTTCTATTAATTGCAATTACATCTGTACTAGTAGCAATTTTATCAATATAATAATCGGTATTTCTTTCTAAATTTTCAAATTTAGCTGTTAAAGAGGGGACATTGCGTTTATTAGATAATTGATCAACTTCTTCAGTTAAAGTTATTTTTGCTTTTGTAGTTAATACAACATTAGGATCGCTTGCTTTTTTTATTGTAATTTCTACTTCTTGATCATTTAATGCTAGCATTTCATCAGCAAATAGCATTTTAATATCTACTTGTTTTTGATTAAATTGATAATTAATTGTTTTAACTTCTGGTTTAGTAATTATAAATGAAGAGTCCTGGTGAATATCGAAAGTATAATTTACTCTGTTTAAATCTAAAATTTGAAAAGTGTAAATTTTTCCTGCTTCTAGATTTTTTAAATCAACTGAATAGCTTTTTTTATTTTCATTAAATTTAATTTTTTGAGTATCAAAAATTCTTCTTGATGAATGCTCTAAAATATTAATATTTAAATCTGGATTGTTTTTTAAAGTTTCATAAACGTTTTCAGACATAGATTCATTATCTAATTTAAAATCAATAGTTGCACCATTTTGAAAAACATTTGAACTTTGAAATTCATGCACTTTAATAACTTCATTTTTTTCAAAATCTCTTAGTAAAAGCGGAATTAAACCGGCAGCCGTTCCAATACTAGAACCTAATGTTGCACCTAAAATTAAGCCTTTTTTGTTTTTTATTTTTTTCATATTTCTCCCTTATTTTGTGTAAGTTATTTCTGAATATGCTAAATTTAAATCATATCAGTTGAAAAAGTAAATAAAATCTGCCCTTTGAGTTATATCGTTTGAATAAGGGGTTCCAAATACTCCTACAAATCTTAATTTTTCACCATTTTTTGGTTTTTGACTATCTGGTATAGAATTGGTTTTTAAATTAAATCTTAATCCTATTCCAGTAACATCTCTTCCATTTCCTTTATTGGCGAATCCATTTTGGAAAATATCTAATCCCTTACCATCTTTACCACCAAAAATATAAAGATCTCCCTCTTCATTTATAAACATTGTAAATAATTGTATTGGCGGTGCTGAATATCATCTACTTCCATCATCTCTACTTGAAGTAGGAGTTTTAATAATAACAGTATAATCTCCAGTTACATTATCGTATTGAGTAGTCAAGAGCCCAAAGGCTTGTTGGTCAACAACACCATTATCATTTCTAATTACAGGTGCCAGTCCTAACTCTCATCTTTTATTAATTCCACTAGTTATATAACGATAGTCAGAACCTAAAAAGTTTTTACCTTCTCCTGTAACACTTTGTGATGCATATGTTTCTCAAGTTTTATTTGTTCTTCTTGCAAATAATGGTTTTTGATTTTTGATTATAAATAAATCTAAATCTAATTTAAGAATTTTAGCTGTTAAAAAGTTAGTTTTTCCAGCTGTTATATGAATTTTTAAATCGGCATAATTTTGATCTGAAGCATTTCTTTTTATATAAACAATATCTCTTTTTAAATATTCAGAAACATTTAATCAATCACTTGAATTAGTAAATTTTCATTGTGTTATATTAGGCGCTAATAATTCTATTCTAGTTCCTGTATTATCTCCGTACATTCTTGAAGCTTTTTCATTTGGATCAGGAAGTGAATAACCATCTTCTCATTTTGTCAATTTATCATATTTATCATAAATAGGATCGCCTCTTTTTGGAACTTTATTATTGTAAGCAATTCCTCAATTTTCTAATGGATCGGTGTTTTCTAATGTAGTATTAGTTTTTCCACGCCCTCCACCAATACCTTTTAAATTTAAAAGTCCTCTTTTAGCAAGAACTTGGAAATTAATTGAATTATTTGATGCATTTTGAATTTGCCGATTATTACCAAAACCACCAAATTCAGTTCCGAAGTTAGTTAAAATTCGTTTTGGATCATAAACTTTAATTCTTCATTCAAAATCAAATCCTGTTGAAATAATTCCATTTACTGAATCAATTAAATAATCTTCTTGTGTTACTAATTTTAAAGCATTACTGTTGTTTAATTGAACACTAACATCACCAGAAACTTTTACAGTTCCAACACTTTCTACTGAATTTGTTTTACTTAAATTATCAAAGTAAGTAAATTTTTTTATTTCAAGATAATTATCAATAGCTAATCATTTTTTAGCATCACCTTTAATATCAAAAAAGACATTGGTTTTTCCTTGTTGTTCATCTCTTTCAAATCGGCGATTAACAAAATTAATATCAGTTACTTTTGATTTACTATTTGAATTGTTTCTATTATTAAATAAATCAAAAGTTCAGTCATTAATTAAGTTAGTATTAACGATATTTTGTGGATCGTTAAATGATAATTTAACAGTTGATAAATAACTATTTTCAAAACCTTCAGGGTTTGTTGTTTTAACAATTTCTACTGAATGAACTTGTGGTTGTTTTACTTTAGTTTCAAAATAAATAGAATCGGGAGCAATGCTGTTAATCAATGGAGAAATGCTATAGTCAATAGCATTTGAATCTGGTTCTGAAACTAAATCTAATATTTCATATTTTTTAGAATCACTTATTTCTGGAGAATTTAAAGTAAATTCAACAACCGGTAGATCATTTTCAAGTGTAATAACTGATGCTGAATTACTGATTTTTTCAGCACCGTTATTAGTTGCATTTACTTCTCTATATTTCAGTTTTACTTGTTTAGTATTTAAATATTTATCTTTATTAGCAAAAGTAATTTTTACTTTTGAACTAGTTATTGTAAATTCTTTTTGCTCAATTTTTACTATTGATGCACTATTTCCTAATGTAGTAAAAGTTTTTTGACTTTCAGCAGTATCGGAAAAATTCAGTGTTTTTCCATCAATTGAAACAGAATTTATTGTATAAGATGTTTCTTTAGCTAAATTACGAGCAACAAAGGTAAAACTTTGATTTCCCTCAATTGTTGAAGTAAATGTTTCTTGAATATTATTAATAGTAACGGAAACTTGTTTAGAAACATTTCTTTTGCCATCATAATCTTTTAATGTTAATGTTATAACAGCAAATTCTTCATCAGGATTTGCTGAAATTTCATTAACAATTGAATAAGAATTAAATATTTTATTAATATTAGAATCTATAGTAATAGTCGAAGCACTTTGTCCTGGCGATGGATTAACATTTACCATTGATTGGACAATGTATTTTTCTCCATCTTTAATACTATTAGTTAAATCAAATGTCGCACTACCATTATTGACAGTAGCACTAGCTTTTAGCATCATTCCCGTTGGTTGATTTCGATTATTTAATAATTGATAGTTTAATTCTACTTGCCGATTATTCATATAAATATCTCTTGGTAAAAAACTCGCTTTTACTATTACTGCATTATTTTCGTTTGCCTTACTTGGGCCATTAACAGTAAATTGTAAATTATTAATATAAGAAGTTTCTCCAATAGTTTTAAATTTATTTTCTAATTCAGTAACATTTGCTTTTCAATCATATAAAACTGAGTCAAAATTTAAATTTAAGATTTTATACTCTTGCTCTTTTTCTAAATTATCTAAATTAAATTCAATCGATTTATCTGTACTATTAAATGTTGCATTAGAGGCGAATGATAAAAGCGAGCTTGCATCATTAATTTTAGAAATATTAATAATTGCACTTTTATTATTTAAATGGGATACATCTCCACTTAAAAATACTTTTACTGTTGCACTTGTTTCATGCACATTAGATACTTCAAATCTTTCTATAACTGATTTGGTATAAAATTCTTTTTTAACAGATGGATTAAAAGTTGCACTTCCTGCAGTTCTTGCTGGTGTATTGCCACTTAAAGTAAATCCGTCAAAATTTAATGCTTTAATTGTATAACTTGTTGATTCATTTAAATTATCAATAGTAAATTCAATTTTTTGAGAATTAGCATCAACTTTTAAATTATTAATAGTTTTTTGAGAACTTAAATTATTTGTAGGGGCATAAGTGACTGATAAAGTTCCATCGGTTCTAGCAATATTTTCGTTGGCTGGAACAAGAGAAATTAATACTTTAACACGATTTTTTTCAATTTGAGTATATTCAATTTGAGAAACTGTTACTTTATTTCCTTGAGTATTAAATCTTGGTGTAATTTCAGGACCATCTTGATTTCTTAATCTAATTACTTTTGATTGTAATACATTTTTTGATTGAATGGTGGAATTAGCAATTTCATATCTTGCTTGTTTTTGCAATAAAGTACGGTATTTAACACGATAAACATTACCCGATTGATTATTAGATTGCAATTTAGTTACTTGTTCAGCATTAAATTCTTCATATCTAGTGGAAATTAAGTTAAATAAACCAATTTTAATATCAGACAATGGTAAAGTAGTTAAATCAACTTGCGAACTATAAGTTGCATAAATTGTAGCATTAAAGCCATTTTCTACCTCATCATTAAGAGCATTACCTGGATCAACATAATAATCTAATACAGAAGCGGGTGTTGTAAATTGTTTTTCAGCTTGAGTTATGGAATTTGCAAAAAGAATATTAACATTTCCTTCTTGCATAGGATCAACCATTGTAACTTCTTCAATTTCATAGAGCGAACCAGGAACTAGTCCTTTAAAATTAGCTTCTGTTGTTTGTAAATCATTAGTAAAGGAGGAAGATAAAATTTTATTAATATTGGAACTGGAAGGATTAGAAACGGATGAATTATAAATTGCTTCTCCTGTATTTTGATCGACATAACCTTGTAATTCAAATTGAATTGATGAAGCTCTAACAACAATATTACGGCTATTTTTTAGTGAAACAGTAATTGAATCAGTATGTGCAGTTGTAAATCCTGGCTCAATTTTTTTATATTTTAATTTTAATGATTTATTATTCATAAATGCATCAACTGTTGAATCAAAATTTAATGTAACTAACATTCTATATTTTTCATCATCTAATCATCTATAAACAATTGAGGTAATAGTTGCAGTAGCAGGAACAGTTCTAAAGGATTTTTGTGATTCACTAATTGAAGTATTAAAATCTAAATAAGAAGCGGTTGGACGATCAATAGAAATACCTAAAATTGTATAAGGAACATCTTTAATTAAATTGGTTAAATTAAATTTAACATTATTAGAACCATCAATAAAATTTGCACTTTCTTGTTGCGATAAAGTGTTTGTTTCTAAATTTAAATAACTAATATAGGCTTTTTTAGTTAATAATGTAGTATCTTGTGATTCTAAATTTACCGACACAGTCAAGGCATTTTCGCTTTGATTTTCAAAACTAAGACTTTGAACAATTGAAGCAGTAGAAAACTGTTTTGTTAAATTATTTTTAATTAATATTGTTGTATTATTATCAGCATTTTCATCAGCGTTTAGTTCAAAACTATCAATTGTATATGTTCGACCAAATTCTAAAGTTGAGCCATTAGTTATAGCACTATTATTGATGCTAAAATATGCAACTCCTTGTGAATTTATTGTAAATTCTTTAGTTATAAAAGTTTTTGAATCTCCAGAAAAATTCATTTTTATTTTTTTATTTAATAAATATCAATCGGTAATTGGATTAAATACCACTTCCATATCAATTTGATCTTTTGCTGAATTAATAATTCTAATATCTTCGATAGTCGCCTTTTTAGCTGTTGTTTTAAATGTTCTAGTTGATGGATTAGTTAAACTACTATTAAATTGAACATTAATTCCATCAATTACAACACTATCAAGTATGTAGTTATTTAATTTACTTAATCCAGTAGTAATACTAAATGAAACTGAATTATTATTAATATCAACTGCTGAAGTATAAACGTTTTGAATTTGAGTTTCTTTTGAAACTAAATAAATTCTTGCTCTTTTATTATTTAATGAATTTAAATCATCATTAAAAGTAATTTTAATACCAATTTGATTATCGCTTGCATCTGAATTAGGAACAGTAAATTGTACATTAGAAACAACCGGTAAAGTAGCAAATGTTTTTTCAACACTTGGTTGCATTTGAACATTAATATTATCAATATTAACAGAATCAATTTCAAAAACATCACCTTCAGGTAAATTAGTTAAACTAAAAATTGCCGAATTAGAATCAGGGTTGATTAGCACTTTGTCGCTTGTAATTAATTGCGAAGGTTGTTTTTTATTTTTATAAGTAATTGATGCTTGTTTATTTGCTAAAAATGCATCAGTAATTCTGTTAAAACTAACAGCTAAATCTAATGAGGAAGTTGTTTTTGTATTAGCTATAGAATTGATAGAAACAACGGTTGCACTTGTAGCAAAGGTGGTAAATTCTTTAACTCTTTCAGTACTATTTTCTTGAACAAGTGCAGGATTATTAAATGCACCACTTAATAAAATTTCTTGATAATTATTTGTATTATCCTTTTGAATTTGAAGATCTTGGAAAATGTATTTAGTAACTTTTTCTAAATTAGTTAAATTAAATGTTGCTTGATTATCTACTATAGTAGCTGTTGCTGTTTTAATTGTTCCATTAAATTCAGAAGCAAATTTAATAATTGCAACTTTATTATTAAAGCTATTTTCTAATTCTTGATTATCATTTTTAAATTCCACTTTAACAGTTGCACTATTTTCTGTTATATTACTTAATTTAATTTTATCAATTACTCCTAAAGTTGTAAAAGTAATTTCATTATTTAAAGGAATAACTTTTTGATTATTTATATTTTTGTTAAATGATAAACTAGCTTTAATAATTGTTCCTTCAGGTAAATCATTTAAATTAAAGCTAGCGGTTAATTTCCCGAATTTATTTTCGATAGTTGAATTAACATTTGTAATTTCACTTTCAGTATCATTTTTACTACTACTTAAAAGTAAATCAACACTTTCATTAACTAAAAAATAATCGCTATCAGAAAAAGTAAAGGAAACTTTAGCACTATTTTGAGTTATTTGAATAGCCTCTTTTGTAGCGATAGATACAGAACCTAAAGGAGTAGAAAATTCTTTATTAACTGAACTATTAATTAAAACATCTTCATAAATTCCGTTTCCCAACTGCACTTTAATAGAAGAAATTTGGTAATCACTATATTTTTCTAAATCATTAACATTAAATTCAATTGTTTTATTTGCTATTGCAGAAGATAAATTATTTGACTGAGAATTAATTTCGTTAGTAATTAAAGTTTTTTTATTAGTTAAAGAAATTAAAACACTTTTATTATCATATAAGTTTTTATCATCTTTGAATTTAATTGTTATTTTAGCACTTGAATGACTTATTTCAGAAAATTTAATGTCACTAACTTCTGGTTTAGTATAAATTGCATTATATTCATTATTTTTTTGACTCAGAGATTGATCGAAAGTAATAAAAGTAGAATTATTTGCTAAATTGTTTGTTGAAAATTCAACAAAATATTTTGTTCCTGGCTGTAAATTATCAATATTAAATCTTAAATATCCGTTTTGATCAACAGTTGCATTTTGACTTTTTACTTCTCTTTTTCTAATTACATCTGCATTATTTTCACTTTCGTTTTCTAATACATAAATACTTGCAATTACTTCTTGACCATTCATAAACGAATCGACTGCTGAATTAAAATTAGCTTCTAATAAAACGGATGTATGACTATTGTTAATTTGTTGGAAATTAATAATTGTTGCTTTTTGACTAGTTGTTTTAAAATAAGCGGAAGATGAATCGAAAATATTTTCAGCCAATTTAATAGGTTGATTATTTAATAATATGTTTTCAAATTTATAAGTTGTCGCTTTTTCTAAACCATCTCATTTAAAGTTAATAACAAAAGAATAAACTTTATCATTACCAATCATTTGTTCAGTTGTATAAAATTCTTGCCCTTTAGTAATTGTAGTAGAAAAAGTACTATTTATTCCATTATTAGAAGTATAGTAAAGAGTAACTGGAATTGTATTTGGCAAGTCATTTAAAGCATTTTTATCAAAAGAATTAATGGTAAATGTTGGATAAACATAAGTATCAGCGTGATTAGTGAATTTAACTTGATTAATCACATATTTTGTATAAAATGATAGTTTTTCTTTAACTTTTTCAGAAAAATTAAAATCGTAGTTCTCTTCTGAAATTGCTTCAATATTGGTAATTTGGTAGTTTGATGATTCTTTTAAATTATTTAATTTATAATTAATTTCTCCGTTTTCATCAATAGTTGTAATAAAACTTTTTTCTGAATTTTCTACAGCTATTTGATTTCCATTTACTGGTGCATTTAAAGCGGGAGTAATAATTTTTTCTTGATAAGTTACTTTTACTTGTTTTCCTATTAAAACTAAATCAGTTGCTAAATCGAATCCTAATCTAATATTTGCACTATTGTGTGAAATATTATCGATTGTAGCACTTTGAACTTCAAAATTATTAGTTAAAGTTGTAAAACCGTTATCTGATCTTAATAAAAGATCGTCTTTATAAAATAAATTTGTTTCTCTAAATGGTTGAATATCAATAATTTTATAACTTGCTCCTTTTTGCAAATTATTTAATTGAAATTCAACACTTTTATCAGAAATTTGTATTAACTCTGTAGATGATGCAGGAATTTGTAAATTCGTTGCTTGATAAAATAATTTTAAGTATCTGTCTTTTTCTAAACATTTTTGATCGTAAGAACAATCATTTTTATCAGTAGTAAAAAAGTTTGCATCATCAAAAAAATCTATTTTTACTTTTGCGCTTGTTTGCCCAATTTCTGAATAACTAATAGATTTTATTCTGGCATAAGTTAAAAATAATTTATCAACTAATTCAGGAGTTGTAATTAAAAAATTAACACCAGTTGATTGCTGTAATTCTTTATCTTCAAATTCAATTGAATGTAAAACATACATAGTACCAGGATCTAAAGGGGTTGTTGATTTAAATTCATTTGTTTTATCTTGATCATTTGGATTATTAATAACTAAATCGCCTCCTAAATTAAATGATACGGAGTTATTTTCCGCTTTTGCAACGGCAGTAAAAATACCTTTAGTTTCATCTCCTTTAACTAATGTTTTTATATATTCATCGTTTGTGGAAGAAGTTTTAGATACTAATTCAGGTGAGGTTTTTATATATTTTAAAATTAAATTTTTGCCATTAATAAATTTATTTGCAGGACTAAAAACAAATTTCATTGATGCTGAATTGTGATCACTTTTAATTTTTCCTTGTAAAAATAGTTCAGCAACTCCGATAGGAGTTTGGAATTTTCTAGCACTTTCATCAATTGTATCACTTGAAAAACTTAAAATTTCCTCTTTAAGTGGGCTATTTTGTTTTCAAATTTTAATATTATTGATAGTATATGAAAAACCTTGATTTAATCCGTTGAATTTTAAAGTAGCAATATAAACATCATTTGTTCCTGGTTTTAATTTTAATTGCACTTCAGGTACACTATGATCTGGAGTTGGATAAATATCTAACGAAACTTTAGAATTAGCAATATCGTCTTTATTATCTTGATTGATAATTTCAATGTCAACAGTTGCTCCTTCACTATGAATATCCCTTATTTCTAAATGACTTACTCCAACTTTTGTTTTAATTAAAAAATCTTCCTCTTTAATTCCTTCTCTTCAAGTTACATCAGCATCTTCAACTTTAGCAGATATGATTTCATAAATGCTTCCTGATTGAAGTTTATGATTGGTTTTTTCACTTAATTCAAAGTTAGAAATACTTCCTTCTAGTTGGGATTCAACTGTTAAAATTTCATCTGTTCCTTTGAGTTTATATTCTAAAATTGCTTTTTTGCCAGTTAAAAGATCTTCCAGTGATTCTCCCGATCTTTTAGTAAATACGACAGAAATATTAACACTATTAGTTTCTAAATTTATTTTTTGAATATTAGAAGCAAATAAAGGTATTTTTGGTGTTAAAAGCCCTTGTTCACCTGTGAATGCATCTTTATTAATTCTTTCATCTCAAGGAATTTCTACTGATTTTGATGTTAAAATTCCATTATTTTTATTATCATCAATATATGAAACACTTTCAATCATATAATTTCTTGAAGGCTGTAAATTTTTTAATACAAAAGTCGATTCGCCTTTATCAATAATTGCTTGTTCACTTATTGTTTGACCTGTTTTTACTAAATTATTATTACCATCATCTGCTAAATAATAATATTTAATTTCTGCTTTTTTACTTTCAAGCGATTTAACATTATCTGCGAATTTAACTTTAACTTCTTTTTCTGAAGGAGTTAAAGTTTTAAATTCAAATGCTAAAACATTTGCTTTTGTGGAAACAAATGCTTTTTCTTCATTAAGTACTTTAAATTTTTTCTTTTCGTCTTTAGAATTAAATTGAATTTTATATTTTTCACCAGCTTTTAATTTATTAACTAAATCTGATTGGAATTCTCATTTTCTTAATCCTGCTATATATCTTGCAAATCCAGTTTGAACAACTTTTTCCTCTTCACTATTTGGATTTTCTAAAAGTGAAACACTAATTTCTTTCTTTTCTAGTTCAAATGAATGCGAATCACTAAATTCAAATGAAAAATTTACAGATGTATCTGTAGTTTTATCATTATCTTGGCTAATGTCTAAAATATCGTAATACTGAATTGTTTTTCAATTACGCAAAATAAACGGAATGATAGTTGAAGCTCCGATTGTTGCTCCCGTTACTCCTAAAGTTATTATTGCTAATAATTTTTTAAATCTCTTATTTTTTTCTCTTGCCATATTCATCCCTTTCAATATTTGAAAAAATTATAAACGATAGCAAAAAATATAAAATACCCCTATGATGAAATCGCGAAAAAACCTTTTTTTTTTTTTTTGGGAAAAATATTCGATTTTCTTCTGTTTTTTCAAAAATATGATATGAAACACTTTATTGAAAGTTTATTTTTAACTAGAAATTAATAAAAAATAAATTAAAAATAAATCATTTATATGATAAAATAAAAATACATCGGTCAATTGCTATTTGAAAAAATAGAGGAAAGTCCGCGCTAGCACTATCTGCGATTGATAGTAGTGTTCATGTTGGATCTAATAAATCCAAGCCCAGACGACTAGTGCCACAGAGACGAGCTTATTAAATTAAGGTGAAACGCGGTAAACTCCATGAGCTAGAAACCCAAATTAAGGTAGGGGAATTTGCTTTTAAAAAATGAATTAAAAGCAAAAGATGTAAAAATCTAGATAAATAATTGACACTTTTTTATAAAGGACAGAACGCGGCTTATAGATGTAAAAAATATCGAGAATTACTCGATATTTTTTTATAAATATTTTTAATTTAAGGTTGTAAATTCTTTATCATTTTCATTTATTAAATTACTAAAAGGAACATTTTCATATAAAGAGGACTGCTTATTAAACATTTCCACTTTTTCAATTTTATATTTTGTTTTTGGATTTAAATTTATTAAATCCAGAATTAATCTACCATGAATATTAGGAATTGAATCTACAGTAAATTCTTGCTCGCCTGCATCAGTAATTGATTTATATGTTAATTTAAATTCTTTTTCATCATATTCATTGGTTGCATCTGCTAAATTAATAATAACTCTTACTTTTTGCTGTTCAATGTTAGAAAATTCAAGTGATTTTATACCATTTTTAGTTGTAAAAATTTTATCTTTTTCAGATACCATAAGATCATTATAAAAAATTTGTGTTACTGAATTAGTTTTATCATTTTTAATTTCTAAACTATCGATTATATACTTTGTACCAATTTCTAAATTATCAAAAGTAAAACTAGCAGTTGATTGTTCGTTGATTATTTCATTTTTAACATCACTGCTAACTATAGAAGAGCCTAATTTACGATATTTTAAAGTTAATGTTGAATTATTAACAAATGCTGAATCAAAATAAATATTAGGATATTTGTTTTCTCGTCATTCGTAATAATTGGGTGCAAATTGCGGATATTTATCTTCGTTTTTATTAATATCTTCCATAATTTTCCGAAATTTATCTTGGTTATTTTGGTTGGCAAACTGGATTGATAAACTTGATTGACTGGTTGTAATAGGATTTGAAATAACTTCTGAAACAATTGCCTTAGATTTGCTATTGAAAACTCTTATTTTTTCTACAAAAATTAAAGGAGAAACATTTAATAGTTCCCCATCATTTTTAGAAGTATTATAGTTTTTTATAATAACCGATTTAATTTTATAAACTTTATTTATTGGAAGTAGATAAAAATTTGGAAAAAGATCAGAAAAATGTCTGTCACGTGTTTCCACAAAATCAAAATGAAAATAAATAGAATTATTTAAAATTGTGGCATTTAATTGATATGGTTTTTCATTTGGATTATCAATATCAACAAGTTCGACTGTTACATTTTTTCTCTCAAACGATAAAGCATCTGAATTAGGAAATGAATTTTTAAAACCTAAAAATAAATAACTAACATTATTATCCGAATTTGTTTCAAAATAAATATTATCCAAAATTCCTTTAGTGGTAAATCTTCTTTTTTCGCCGTTAATATTAGACGAAAATTTTAATTTTAAATTATTTTCTGCAACATTTTTACTTGGATCTTTATCTAAAAAGACTTCATTTACAACATATGTTGTTCCGCCTTGTAGATTATCGATTAAAAATTCAGCAAAAATTCGCCCATTTTCATTTTTAATTTCTATTCCTTCTTGTTTATTAGGATTTTCATTATTTGGATAAGTTTCTAACTGATTATTTATTAACTTTGAAAAATTAATTCTTGCTTTTCTCCCTACTAAAAATTGCTTGCTAGAATCAAAATCAACAATTGCTTTAATACTTGTTTCACCGATTGAATTTCTATCAAATTCAATATTAGTTATTAATGCATCCAATGTATCATAAATTATTGGAACAAAGTGCTTTTGATTTTCATCGAATGTATCTTTGTATAAAAATGAAGTTGTACTTTTATTATCTAAATTTTCTAATTTTCCAATTTCTAAAATTGAATAGTTAACTAATCCTTGTAAGCCAGTTAAATTAAAACGAGCAAAATTTCCAACTGCTAATTCGCTAACTGTTTTAATTTGATCATTACTTTCGTTTTCTGCTTTATATTTTAAATAAATAGTCTGATTATTTTCAGTAGCTAAATCATCTTTAAATTTAACTGTTATAAATGCTGATTTTTCTACTTCTGTATCAACTTTAATACTTTCAACAACAGCTCTTGTTGAAAAAACTCATTGATCTTGGATATTTTGCGGAACAACCGCTTGAACAATTTCTGAATTTTCTAAATTACCTAACGAAGAAGTTTTAATAATTTCATATGAAGTTCCTGGAATTAAATTATCAATGTTAACTGTAGTTTTATATGTTTCAACTTCATTATTTAAATTATTTTCAATCACTTTAGTTATTTGCACTTTATTTAAAACATTAAGATTTTTATAGCTATATGAACCATCACTATTTTTTTCTCTTTGAGCATAATAAATGTTAATAAATTTATTTTCTACATCTTGATCTTCGTTATTTCAATATAAATCTAATGTAGTAGATGTTTCGTTTCGACTAACAACATTAATTTTTTGTAATTCAGTTCTGGCAATGGCGGTACGAAATTCTGATTTAGCATTTTTATTAATTGCAATTACATCTGTACTTGTAGTAATTTTATCAATATAATAATCAGTATTTCTTTCTAAATTTTCAAATTTAGCTGTTAAAGAAGTAACATTATGTTTATTAGATAATTGATCAACTTCTTCAGTTAAAGTTATTTTTGCTTTTGTAGTTAGTATAACATTGGGATCACTTGCTTTTTTGATTGTAATTTCTACTTCTTGATCGTTTAATTCCTGTCCTTCGTCAGCAAATAGCATTTTAATATCTACTTGTTTTTGATTAAATTGATAATTAATTGTTTTAACTTCTGGTTTGGTGATTATAAATGAAGAGTTTTGGTGAATATCAAAAATATAATTTACTCTATTTAAATCTAAAATTTGAAAAGTGTAAATTTTTCCTGCTTCTAGATTTTTTAAATCAACTGAATAGCTTTTTTTATTTTCATCAAATTTAATTTTTTGAGTATCATAAATTTTTTGTGAAAAGTGCTCTAAAATATTAATATTTAAATCAGGATTATTTTTCAAATTTTCATAAACATTTTCAGACATGGATTCATTATCTAATTTAAAATCAATAGTCGCTCCATTTTTAAATACATTTGAACTTCGAAATTCTTGTACTTTAATAACTTCGCTTTTTTCAAAATCTTTTAGTAAAAGCGGAGTTAAACCAATAGCAATTCCTAAACTTGAACCAAATGTTGCTCCTAAAATCAAACTTTTTTTATTTTTTATTTTCATATTTCTCCTTTATTTTATGCAAGTTTATTTTTAAATACATAAAAGGCAATTATTAATTTGTATCTTTTGTAGAAAATAATAATTTATCTTTAATTAAATCAGAGAAAGTAAAGTTGTATTGTTTACCTGAAGTTGTTTCAATTTTAATAATTTTATATGATGAAGAAGGATTTAAATTATCTAATATATAGTTGATTTCACCATTTTCATTAATGGTTGTAGTAAAACTTTTAGTAAATTCATTAGTATTAGAATTTGAATTATTTAAAATTTCTTGATAAGTAACTTTAACATCTTTATTCACTAAAATTAAATCAGTTGCTAAATTAAAACCTAAATTAACATTAACACTATTATTAGAATTTAAAATTTTACTAATATTTATACTTTGAACCTCAAAATTATTTGCTAATGTACTAAATCCGTTATCTTCCCTTAATAAAAGATCATCTTTGTAAAAGAAATCAGCTTCTCTAAAAGTATGGAGATCAGTAATTTTATAGTCGGTCCCCTTTTGCAAATTAGTCAATTCAAACTCTACACTATCTCTGTAATTATCAACTAAAAACATCCGTGTAGAAACTGGGTTCATCTTCAAATTAGTTGGTTGGTAAAATAGCTTTACAAGTCTTTCATCATAAAAATATAATACATCATAATTTAAAGTAGTTTTATCTACAGAAAGATATTGTGCATCGTCAGAAAAGTATATTTTGACTTTTGCACTTGTTTCAGTAATATCTGAATAAGTTATTGATTTAATTCTAGGCGGAATTAAAAATAACTGATTTGATTGATTTGCAAAAGCCATTGAAAAATTAGCACCATTTAATTCTTGAAAATTTTTGTCTTGAAATTCAATAGAATGTAAAACATACATAGTTCCTGGTTCTAATAAAGGATTTGATCCATTAACATTATTTTCATTTAAATCGCCACCTAAATTAAATGAAACAGAATTATTTTCAGCCTTAGCAACAGCACTAAAAATCCCTCTAGATTCATCTCCTTTAAATAAAGTAGGTCAAAATTTATTCTCATCTACATTTAAAAATACTTTAACTGCATGTTTTGGGGAAGTTTTTACATATTTTAAAACTAAATTTTTGCCATTAATAAATCTGTTATCTAAATCAAAAGTAAATTTCATCGATGCTGAATTATAATTAGTTAAAATTTTTCCTTGTAAATTCATTTCAACTGTTCCGATAGTTGTAGTAAATTGTCTATTCCTTTCACTTATTAACTCATTTGTAAAATCTAAAATTTCTGCTTTAAAAGGATTATCGGGTTTTTTTATTTTTACACTATTAACAGTGTGAGTAAAACCGCGATTTAATCCGTCAATTTTTAAAGAAGCAATATAAACATTATTTGTTCCCGGTTTTAATTTCAACTCGACCTCAGGTATAGAGTAATTAGAGTTTGGAACAATATCTAGTAAAATTTTTGAATCGGCAATATCATCTTTATTATCTTGACTAATAATTTCAATATCAATAGTCGCCCCTTTGCTATGAATATCTTTTATTGTTAAACTATTTACTCCAATTTTTGTTTTTATTAAAAAATCATTTTTATTAATAGTTGGTCTTCATGAAACATTAGCACCTTCCACTTTTACTGAAATAATTTCATAAATACTTCCTGATTGAAGTTTGTGATTATTTTTTTCACTTAATTCAAAATTAGAAACACTTCCATTTAACTGTGATTCGGCTGTAAAAATTTGTTCTGTATCTTTAAGTTTATATTCTAAAATTGCTTTTCTACCAGTGAAAAAATTATCAAGCGATTCGCCTGTATTTTTAGTAAATGAAACTAACACAGTAGCACTATCGGTCTTTAAATCAACTTTTTGAATATTTGATGCATATAAAGGTATTTCAGGAGTTAAAAGTGCTTTTTCACCTGTAAATACATTTTCATTAATTTTTTCATCTCAAGGAATTTCAACTGATTTTGTTGCTGTTAAACCATTACTTTGCTTATTATCAATGTATGATACACTTTCGATAATGTAATTTCTTGATGGTTGTAAATTTTTTAATATAAATATCGATTCTCCATTTCTAATAAGAGAAGGTTCGCTTGTTGTTTGATCAGTTTTTATTAATTTCCCATTTCCATCATCTACTAGAAAATGATATTTAATTTCTGCCATTTTATTTTCTAATGACTTAACATTATCTGCAAATTTAACTTTAACTTCTTTTTCAGAAGGAGATAAAGTTTTAAATTCAAATGCTAAAACATTTGCTTTAGTATAAACAAATGCTTTATCGCTATTAATTATTTTAATTTTTTTCTTTTCATCATCCGAATTAAATTTAATTTTATATTTCTCACCCGCTTTTAATTTATTAACTAAATCTGATTGAAATTCTCATCTTCTTAATCCAGAAATATATTTAGCAAAACCAGTTTGAACCACTTTTTCATCATCGCTATTTGGTTTTTCTAAAATTGAAACACTAATTTGATTTTTTTCTAAATTAAATAAGTGTTTATCGCTAAATTCAAATGAAAAAAATACAGAAGTATCTGTTGTTTTTTCGCTATTTTGACTAATGTCTAGAACATCATAATACTGAATTGTTTTTCAATTACGTCAAATAAATGGAACAATGGTAGTAGACCCAATTGCTGCTCCAGTAAATCCTAAAGTTATTATTGCTAATATTTTTTTAAATCCTCTACTTTTCATCCGCCCTTTTTCTTTCCTTTTAATATTATTAAAATTATAAATAATAATATTTAATATGCTATGGTTTTAAAACTTAATTTTCAAAAACTACTTTTTTTTTTTTTTTTTTTGACAAGTTATTTATTTTTTTGCTTTTATAAAAAAATAATATTTAGCATTAAAAAAGCAAATAATTTAATTAATTTAAAAAAAATTATAAAAAAACATCGAACAATTCTCGATGTTTTTTTATAAAATATCTTCTGGCTTTTTAGGTCTTGGAAGAGGACTTCTTTTATGTTCTGTTATTTTATGTTGCTTTTCTATTAAATTAATAATTTTTTCTGATAATTTACTTTTATCTTTTAAATATTGATCAAAATCATCATAAGTAAATCCTAATTCCTGTTCGTCACTTTGTCCATCTCATAAACCTGCAGTCGGAACTTTTGAAATAATCGATTCAGGAATATTTAATTCTTTAGATAATTGTCTAACTTGATACTTAGTCAATTGAACAATCGGAAGCAAATCAACTCCACCATCGCCATATTTTGTAAAATATCCTAAAAACATTTCAGAAAAATTATCTGTACCCAAAACTAAGTATTTTTTCTCTTGTGCTAACGCATACAAAGTCGTCATTCTTAATCTTGGTTTTATGTTTGCTATTGCCAATTTGTCATTTAAAGGAATTTGTGATAAAAGCATATCATAAGTGGATTTTAAATTAATTTCTATACTTTCAATTTCGAATTTTGAAACTAATTTTTTTATATCATCTTTATCATTTTTCATACTGTTAATTGGTAAAATTACACCTAAAGAATTGTTAGGAAAGGCTTTTTTGGCAATAACTGCAACTAAAGATGAATCTATTCCCCCAGAAAGCCCTACAATAACCCCCTTCATATTGGCTTTTTCAACTTCTTCTTTCAATCATGAAACTAAATAATTAAAATATTTTTTGTAATTCATAGAAAAATTTTAGCATAAATTATTAATAAATTATTTTTTGTTAAATGAATTTCTAGGAAAAATCGCCTGTTTTTCCTAAATTTTTCCTTTTTTTGGCAAAAATCACTAAAAATTGACATTATATATGGAGGACAAAATGGAAAAAAATAATAAAAATAATATTATCGTCTCTGAAAAAGAAGCATTAAAAGGTCTTCGAAAATTTAAAAAAGTTGAGTGAAAAATTTTAGAAAATAGTCAAATAAAATATATAATTATTGGAGAGGGGAGTGAAATGAAAGAAGAGAGAAATAGAAAGAAAAAAATTACACTTGAGCAAGTTTACGATCTTGTTGTAAATATGCAAGTAGTACTTTTGGATGTGCAAAAACAAACAAATGAAAATTCTAAAGATATCAAAATTCTTAAAGATGTTCAGCAAAAACAAGGCGAAGAAATTAAAGAAATCAAAGCCGTTCAAGTGCAACATAATGAGAATATTAAAAAAATAAATATTAGACTAGATAGAATAGAAGAAAACCAAGTGAAACAAGGAGAGGATATTAAGAAAATAAATATTAGACTAGATAAAATAGAAGAAACTCAAGTGAAACAAGGAAAGGATATTAAGGAAATTAAAGAAGATATTAAAATGCTAAAATCCTTTCATAAAGACGATATAAAAAACTATAAAAATAATAAGAATAATTAAGTTGCATCCTTTTTAAAAATAAACTGACTTTCTCAAATTAAGAAGGTCTTTTTTTAATAAAATCCACTGTCTAAGTGTGATTATTTTTTACAAAAGTTTTTATGTGTTTCAACACTAAATTTTTAGGAAAAATCGCCTATTTTTCTTAAATTTTTCCTTTTTTTGGCAAAAATCACTAAAAATTGACATTATATATGGAGGACAAAATGGAAAAAAATAATAAAAATAATATTATCGTCTCTGAAAAAGAAGCATTAAAAGGTCTTCGAAAATTTAAAAAAGTTGAGTGAAAAATTTTAGAAAATAGTCAAATAAAATATATAATTATTGGAGAGGGGAGTGAAATGAAAGAAGAGAGAAATAGAAAGAAAAAAATTACACTTGAACAAGTTTACGATCTTGTTGTAAATATGCAAGTAGTACTTTTGGATGTGCAAAAACAAACAAATGAAAATTCTAAAGATATCAAAATTCTTAAAGATGTTCAGCAAAAACAAGGCGAAGAAATTAAAGAAATTAAAGTCGTTTTAGCACAACACAGCCAAGATATCAAAGAAATCAAAGCTGTTCAAGTGCAACATAATGAGAATATTAAAAAAATAAATATTAGACTAGATAGAATAGAAGAAACCCAAGTAAAACAAGGGGAAGATATTGAGAAAATAAATATTAGATTAGATAGAATAGAAGAAACTCAAGTGAAACAAGGGGAGGATATTAAGGAAATTAAAGAAGATATTAAAATGCTAAAATCCTTTCATAAAGACGATATAAAAAACTATAAAAAGTAGTAATTATAATTAAATTACAACCTTTTTAAAAACATTTAAAATAAATTAACTTCCTTAAAATAAGGAAGTTTTTTTAATAAAATTTTGCGATTAAAATGGGATTGTTCTATTCAAAAGTTATTCATTTTTTTTACTTTTTAGTGGTTATTTTTTAGGAAAAATCGCCTGTTTTTCCTAAATTTTTCTTTTTTTTGACAAAAATGGCAAAAAATTGACATTATATGCGGAGGAAAAAATGGAAACAATACTAATATATTTTGCAATTAAATACCATGGAAATTTCGCAGATATTTTAGATGCATTAAAGCGGCAAGAAAAAATTTCAAATGAAGAAATTTCTAATTTAGAAGAGCAAATAAAAACCAAAAAAATTAACGCAGTAACTATTATGGATGAATTATATCCACAAGAGTTTAAGAATTTAGCAAAACCGCCATTTGTAATATTTTACAAAGGAAATTTAAACTTGCTAAATCAGCAATATAAAATAGCGCTTTCTGGCGATAAAAATAATGAAAGGGTAACAAAGTATTTAAATCAATCACTACCTGAAGTTATTAAAAGACACACTTTAATAACTTGTTATTATAAAAATTTAGATGTACCAATAAATGACTATTTTTTAAAAAATAACGGAAAAATTATTTACATATCAGCTAATGGTTTAAATAATCCTTATTTTGCTAAAAAAGTTGATGTTAATGAAAATATCTTGGTAATTTCTGAATATCCAGAAAATGTAAATTTATCAAAAACAAAATTAAAAAATAGAAATCGCATTGTAGCAGCACTAGCAAGCTCTTTAGTAATTTATTCTTCTAATAGCGATAGTGGAATAATGAATTTAGTGAATAACTTTTTAAATTTAGGAAAAGATATATTTTGCTATCCTGGAGATTTTGAAGAAAATGATGGCAATGCACAATTAATAAAACAAGGAGCAACTTTAATTACTTCAATTAAAGATGTGCACGATGATAAAGGAGGAAGATAGTGGAATTCAAATTATTCGATAGTTCTAGTAACTCACAAGTTATTAATGAATTAGCTCAGCAAACCAATTCAATTGGTTTTATTATTCTATCAGCATTTTCAGGTCTTGTTGGACTTTTATTAATGATAGCAGCAATTTATACTGGAATAAAAATCGTTTATTCCAGTGGAGAAAAAAGAAAAAGTAATATTATTCATTTAATAATTATTTTAGTTATTTTTGTTGTGATTGTAATAATATTTGCAATCGGTGTTAATTTTGCAGTCGATATTACCACAAGGGCAGCAAGTAATTCTGGACAAATTTCAAGTTCAATAAATTAAAATATGTTCGATATAGTAGATAGAATTTTTTATCAATTTTTTAAAGGATTTTGATATCTTTTTATTACAATTCCATTTCGTTTTTTATCATCGTTAAGTAAATTATTTAAATGAATGGAATTGCCATTAATTAATTTTTTATTATTTAATAATAGCGAAAAAGATTTAAAATATTCTGAAATACAATTACCTATTTTCTTAATTGCATTTATGATATTAAATTCAATAGTTTTTCTAATAATTTTTATATCTTGTATTTTAAGATGAGCATTTGAAAGAAACAGAGGTAGTGAAAATTCTTCACTAATGAGCGTATTAAAAAATATTATCCCCTCAATTTTTTTAATTTTTAGTATTCCACTAATTACTTTTATGATTCTTTCAATTTCATATAAATTATTTGAAGTTGCATTAATTCCTTTTGGGGAAGAAAAAAATGTCGGTCAAGAATTATTTAAATTATTAAAACCAGATAATATTGATGAAAATCTTTGGCAAAAAAGTGCATACGATAATTTTGATGTTATCCCCTTTGAAGCATATAAGAATTTAAAAATCAGCTCAAGTGAATTAATATTTTTCTCTTCAATAGTGGGCATTTCGCTAATTATTATTTTTATAAAAGCAGCACTCAATCTTACTAATAAAACTTTTCAATATTTATTTTTATTTATAATTTCTCCTTTTGTTTTTTCATCAATTATGATTGATAAAGGAAAAAGATATTTAATATGAAGAAAGATGTTTTTATCGAAAATAGTAGTGATTTTTTCATATATTTTTGCTATCAAATTATTTGCATTTTATGCACTAATTTTAAATCAATGAATCAATAACATTGAAGAATTAGGACATTTTGAAAAATTAAGCTTAAGGTCAATCTTAACTGTAGGAGGTGCAATTGGGTGTTTACAAATAATCAAATTAGTTTCAAAAATTTTAGAAGAAAAATATAAAAATAAAGATAACATAAATGAATTTAAACAAATAATTGAGCAAAATTCAGTTTTAAATTCAATTGTTAAAAATTATTCTAAAACTAGCTTTGAAGATTGAAATAAAGTATTTAATGAAAAAGTGATAAATAATCAAAATTTAATTAAAGATAGCGATTTTGACAGAAAACAAACTTTTTATTCAAATTTAAATTTCGAAAATAATTATAAGAAAAATAATTTTGAAAATAAAAACAGTTTATTAGAAAGGATAAAAAATGTTACAACCAAAAAGTATTAAAAAAAATAAAATTTTGATTTATACTAATTTATATTTATCAGATATTATTTTTTGTTTTTCGCTTATATTTTTTATAATGATAGTTGGATGATTTATTATTCCTAACTATGTAAAGCATAAAAAAATTATTTCAATTTCTTTGATTGTTATTTTGATATTATTTTCCTTACCATTAATGATATATATACCTTCACATAATGCTCGATTATGAATAACTTGTTGAAGAATTTTTAAATATTGAACAGAAAATAAAATATATTCAAAAAAATCAAAAAATGCTAATATAAAATCGCTTTATAACTTTAAAAATATTGATGAAAAAGGAAATATAGAATTAAAAAATCTAATTTTAAGTAAATATAAATACTTAAAAATTGTTGAATTTACAGGAATTAATATTTGAAATAAAAATATATCTGAGAAAAAATATTTTCTTGATCAATTTATAAATATTTTTAATAGTATAGATTATAAAATTAGTTTTATTAAGTTGAATTTAAACGATAATTTAAGTGAAAAAATAAATGACATTGATTCACAAATTTCTTTTGAAACTAAAAATCAAAATATTCAAAATAACATAATAGATTATTTAAACGAAAATAAAAAAGAATTTCAAGATTTAGAAAAAAATCAATCAAGCGATCGTTACTATGCAATATTTTATTCTCATAATATTGAAACATTAGAAGAAAATTTTCAAAATTTTGCTGATCTACTTGATAAATTAGAAATCAATACTAATGCTTTAAATAAAAAGCAAACATCTGATTTTTTATTTAAATTTTATAATCCTTATAAAAAAGAAAATTTAAATAATGATTTTTTCCCTAATGAAATAAAGTTCAAAAAAGACCATTTTATTGTTGATGGTATTTGTGGAAAAATCGAAACCATCGGAGAATATTCAATAGATTTAAATATCGGGTGAGCTGAAACTTTTTTCAATTCAAATGATTCATGAATTGTTTGACATCTAGAAAATATTGAAACTGATGATTATGAAAAAATTTTAAATGCAGCAAATAATAAGATTTTAACAAATATTGCCTTTAATAAAAAATCGCTTTATCGAAATAAAAAAGATATTAAAAATATGGAAGCAATTAATGAAACAATGATGCTTGTTAATGTTGAAAATCAAAAATTGTTTCGATCAACAATTTTGTTTGCAAACTTTGCAAACAATATAGCAGAATTAAAAAATAAAATTCAATTTTCACTTCACAAAGATTTAAAAACTGAAAAATGCAAAGTTAATAAATTAAATTATCGACAAATTGAAGGGTATTATACATATTCATTTTTAAATAATGATAAGTTAAAAGAATCAACTGAGATGGTATCTAGAAATATTGCTTACAGTTGACCATTTGTTTACGAACAAAACATCGATAAAAATTCTTTTTATGTTGGAAGAAATAGAAAACAAACGATTATTTTAGATATTTGAAAAAGAAATACACTACATACTAATTCAAACTGTATATTTTTTGGGACATCAGGTAGAGGAAAAACTACCGCAATTAAAAAGTTAATTTTAGATAATTATTTAAAGAATAAAAGTTCGGTAATTATTATCGATCCTCAAAGAGAATATCAAGATTTTAGCGACATTTTTAATATTAGTTGAATAGATTTAGGAGTAGGGAATACCACAATTAATCCTTTACAAATTTTAGCTAACAATAATTATTCTAAAAATGTAAATAATGAAATATTAATCTCTAATCATATCACCTTTTTTATGAACTGAATTAAAATATTAATTCCAAATTGAACTGAAGAAAAAGAGACAATTATTAATATGTCCTTAAAATCTTTATACAAAAAATTTAACCTTTATAATATTAAAAATTTACTTTTATTAGAAAATAAAAAATTTCCTATATTTGATGATTTTATAAAAGAAATTGATAATTTACATTTTAATGATGTTTATAAAAAGGTATATGAAAAAGAAAAAATAAAACTAAGCGAATGATTAAAAACTAATTTTCAAAATAATGGAATTTATGAAAAAAATTACAACAACTATACTAATATTAATTTAAATCATGATTTTACAGTAATTGATACTAAAGCCTTTGTTGAAAATTCAACATTAACTAATATTAGTGCCTTTTTCTTTTTAATTCTTTATCAAATTAATGGAAAGATAATGTCAAATCACTTTATTAATAATAAAAAAAGTTTATTAGTTTTTGATGAACTTCACAAATTTATGGGCGAAAAGCATACTGAAATTTTAGATTTTGTTTTTGACAGTGCAAAAACAATTAGGAAATTTCAAGGTTCGTTAGTTTTAGCCACTCAAAATCCTACAGATTTAGGGATTACTCAAGCTATTAGTAATAAAACTAGTGGAATATTAAAAAATATTCAATATAAATTCTTTTTTAATTTGCCAGGCGAAGACATTAAGTTAATTAATAATATTTATAGCCCGGAAAACAATGAAAGTTTTAATTTATTAAATAAATATGATTCTGATTTTCTTTTAAATTCAGGAAGAGGTGAATGTTTGTTAGTCAGTTCTCAGAAAAAGAAAGTTTATTTTAAATTTATGTATAATGATTTTGAAAAGAAATTCTTTTTTAAGGAAAAAGTTGAAAAATAAAAAATTTCTTTTTTCTTTTTTACCACTAACAACTCCGCTTTGATCGCTTTCGGCATTAGTAAAAACAGAAAAAGAAAATTTAGAAAATTCTAAAATAAATTTAAATTATAGTTTTAATGATAGTTATAACGATGAAAAATCAATATATAATCTTTTAAATAAGAGTTTAGCTAATCGACCTTTAAATTCAATTGATAATTATAATAAACCCTTTACTAGATTTTATAACGGAATTTATTGAAATAAAAAAACTGCAAATCATGAATATACAAGCAAAAGAGGAGGTGCCCCTCTTTTTAATTGAGAAAATATTTTAAATTCAGGAACTTATGGAGCAAATATCAATATTGCTATGGGACTTGAAGGATATGGGCATATTTCCTTATTTAATTGAGGCAGAAAAGAATATATCGGTTCTAAGCATAGACCTAATGGTTTAGATTATGATAATGGAGATTTTGCAATTCAAAGTACCAATAATAAAATTAATGCGCTAGATAATTCTGTTGATAATTTACAATTTAGCTTTGGACTAGAATCTGATAATCCCAATAATAATAAACTTCAGTTTTCTGACTATGGAAGCTATGGTTTGAATTTATCTGATTTTGTTTTTAAAAAATTAAAAGAAAAAGTAGCTGCATATAAAATGAAATATAATTCTGCTGGAAAATATTTAAAAAGTTTATTTATAAGCAATTTAAAAATCGAATTGAATTTTAAAATCCACACAGATGAAACTAATAATATTTATGAAAAATATAGTAGAATAAAAAGTTTTAAAGTAAAGGTTTCTTATAAAGTTGATGTTAATTATGATTTACTAAAAACAGAACAGTTAGAATTATTAAACTCAATATCAGCTATTCAAAAAACATTTAATAGCGAATTTATAGAACCACATAAAAAAATTACAATAAACTCTGATACAGGTTCGTTAAATGGACTTTATACAAAAAATGATAATAGCTATTTTAATTCTAATTTATATTTTTTGGAACAAAAAATTAAGGATTTTTGAGATAATAAGTTAAAAATTAATAATAAAAATCTTTTTAAATTTAAATATTCTACTCGGTATATAAGAGGTTATGAGTATCTTAAATTTTATATTGAATATGTTGATAAAATTCAAAATAAAGTTCAAACATTGATTCTGGATGATAAAATAACTATTAATTATAAAAATACTGATAAATATGAAAATAAAAATATTAACGAAAGATTAATAATTATTCCAAGTAAATATTTAGATTTTACAGATATAAAAACCTTAAATTTAAAAAATGATATTCCCAAACTTAAAGAAAATTCAAAAAATCCATTAAATAAATCATCTGATTTTGGTGGACATTGAATATATAATGCTCCAGTAAAATTAATATTTAAAGCAGCAGAAGCTGAAAATGAAATTTTATTAATAAATGATAAACCAATTGATGTTTTAGATAAAAATTTTTATTACGATTTAGATTATATTAATGATCACGATTCAGATGAAAATATTTATAAAATTGAACTAATTTCATTTGATAAAAAAGATATTTATGGAGAAAATAAAAAAGAAATTTACCGTTGAACAATGATTATTGAAATTTCGAAAAATTATAGTAATTTAAATGCCAAATGATTTGCATGAAATCCCAATATTCATCCCGAACAAAAAGAATTAATCACTCCTTTTTTAGTCGATGAAAATGGAGAAAATTATAAAGATAAAAACGGTGATGCAATTAAAAATCCTAAATACGATCCTTTAATTAATCCAGAAACAGGATTGAAGTCGGAAATTGTTTGAGTAGATTATTCAGATAATTTAAATTTATTACCAAGTAATACAAGATTTTTTCAAGATCCTATTGATGAAAATAAAAAACTGGTTAAAAATATCGAAAATATAAATACTGGTTTTATTGCTGAAGCAATTGTAGCGGGAAAGGGAGTTAATTTAACAATCAATCAGGAATATGAAATAATTCAATTATTTAAAGTTAAAAATGAATATAATTCTTTTAAACTAGAAGAAAATAAAAAAATGAATAAAAAAGTTTTAATCACTAATAGTCAAAACAATTATTTTTCAAGTTCTGGATTGTGGCTTTTTAGTTACCGAACTAAAAATGGGATGGATGCTTATAAACTAATTTTAATAGGTGATTATAGTCCTAAAAAAACTTTTTCTGAAATTTATGTTAATTCAAAAATTAGTGCATTTTTTCAAAGTAAACAAGGAATGAATTTGAAAAATTTTTTAATAAAAAAGAAAAATATAGTTGAAAAAGAAATTTATAAATTATCATATTCAAATATTATAAAATTTTGAAAAGAATACATAAATGATGCTTATAGTCATTTAACAACCGATCAAAATTTTTTTATTTTAATTAATCCATTAATTAATGAAAGAAAAATTAAAGATTTTTTCCTATTACAAAATAAAGAAAATTTTGATATTAATTTATTAAATAAAAATGATTATTTGATGGATTTTGAAAATAAAAATCTAATTGAATATAGATTTAATTTACATAAAGAAAACAAAAATTTATTGGAAATTCATTTTAATATTAAAAAAGAGTTGTTAAATGGTGATTATATATTAGCAAAAAAATATGAAATTATTTCAATCGTTTGAAAAAACGAAGACGATGCTGATAAGCAATTGTTAAATGATGAAAGCAAAACTAAAATCACTCCAAGTTTTAATTATTTACATATTAAACAATATCTTAATAATATAAGTTTTAGTGAATTTGAAAATAATTGAATAACTGATCAGTGATTTAATTTTGAAAATAAAAATAAAACATTTTATGATTTAACTATCGAAAATAACAAATTGATTTTTGATTTTAAAATTATCGAACAATTTAATGAACAATTTTATATTAAAAATAATGAAAAAATATTAACTTTAGATTTATCGAACTATAATTTTATTAAAAGCGAAAATATTTTTAAAAATATTAATATTGATGAAATAAAATTAAATGGAATTGAAAATAAACAAGAAATAGAAAATGAAATTATTTCATTTCTCGAAAACACAATTGATAAAAAATATAAATATAAAGTTGATTATGTTATTGAAAATTTTGAAACGAAAATTGATGAAATAGCAAATTTAACAAATCAAAGTGAAAATGATTTTGCATTTATTAAATTAAAATCAATGTCTCATAATAATTTAGCTAAAGTTTTAAAAATTTTCAATTTTTTAAATAAAGAAAGAACTGAAATTATTAATTATAATATTAAAGATTTAAAAATTGATGACATTGAATTGGAAGATGATCACATTAATCAACTTAGTAATTTAATTTTAAATAATGTTAATTTTCAATTATCTAAATATAATATTAGTATTCCTGAAGATTTAATAATTGAAAATTTTAACAATAAAGTATTGGAATTAAAAATTAATAAAAATAAGTGAATTTTATTTAAAATAAAAGGAAAAAATCAGCATATAAAAAGTGATTTAACTTTTAGAGTTTATTTAAAATCCTCAAATTCTGAAACTACAATTGATTTATCATATGTGAAAATTAATGAGATAAAAATTAGTGAAACCAATTTAAATAATTTAAAACAAAAAATTAAACAAATGATTGAAAAGCAATTATCCAATATTTCATTAAGATATGATGAACATTATGTAATTGAAAACATTGATAATGAGCAGGTATTGAAAAAACTTATCTCTAATATTGGTAATAATTACTTAAATTTCAATATTATTTCATCTAAAAATCCTTCGATAAAAGGCAAAAGTCAATTTACTGTTATTAATTATTTAACTAATGAACAATTTAATAATATTAAAAGGGAATTGTTAAATAAAAATCAACAAGTTAAAAATTATTGATGAATTTTATCTGTTTTTTTAATCATAACACCTGTGTTATCAATTGTTTTTATAAAAATTTATAAAAAGTTTTTTAAAAATAAAAGTAAATAACTAACTTTAATTATATAAATAATGTGATATAATCAAAAATATGATAAAAAAAATGATTTGTTATTCCGATGTGGATGGAACAATATATGGAAGAGATTTTACTGTTTCTGAAGAGTTAAAAAAAGATATATTAAATTTTCAAAAAAATAATGGAGAATTTGTTATTTCAACGGGTAATCCCGCATTCGCTAGACATCGTAAACTAGCTGCCGATTTAAATGTTAGATATTTAATAACTTCAAATGGTAGTGCTATTTTAGATACTAAAGAAGATAAATTTATTTATATTAATAGATTTCCCATTGATATTCAAAATAAAATTATTTTAGCTGCTCAAAAATATAAATCTCATATAAATTATTGAACAGATTATCGTTTTTTTACAGCTAATGTTAAAAAAGAATTTGATTACTGTTATGATTATTCATTATTCACAAGAGATATGGTTGAACTAAATGATAAGCCACATCCTAATGTTGTAAAAATGGAAGTTTTTGATACTGAAGAAAATATTAAAAATATTTATTTAGAAATAAAAGATTTAGATATTAATATCGTTTATATGAGAAAGCAACACATAGAAATCACAATGAAAAAATCTTCAAAAGGACAAGCAGCTAGATGATTAAGTGAAAATGTTTTTAATGAAAAAATAGAAAATGCAATGACTATAGGTGATAGTCCTAATGATTGAACAATGCTTGAAATTTCAGATTTTTCTTATGCTATGGAAAACTCTGGGGATGATACTAAAAAAATTGCAAAATTTCACACTAGCACATACAATCAAAATGGTGTTGGTTTAGCATTGAGAGATTATATGGATAGAGTGAAAAGCAAAAATAATTCTAATAAATAACTAAATTAATTTTATAATTAGTGCCTTAAATAGGCACTTTTTTGTATTTTAAATTAAAATAATAAAAACATCATAAAAATGATGTGATTATTAAAATTGAATTTATTTTAACTGATTATTTTTATTTTATTAGCACTAATAATTTTTTCATTTAAAATATTATCTTGAATATATTTACCTTTTACAAAAACATTTAGTCCATTTAAATAATTTTGAATTTCAGATTTTTCTTTTTCCGTTTTTGCAAATGTTTTTACCTTAATGTTATGATTATTATTAGTTATTGTTAAAATGATTATTCAAAGTCCTGATTTGTTTTTAATTATTTGTTGATCCACTATCATTCCAACTACTTTAACTTTAAAATAATCACTATTTAAAACTTGTTCAATCAAAACATTTTGATATAAATCATCATCCACTTCATTTTTAAAATGACTATTATGTTTTATTATTTGACCTTCATCTTGGTTGATGCTTTTATTTTCTTCTAATTTTATTTCTATTTTATTAAAACCCCAATTTTCTAAATAAAATGAAATTTTTGAAAAATTATGTTTTTTCTGTTCCTCTACTTCTTTTTTATCATTTGTATATATAATCATTTTATTATTTTCAATAGTATATTGCTTATTTTCTAAAAATTCAAATACTGCATTTGTTAATAAATATGCATATTCAAAATAATCTTTTATTTTTTCTTTTAAATTATCAATATTTTGATATTTAATTCGTAAATCAAATTTAATTTGTGATTGTTGTACTTTTTGATAAAATTTTTTAAAATCCCAAATATCTAATGGATTATTTAGTGATAAATTTACAAGATAAAAATCACTATTTTTATCGTATTCAACATAATCAACAACAACATTTTGAAAATTATCATTAAATTCAAATGAAATTGCTTGGCAAAAATTTTTAAATGAATTATCCATATATTGATTATAACTGAATTTTTTATTTTTAAAAATAAAAAAACTCCTTTTTAGGAGCCTAGTTCTTTCAAAACTGAATAGCAAATTAAACTTTGTTTTTCTATAAATTAAATACCTAAATATTTAGCTATTAAATCAATCAATTTATTAGTATTGGTCAGCTGAATGTATTACTACACTTACACTTCCAACCTATCAACCTCATCGTCTATAAGGAATTTCAAGGGAACATTAATCTCTGAGGAGGCTTCCCGCTTAGATGCCTTCAGCGGTTATCCTTTCCGTACTTAGCTACCCAGCTGTGCTTCTGGCGAAACAACTGGAGCACCAGTGGTACGTCCACTCCGGTCCTCTCGTACTAAGAGCAGCTCTCATCAATATTCCAACGCCCACATCAGATAGGGACCGAACTGTCTCACGACGTTCTGAACCCAGCTCGCGTACCGCTTTAATTGGCGAACAGCCAAACCCTTGGAACCGACTCCAGCTCCAGGATGCGATGAGCCGACATCGAGGTGCCAAACCTTCCCGTCGATGTGATCTCTTGGGGAAGATAAGCCTGTTATCCCCGGGGTAGCTTTTATCCGTTGAGCGACGGCCATTCCACAATGTACCGCCGGATCACTAAGTCCTGCTTTCGCACCTGCTCGACTTGTAGGTCTCACAGTCAATCACACTTCTACCTTTGCGCTCTTCATATGGTTTCTGACCATACTGAGTGTAACTTTGAACGCCTCCGTTACCTTTTAGGAGGCGACCGCCCCAGTCAAACTACCTACCACGCACTGTCCTCCTTCCAGATAATGGAAGCAAGTTAGAAAATCAATATAACAAGGGTGGTATTTCAAGGTTGACTCCATAAGAACTGGCGTCCTTACTTCAAAGTCTCCCACCTATCCTACACATGTTAGACCAATTTTCAATACGAAGCTATAGTAAAGCTCCACGGGGTCTTTTCGTCTTGATGCGGGTACCCAGCGTTTTCACTGGGACCATAATTTCACCGAGTCCAATGTTGAGACAGTGGGGAGATTGTTACGCCTTTCGTGCAGGTCAATAATTAGTTGACAAGGAATTTCGCTACCTTAGGACCGTTATAGTTACGGCCGCCGTTCACCCGGGCTTCATTTTACTGCTTCGCTAATGCTTACAGCTCCACTTAACCTTCGGGCACTGGGCAGGCGTCACCCCCTATACATCGTCTTGCGACTTAGCAGAGAGCTGTGTTTTTGATAAACAGTCACCCCCCCCATTTTACTGTGGCCTACTTAAAGTAGGCATCCCTTCTTGCGAACTTACGGGATAATTTTGCAGAGTTCCTTAACATTGGTTTTCTCGCTCGCCTTAGAATACTCATCTTGGGAACGTGTGTCCGTTCTCGGTACAGGTTCCTATAAAATTAGCGTTAGAAGCTTTTCTTGGAAGCATGAAATCATACAATTCGCTACTTGATTGCTCTTTCACTATGCATCACAACTCAAAGTTATGATAGCCGGATTTGCCAAACTATCCTTCTTGTTGCTTACCCCACAATCCAATAAGTGGTAGTATTATCCTTCTCCGTCACTCCATCACTTTTATAGGAAGTATAGGAATATTAACCTATTATCCATCGACTATGCATGTCTGCCTCATCTTAGGTCCTGACTAACCCTGGGTGGACGAACCTTCCCCAGGAAACCTTTCCCAATAGGCGTCGGAGATTCTCACTCCGAATCGTTACTCATGCCGGCATTCTCACTTCTAAGTACTCCACTAATCCTCGCGGTTTAGCTTCACCGCCACTTAGAACGCTCCTCTAACGTACTTTCGTACCCGTAGCTTCGGTATTATGTTTAGTCCCGTTACATTATTGGCGCAAGATCTCTTGACTAGTGAGCAATTACGCACTCTTTAAATGATGGCTGCTTCTAAGCCAACATCCTAGTTGTTTAGGAAACCTCACAACCTTTCTCACTTAACATAATTTTGGGACCTTAGCTGACGATCTGGGTTGTTTCCCTCGCGACCACGGACGTTATCACCCATGTTCCGACTGCATAGTAATACACACTGGTATTCGGAGTTTGATTATAGTCAGTACAGCTAGGCGCCGCCATTCCATATTCAGTGCTCTACCCCCAATGCTTAACACTACACGCTAGCCCTAAAGCTATTTCGAGGAGAACCAGCTATCTCCAGGTTCGATTGGAATTTCACCGCTATCCACAAGTCATCCGGGCACTTTTTAGCGTACTACGGTTCGACCCTCCACTTAGTTTTACCTAAGCTTCAGTCTGCTCATGGATAGATCACCTGGTTTCGGGTATATATCAACATACTAAAGCGCCCTATTAAGACTCGGTTTCCCTACGGCTCCGTTTTTTTCCACTTAACCTCGCATGTTAACATAACTCGCCGGCCCATACTGCAAGATGTACGCCATCACCCATTAACGGGCTCTGACTAATTGTAAGTATACGGTTTCAGAATCTATTTCACTCCCCTCCCGGGGTTCTTTTCACCTTTCCCTCACGGTACTGTTTCACTATCGGTGTCTGGTTAGTATTTAGCCTTACCGGGTGGTCCCGGCAGATTCAGACAGGGTTTCACGTGCCCCGCCCTACTCAGGATACACTCAAGAGAATCTATTATTTCGTTTACGGGGATATCACCCTCTTTGTCAAAGCTTCCCAACTTTTTCAACTATAATAAATTTTTGTAACTCTATATAGAATGTCCTACAACCCCATCTAATTGATGGTTTGGGCTCTTTCGCATTCGCTCGCCACTACTAACGAAATCATTATTTATTTTCTTTTCCTGTTGCTACTAAGATGTTTCAGTTCACAACGTGTCTCGCATTTATAACTATGGATTCATTATAAATCAACTAGAGTTTATCTAGTTAGGTTCCCCCATTCGGAAATCCCCGTATCACAGCGCAATCCAGCTCCACGAGGCTTATCGCAGGTATTCACGTCCTTCATCGACTTCCAGACCCAAGGCATCCACCATATACTCTTACTTATTTAAAAGCTAATATAACTTGTATTTTTTTAAGCCTATTGTTTAGATTTATATATCTAAGGTATCTAATTTATTTTGCTAACTTTAACAGTTAGACTCGGTTTATTTTTTAATGTCGTTGTTGAAATATTTTGAAATTATTCAAATATTTGCTATTCAGTTTTCAAAGAACTATTGAATTTAAAAGATAAATCTTTCAAAACTAGATACAAAACTTTTTGGCTAAGCCCATAATAACCTTTACTTTATATTAATTAATTTTTAAATAAAGGATTTTGAAATACGCCAAATTAAAAAGATGTCTTTGTACTCCGTAGAAAGGAGGTGATCCATCCCCACGTTCTCGTAGGGATACCTTGTTACGACTTCACCCCAGTCATCGATCCTGCCTTAGACAGTCGTCTCCGAAGTTAACTAACCGGCTTCGGGCATTACCAACTCCCATGGTGTGACGGGCGGTGTGTACAAGACCCGAGAACGTATTCACCGCAGCGTAGCTGATCTGCGATTACTAGCGAATCCGACTTCATGAAGTCGAGTTGCAGACTTCAATCCGAACTGAGATTGGTTTTTTGAGGTTTGCTCCATGTCACCATATTGCTTCTCTTTGTACCAACCATTGTAGCACGTGTGTTGCCCCACTCGTAAGAGGCATGATGATTTGACGTCGTCCCCACCTTCCTCCTGGTTACCCAGGCAGTCTCTCTAGAGTCCTTAACTTAATATTAGTAACTAAAGACAAGGGTTGCGCTCGTTGCAGGACTTAACCTAACATCTCACGACACGAGCTGACGACAACCATGCACCATCTGTCACCTTGTTAACCTCCGCTATATCTCTATAGCATTGCAAGGGATGTCAAGAGTGGGTAAGGTTCTACGCGTATCTTCAAATTAAACCACATGCTCCTCCGCTTGTGCGGGTCCCCGTCAATTCCTTTAAGTTTCACTCTTGCGAGCATACTACTCAGGCGGATCATTTACTGCGTTAGCTGCGTCGGTAAATTTTTCTACCAACTAATGATCATCGTTTACGGCGTGGACTACCAGGGTATCTAATCCTGTTTGCTCCCCACGCTTTCGTTCCTCAGTGTCAATATACAACCAGTTAGCTGCCTTCGCCTATTGGTGTTCTTCCTAATATCTACGCATTCCACCGCTTCACTAGGAATTCCGCTAACCTCTTTGCAATTCCAGTTTGCCAGTATCCAAAGCGGGCTGGAGTTGAGCTCCAGTATTTAACTTCAGACTTAACAAACAACCTACGAACTCTTTACGCCCAATAATTCCGGATAACGCTCGCGACCTATGTATTACCGCGGCTGCTGGCACATAGTTAGCCATCGCTTTCTAACAAGGTACCGTCAATTAAAGATCATTTCCTATCTTATTTTTTCTTCCCTTGCAACAGCAGTTTACAACCCGAAGGCCTTCATCCTGCACGCTGTGTCGCTCCATCAAGCTTTCGCTCATTGTGGAAAATTCCCTACTGCTGCCTCCCGTAGGAGTCTGGGCCGTATCTCAGTCCCAGTGTGGCCGTACAGCCTCTCGGCCCGGCTAAACATCATCGTCTTGGTAGGCCTTTACCCTACCAACTAACTAATGTTCCGCACCCCCATTTCTAAGTGAAGCTTTAAGGGCTTCTTTTAAGGCTCTTTCATGCGAAAGAACCCCATATTTGGTATTAGCTACTGTTTCCAATAGTTATCCCAATCTTAAAGGTAGGTTAGGTACGTGTTACTCACCCATTCGCTACTAAGTCAGTGCAAGCACTGCTTCGTTCAACATGCATGTATTAGGCACACAGCCAGCGTTCATCCTGAGCCAGGATCAAACTCTTGAAATTGATTTGAATGTATTATGGTTTTTGTATCTAGTTTTGAAAGATCTATGCTTTTAAATTGCAGTAATTATTATACCACAGAAAATGAAATAACAAAATTTATTTTAATTTTTAATGTTTTATTTTGCGATATTAAAAATAATTACTCTAATATTTTAATAAATTTTTTTTAAAAACAAAATATATTTTTTGTATTTTTATGTTTTTTTAATTTGAATTAAACTAAAAAATAAAAAATAGAAAACAAAATTACTTCATTTTCTATTTAATTATTAAAAATTATTAATTAAAAAACTATATTAACTTATCAAAAATATCATCACCAGTATCAATTAATTCTAAATCAAAGTTTCTAGCAACAATATTTCCGGTTGTTCCTAAACCGTTTAAAACACCAAGATTTTTATTTTTACCAGTAAATGATTTTGAAAATACTGTTAAAGGCAACGCTTCTCTAGTGTGGTGGCTTCCAGGGAATGAAGGATCATTTCCATGATCGGATGTCATAATTAATAAATCATCTTCTTTTAAAGCATTAATTAATTTAGTTAATTTAATATCAAAGGAATTTAAATTATTTGCATATCCTTCAAGATTTCTTCTATGTCCATAATGAGAATCGAATTCTACTAAATTAACAAAAATAAATTCGTTTGTACTATTTTTTGATGCTAGTTCGATAGCTACATCCATATTTTCATTATCACTAGCAGGTGGATAAACTTGATCAATTCCTTGACCTACAAAAATGTCGTTAATTTTTCCAACACCAATTGTTTTTACACCTTTTGCTTGTAATTGATTTAAAATTGTTGCTTTAGGAGGTTTATTTGCATAGTCATGACGATTAAATGTTCTTGTAAATTTACCATTTTCACCAACATATGGTCTAGCAATAATTCTTGCTACATTTCACTCGGGTCTTGAAGAACAAATTTCTCTAGCAGCTTTTGAATATCTATAAAGATTTTCAAGTCCCATATGTTGTTCATGTCCGCAAATTTGTAAAGTAGAATCTGGAGAAGTATAAACAATTACATCACCATTTTTAATTTCTTGATCTCCTAATTCTGCTAATATTACTGTTCCACTAGCTTCACGATTTCCGATAATTTTTCTACCATCAAATGCTTTTTCCAATTTTTCTATTAATTCTGCAGGAAAACCATTTTCTACAAATTGAGGATTTGGGATTTTGGTTTCAATTCCCATCATTTCTCAATGTCCTGCTAATGTATCTTTAGCATTCGATTTTTCAATAATTCTTCCCATGTATGCTAAATGATCTTTATTTTTTTTATTGTAATTATGAACTTTAGTAACTTCACCAATTCCTAATTTTTTTCATGTAGGAATTTCTAAAAGTCCGCTTTCGCTAACATGGAATAATGTATCGGCACCTTGATCGCCAAATTCTGCTTGTCTTCCATCATCACCAATTCCCAATGAATCAGTAACAATCATAAAAATTCTTCCAAATTTTCTTTTCATTATTTTCCTTACTTTAAAATATTTTTTTGGTTCTTTATAATAAAAAAATTATAAATAACAATTAAATTATATAACTTTTAGCTAATAATTTAAAATTAATTATTTATAATTTGTATTTATATTTTATTTTCATTATCGGAAAATATTTTGTCAATTTGCTGATTTAATAAATTAATATTTTTATTTTTCAAACTTGATACAAAGTAACTAAATTGTAAATTATTAAATTTTTCTAGTTGCTTTTTAATTTTATGCATTTGAGCTTGATTTAATTTATCTGCTTTGGTTCCTACTAATATAACATTATGATTTAATGATTGTAAAAATTCGATCATTTGTAAATCATTTTCTAATAATCCTAATCTAGAATCAAAAAGTAAAAACACATATTTTAAATTTTCTCTTTCAGTAAAATATTGTTCAATCATATCAAACATTTTTTGAGCATTAGTTTTCGACATTTTAGCATAACCATAACCCGGAAGATCGACAATTATTTTATTATTACTATTTTTAAAAAAATTAATTAACTGGGTTCTTCCTGGAGTGTTAGAAGTTTTGGCGATTTTTTGATTTGCTAAAGCATTAATTAATGAAGATTTACCAACATTCGATCTTCCAATGAAACAAATTTCTATTTCATTATGATTCAATCAATTACTTTTACCGGAACTTGAAACTATAAATTTTCACATAAATTAATTATTAAAATATTAAGAATTTAATTTTAATGCATCTTGAGCAATTAATAATTCTTCGTTTGTTCTTATTACATAAACTGGAATTAAAGAATTTTTAGATGAAATCAATAAATATTCTTTAATGTTTTTTGGACTTGTTCAATTTTTTTCTTTATCTAATTCAATATTTAAAGCTGGTAATTGTAGTTTATTTATAACTAGTTCTCTCATTAAACTAGAATTTTCTCCAACTCCGGCTGTAAACACTAGAGCATCAATATTTTTTCCAACTTTATTAATATAATTTACTAAATAATCAACAATTTTTTGGGAATATAATTCTAGTGTAAAAATTGCATTTTCATCTTTTTCTTGATATTTATTTGCTAAATCTCTCATATCAGATGAATATCCGGAAACTCCTAATAATCCAGATTTTTTATTTAAAATATTAGTAAATTCTTTTAAAGAAATATTTGCAGCTTCTGTTGCATATTCATGAATTGCCGGATCAATATCCCCACTTCTTGTTCCCATCATTACTCCCGCAAGAGGAGTGAATCCCATTGAAGTGTCATAAGATTTTGAATCTTTTACAGCACATAATGAAGCTCCGTTACCGATATGTAAATTAACAAAATTTACAGATTCTTTTTTTAATATTTCCTGAAGTTTTAAAGTAATGAATTTATGGCTAATTCCGTGCATTCCATATTTTCTAATTCCATATTTATCAGCAAATTCTTTGTTCATTGGATACTGATAATTAATTTTTGGAAGACTACTATGAAAAGCAGTGTCAAAACTAGCGCTTAATTTTGCTTTTGGTAAAACTTCTTTAAAAGCTTTAATCGCCTGAATAGCTCCAGGATTATGCAATGGAGCAAATTTAGAGCATTCATCAATTAAATTAATAGCTTTTTCATCTAATTTTGTCGAATCATTGAAATATGTTCCGCCATGAACTACTCTAAAACCAACTAGTTCAATTTCCTCTAAAGAAGAAATCACTTGATTATCTGTTCACATTTTAATAGTTGCATCTGCTGCATCTTTATGATTTTTTAAATCTACAGTTTCTTTTACTTCTTGATCGTTAAACGACATTTTTAAAAAAGAATCATTAATTCCGATTCTTTCAGAAATTCCATTAGCAATTACTGAAAAATCTTTTTTATTAAATAACGATCATTTCATTGAAGAAGAACCAGCATTAACTACTAATATTTTTTTATTCATTTTATTCATTTCCTTTCACACTTTGTAGTGCAGTTATTAAAATTGTATTATAAACATCTTGAGTTGTTGAACCTCTAGATAAATCATTAACAGGTGCTGCAATTCCTGTAATTACTGGTCCAATTGCACCAAAATTTCCTAATCTTTGAGCAATTTTATAACCAATATTTCCAGCATTTAAATCTGGGAAGACAAAAACATTGGTATCCTCTGAATATGAATCTTTTTTGTATTTGCTTTTTCTAACTTCTTTATCAAATGCTGCATCAAATTGAATCTCTCCTATTGCATTTTTTTCAACATTTTTTTCGTTATATAAATGTGTTGCATTAGCTACTAAAGCCGATTCTTCACTAACTGCTGATCCGTCTGTTGAAAAAGATAAAAATGCAACTTTTGGATCAAAGCCTAAACTTTTAGCAAAATCATTTGCATTAATTCCTATTTCAGCCAGTTGTTCTGAAGAAGGTTTAATATTTACAGATATGTCTGAAAAAATGTATTTTTGATCTTCTTTGTGCATAATCATTGCAGAAGAAATTGTTTTAATTCCTTTTTTAGGTCCAATTACTTTAAATGCTGCTCTTAAAATATCGGCAGTTGTAAAATTCAATCCTCCAACAACTCCATCAACTTCTTTGTTTTTAAGCATCATCATTGCATAAAATGGTAAAGTCGTCAATGCCTTTTGAGCATTTTCCATTGTTTCTTTTCCATTTCTTAATTCAAAAAACATTTTTGCATACGCTTCTTGTTTTTCCTTTGAAACAATTTCTTGTTTAACATATGAAGGTAAATCTTTTAAATTATTTTCCACTAATAAAATAACATTTACTAATTCTGTTTGAGCAATTAATTTACTTGCTGCAATTGCTCTTTTATCTTCTCCATCGATTAATAAAATAGTTTTTTTTGTATTATTTGCATTCATAGATGCAATTCTAGTTTCAAGTTCTTTTTCGAATGACATTTTTCTCCTTTGATTTTTAAAATTATAGAACTTTAATTAATAAAGATTATCTATTTTTTATAAAAAATGCTTTATTATCTAATATTTTGAAAGTTATTAATTATTTATTATATTTATCATCAATTAATTTCATTCCTTGTTCATCACAAACAACGTTTATTGTAACTCTTTTTTCGTTCTCTTTAATGAAAACATCTTTAATGGAAATTGAAAAAATATTTTTGTATAATGATTTTAAATCATCAATTTTGTCGTTAATACTTTCTTTTAATTCAATTGCAAAAGTAATATCACGTGTTTTTAGCGGTTCGCTATTATAAATTTGATAATTGATTTCCTTTTTTGAAAGTTTATCTAAATTAATTTCTAAAAACAATGCATCGCTAATACTTAAATATGGAGAAATTTTCCCTATTCAACCAATTAGTTCATTTTCATAAAAAATATGAGCGCTAACACCTGAATGATACATTTGTTCGTTTGTTGTTCGTTGAAATTTAAAATTATTTCCAAACAAATTTACTAAAATAGTTTTTAAATTAGTAAAACTTTTGCTAGTAGTAGCTAAACAAAGAACATTTTTCAATTCATTAACCATTCCTATTTCAAAGATAGAAATATTTTCAATCTTTCTTTTTTGATTGTACTCAATAATTTCAGCAAGTGAAATGGCTAAGGAATTTCTAATTTCTTCTCGTTCTTTTGAAACGAAAGTTTCTAGAGAAATTGAATTATCAAAGTTAAATGGATTTAAAATGTTTTTGTGTTTTGAAATCAATGAATAACTTCAAACTTCCTGAAAACCATTTGCTGCAATTTCATTTTTTAGAGAACTAATTTCATTAACTATAAATGAATTAGTAAATGGTCTTTCTAATTTTAAATTATCATATCCATAAAATCTTAAAATTTCTTCTAAAATATCATCAATATCCTCAATGTCATGACGATAATTTGGAACAATAATTTTTTTACAATGAAATTTAAATCCTAAAATTTTTAATGAATTAATTACTTTTTGAAATTTTTCAGTTTCAGAAATTTTTGAACCAGATATTCTATTTATATATTCTATATCAAAATCAATTTCTTTTTCTTTTGTTTTATAAAAATTAATAGGAGCAGAAAAATCTTTTAAATAATTAGAAAAAAATTTAAAAGCAATTTCCATAGTTCCGTTTGAAATTTTTTTAGAAGATTGTTTAAAGGAATTGGATTCGATTTTAAGTTGTTTTGCACTATTTCGAATATCCTTGATCGAAAAGTTACCTATTTCCAAAATAACTTTTTTTGTGTCCTTTGTAACAGAAGTTTTTTCCCCTCCCATAATTCCTGCTAAAGAAATTATAGAATCATTTTTATCTTTAATTCCTAGTGCATTTTGAAAATTAACAATTTTGGCACCTAATATTTCAAATTCACCGCTAAAAATTGTTGGACTTATCGGAGAAACTATTTTATCTTTATCATAAGCATGACAAGGCATTCCTGAAAATAATAAATTTAAATTTGTTAAATCAACAATTGGAGAAATTAACTTGATACCAGATTTAACAATTAGTAGCGAATCTTGAATAGAAAGTGAAAAATTTGAATCTAAATTAACTTCTAGACCAGAAAGTTTATTATTTTTAAAATCATTAATTTTAAAATCGCTTACAAATGTATGTTTTTTTTCTTTTATTTCAGAAAAGTCGCTATTAAAATAAGCGGCTAATTCTCTAGCCATAATGTAATAAGAATTAGCATCAGAACGATTAGATAAAACTTTAATATCAATTATATAGTCATTAAGTGAAAAATATTCAATAGGATCTAAATTTAAATCTACTTTATTAAAAGTAAAAATTCCGTCTTTATATTCGCTTCAAACTAAATCACTATCAAAACCTAATTCGTTTAATGAAACTAACATTCCCTCCGATTCAATTCCTTGTAGGTTTTTTTTATCAAAAATAATATTTTTACTGCTAGATCCAGGAACAAAAGCCATTAAATAATCGCCTTTTTTAACATTGTCGGCATTTGTTTGAATAATTCTTATTTTGTCATTAAATTCAATTTCACAAACATTTAATTTATTAGTATTGGGATTTTTATAAATATTTAATATATGTCCAAATTTTATTCCCTTAATTTCATTTAACTTTTTATATTCTTCAACTTCAAAACCGATTGAATTAATTGCATTTACTACATCTAAAATTGAAATATTTATATCTAAATTAGCAATTTCTTTTAATTTATTAAATGAAAAAAGCATTATTTATCCTTTCTAAATTGATTTAAAAATCTTAAATCATTTTTATATAATTCTCTTATGTCATTAATTTGATATTTAATCATCGCTATTCTTTCCAACCCAATTCCAGCAGCAAAACCGTTCATATCATTTGTATAACCAGCTTTTTTTAATACTTTTTTATGCAACATTCCAGATCCTAAAATTTCGATTCACTTACCTTTATATAAAACATCAACTTCGGCTGAAGGTTCAGTAAATGGAAAATATGATGGTCTTAATCTTATTTCAACCTCAGTTTCTAAAACATATGATAAAAATGATTTTAATGTTCAAATTAAATTAGGAAAATTTACATATCCAACACTAACAAAATCCACCTGTGTAAATTGATGTGAATGAGTTTGATCATCTTCATCATTTCGATAAACTTTTCCGATAGCAAATTGACTAAATGCTTGATTTTTATATTTTTCCAGCATTTTTGCGCTAATTCCTGTATTATGAGTTCTTAAAAGTAAATTTTCATTAATATATAAAGAATCTTGCATTTCTCTTGCAGGATGGTCTTTTTCAATATTTAATCTTTCAAAATTATATTCATCACTTACAATTTCGGAATCAAAATATTCAAAATAACCATTTTCTAAAAATCATTCTCTAATTCGATTTGCAACAAGTGTAATAGGATGTAATGAACTATTATTTTCTACTGGTTGGTTTATATCAATTCACTCGTTTTCAATTTTATCTTTGACTTTTTGTAATTCGATTCTTTTTAAAACCTTTTCAAATTCAATTTCAGCTTTTTCTTTTAAAGATTTAATTTTTTTACCTATTTCCGCTTTTTTATCTGCTGAAGCGGTTTTCAAATCTTTAGTTAAACTAAATATTTCTCCTTCGGGTCCAAAAAATTTATTTTTAGCAATTTTATAATCTTCAAAAGTTTTAATTTTATTAAAATCCATATTTTCTCCTTAATTTTAATATTTAAATTATATAAAAAATTACTAATAATCATATCTATATTATTTTTAAAATATCAAAATTTATTTATAAACTTTAAAGTGATTAAAACTTTTTACCATTTACTAAATAAATTAAAAAAATAAAAAAAGTGATTTATGAGCGATTTTTTTTAGAAAAAATAATATATTTCTATTTTTAATTTTAATTTTTTAAAAATAAATATAATTTTTGATTATGAAAAAGCAAAATAAAAAAATTTTTTTGATATCTAGTTTATTAGCTATTCTATTAATTGGCGGGGGAATAACTACTGGTTTATTACTAACTAATAAAAAACATAATAACCAATTAGTAGCCCCGAAAAATGAAACCGGTAAGTCAGACGATGAAAGTGGATTAAATAATGATGAGAATAAAAATAATATTAACAAGGGAGAAGTAAATAAAAAAACAGATCCTAGTTTTAATTCTTCAAATCAAAATGATCAGCTAGAAAAGGGTGACAATTTTCCAAAATTAGAAAATCCAAGTGATAAATTAAAAGAGGATGAAAAGAAAGAAACTGATAATTCACCAGAAATTAATCAACCAAAAATTTCATCTGATAATCCAAATAAAGATAATTTAAATAATTTAAATGCTAATAACGATCTTCAAAGCGGTCAAGAAAATATAAATAATCATCAGGGATCTGATGAAAATTATGATAATAATTCAAATGAAGAAACAGATAATTTAAATAATTTAAATCAAGAAAATTCTTTAAATCAAGGTGATAATTCAAATAATTTAAATGATAATAGCAACTCACAAAATGATACCGAAAATATAAATAGTTCTGATGAAAGTCAAGAAAACAGTTCTAATGCTAATTTAAGTGATAATTTTGTTGCTCAAAGTGTTGAAATTATTAAATTAACTGACGAAATGGCAACAATTAAAATCGCTTTTTCACAATATCAATTGGCAAATAATAATATTAAAGATTTTCAGCTATCTTACACTCACAATTTAACTAAAAAGATGTTTAGCGAATCTTTACCTTATAATATAAATGATAATTATGTAATATTCAATATCGAAAATCTTGATTTTAGTGAAAATTATAAAATTCAGGAATTATTTTTAAATAATAAAAAAATAAGCCTTGAAAATGTAGTAAAACAAGGTAATAATTGAATAAATACAAATGACAATAGTTTAGAATTTACGACAAAAGTTTATCAAAATAAAATTACTTATGATTCTATTTTTACCGAAATTGATAATAATGGAAACGTTCTTTCATTAAGTCTTGAAAATGTTCAAGGTTTATTTAAAATGAGCGAAAACCAATATTTTAGTTTTATTAAATTAAAAGATTTATCTAACAATAAAGAATTTTATTATCAACCATTTATCAAAAAAGAAAATGATGGACTTAAAAATATAGAATTAAATATCAATGATTCAAGTGCTCCAGAAGAATTTTATAATAATAATTTAGATCCTGATGATCCTAATTATACTCTTTATGAATTGCCAGCAAATGCTAATTTTGAAATTTTAGAATTTAGAATTGATAAAGAAGGTAAATCCAATGTTGATGTTCCAAGAGTTTTAGTTACTCCAAAAGATAATGTTAATAAAACTTTTAATACTAATTTAAATTCCGATCTTTACAAAAATAATGTAATTGAATATGATAATAATTTAAAAACACTAACAGTCAAAACTGTTATTTCAAAAAGTGAATCTTCAAGTGAATTTAATCAAGTAAAATTTTATCTTTCGTCTAATTTTGGCGGACAATGAATTTTAGCTGCTAATAAAATTAATGACCAATGAGTAGCACAAATTAATAATTTAAAATTAGACGGCAAAATTTATATTGAAAAGGTAACTGGTGATGATCAAATAATTAAATTGGATAAAATAAATAAAGGAACGACAGAAATAAATTATAAGCAAATTATTAAAAAACCAACTATTAATAATGTTAGCTTAGAAATTGATAGCAACAATAATAATTATAGTATTATTAATGTTGAATTTAACGATGAAAATAATCAATTAGAAAATTATAAATTAAGTGATCCTGTTTTAGAAATTAAAAAAGAAAATGATGATTCAATTATTAAACCAGCATTTATTGAAAAAAGAGATAAAATTTATAAATTTAAAATTTATTTAGAACCAAATAGTAATTATTTAATTAACTATTTCGCTCTTAATAATGAACAATTTAATTATGATCGAACTTTTTCAAGAAACACAAATAATAATGGAACAAAAACTGTGGATCAATTAAATCAATTAATTGATTCAATTAATCAAAATATTAATTTAACAAAAAGATTTTGAGCTTCACAAGCGAAAAAAACTTTAGTTGATAAATCAAATTTAATGAATTATACCAATTTAAGTTCTTTAATTAATATTGATGATTCAATTGATTTAAATATCTCTTATTTAAATAATAATAATAATAGCGAAAGAGATGGAATTCTTTCTTTTGAATTAAAATTAATTTCTAATGGTAATCAAAGTAAGACAAGAGTTTTAAATTTTAGCAATTTATATAATGTAAATTATTTAAGAAATTTAAGTGAAGATCCTAGTTTTTATGCTGATTTAATTAAAATTTCCAAAGCCGGGCATACTAAATCGACATTAGATTTTGATAAAATCTTTACTGAAATTGATAAAAATGATTTAACTTATTCATTTGGAACACCAACAACTTGAATAAATCTAAAAGACGAAAGGTTAAATGAATTTCTAGATATTGACCCTGCATTTAGAAATTATGATGAAAGTCAATTAAAAATTTATTTTGTTAAATATAGAGATGTTAGAAATTTATATGAACCACACCAAACTACTTCTAATGTAATGTTAGGATTTATGAATTATCGAATTAATTATTGATTTGATAATTTAAATAATTCTAAAACAGAAGCAAAATATAAAAATTTTTCAACTCCGATATTTTTAGGTGGATTTAATGATTATAATGATTCTAATTCAAAAGATTTATTTAAAGTTTATCAAAATTTAATTGTTAATTATTCAAAAGAACAATGAAAAAATTTTAATACTTTTTTTGGATTAAACACCGATTTATCACTAGATCAAATAATTTACAACATTAATCAAATTACTAATAATAATGAAAAATGACAATATTTAACTTCAATTTCAAAAATTAAAAATCTTTTTAATTCAATTGATGATATTGTTAAAAATAGTTATGATCCGACTATTAGAACCTCTAATTTTAAAATAGAAATTATCAATGTCGAAAAAGAGCAAATAGGATTAAATAACTTTTTAAATATTGAATTTATTATTAAAATTAACGTTAATTCCACAAAATTTCCAAATTATAGCGAAAACAATATTGTTAATAATCAATCTTTAAAAATTAAGTTTTTAAAAAATTAAAATAAAATTAAGGCATAAAACTGCCTTTTTTATTTTTAATAAATGAAATTAACATTAGTTATTAATTTTAAGTATTTATTTTTGTTTTTTTTAAATATGTTAAAATTAAATAATGAATAAGTTTATGCAATTGTTAAAAAATGAAAAAGTAGAGTGAAAAACAATAGGTGAAATTAGTGAAGTTTTAAGCGGGAAAAAAGGTGCAAAATATTTTAATATAAAAGAAAATGGAAAATTTCCACTATACTCTGGCAAAGTTAAAAATAATGGAGAATTTGGAAGAATTGATGAATATGATTTTGATGGAAGATATATAACATTTACAATAGTGGGCGATGCTGGTGTATTTTTTCTAAGAAATGGTAAGTTTTCAATAACAGATAATTGTGGATTATTATATTCTAAAAATAATTTTGTGTTAACTGAATTTATTGGATTGTATTTACAAAATTTTGGAAAAAAATATGTTAAGAAAGAAGCTACTAGAGAATCTTTAACAACGGGAATAGTTAAAAAAATTAAAATTCCAATACCTTCTTTAAAAACTCAAGAAAAAATAGTGCAAATTCTTGATAAACTTTCTAATTTAAAAAATGAATTAAATCAAAAATTGAAAATTGAACTCAATTCTAGAATTAAACAATATGAATATTATCGTGATAAATTATTGAGTGAAGAGTATTTAAACAAAATTACATATAATTTAACTCACGACACACACACACACACACACACAGCAAAATCATAATGAATTTAGTATAAATTCAAATAAGATTTTGCCTGAAAAAGCAGAAATTTCATTAGATCAATATTCTAATTCTATTAATAAAAAATTTATTTGAGAACTAACAATTTGAAATATAAAATTTTCTGGAGTTAAATCATATAAACAAAAAAATGTTTATAGATATAAATACTTTACCGTTAGGGAAATTAATAAATTAAAAGACGAAAATGGAAAAATAAAATTTTTAACAACTAATAAAAGCAACGTTTTTGTAAATGAAAATGATGTAAAAAGTTTTGTTGTTAACAGGGAAGTTGTTTGCATACCTTGAGCAAGTGATCATCCCATTGTTCAATATTATAATGGCAAGTTTATTACAAATGATAATAGAATTGCAACATCAATAGATAAAAATATATTAAGTAATAAATTTTTGTATTATTATTTTCAAAATAATATTGAAAAAATAAAAGAATTTTACACAGGTTCAACAGTTAAATCGCCGAATATGAGTAAAATTTTAGATATGGAAATTTGATTGCCACCACTAGAATTACAAAATAAAATTGTTGCTATTTTAGATAAATTTCAAGATGCAATTGAAAATTCAAAGGGATTATTACCGCAAGAAATTAAATTAAGAGAACAGCAGTATGAATATTATCGAGATAAATTACTTAATTTTAAAAAATAATTTTTGCATATAAATGAAATCGCCTTTTTATAAAGGTGTTTTTTATTTACTTTATTATTGATAAATTTAATTAAGTTAAAAATTAACAATAAATTTTTAATTTATTTTTTAAATAGGTTAAATTAGGTTAAAATTAAATAATGAAAAAGTTTATGCAGTTGTTAAAAAATGAAAAAATAGAGTGAAAAACATTAGGCGAAGTTTGTGAAATAAAATCTGGAGAAACAATAAGTAAACAAGTAATTTTAAAAAATCCCGGTATATATCCAGTAATTAACAGCGGAATGGCACCGCTGGGATATATTAGTTTTTGAAATGTAGAAAACGATCCTATCGGCATTACATCTAGAGGTTCTGGAGTTGGAAGCATTACTTATCAAACGGGTAGATATTTTAGAGGTAATTTAAATTATTCGGTGTCAATTAATAACCAAAAATATCTTAATACACGATTTTTATATCATTTACTTTTAAATTATCAGGGTGTTATCCGCAAAATATGTACATTTAATGCTATACCCGCATTAAATACTTCGGAATTAAAAAAAATAAAAATTCCAATACCTTCTTTAAAAACTCAGGAAAAAATAGTGCAAATTCTTGATAATCTTTCTAATTTAAAAAACGAATTAAATAATGAACTTAATTCTAGAATTAAACAATATGAATATTATCGTGATAAATTATTGAGTGAAGAGTATTTAAACAAAATTACATATAATTTAGTCCTCGACACACACACACACACACACACGCAAAATCATAATGAATTTAGTATAAATTCAAATAAGATTTTGCCTGAAAAAGCAGAAATTTCATTAGACCAATATTCTAATTCTATTAATAAAAAATTTATTTGAGAACTAACAATTTGAGATAAAAAATTTTCTGGAGTTAAATCATATAAACAAAAAAATGTTTATAAATATAAATACTTTTTAGCTAATGAAATTAATAAATTAAAAGATGAAGATGGCAAAATAAAAATTTTAACAACTAATAAAAGCAACATTTTTGCAAATGAAAATAAAGTAAAAAACTTTATTGTTGATAGAGAAATTGTTTACATCCCCGGAGGCGGAAATCCCATTGTTCAATATTATAATGGCAAGTTTATTACAAGCGATAATCGAATTGCAACATCAATAGATAAAAATATATTAAGCAATAAATTTTTGTATTATTATTTTGAAAATAATATTGAAAAAGTAAAAGAATTTTACAGGGGTTCGGGAATTAAGCATCCAGATATGAGTAAAATTTTAGATATGGAAATTTGATTGCCGCCACTAGAATTACAAAATAAAATTGTTGCTATTTTAGATAAATTTCAAGATGCAATTGAAAATTCAAAGGGATTATTACCACAAGAAATCGAGCTAAGAAAAATGCAGTATGAATATTATCGTGATAAACTACTTTCATTTAATATTGACATAACTTCAGAGAGAGAGAGAGAGAGAGAGAGCAAAATTCAATAGAAATACCTAATTCCTATTGAATTTTGCTTGAACAGGCAATTGAATATATAAAAAATAAAATTTATAAAAAAATTATTTATTTAAAACTATGTGATAAAACAATCACCAATTCCATTAATACCGGTTTAAATCCAAGAAATAATTTTAATTTAAATGATGAATCAAATGAAAAATTAGTAGCTTGATACATAACAACAAAAGATTATTCGGAAAACCAAGAAATAATATTTGATATTAATAAAACTGCTAAAATAACAGAAGCTGCTAGAAAATTAATTAATAAAAGAAGTAAATTAGAGAAAAATGATATTCTATTTTCTGGTATAGGAACAGTAGGAAAAGTTGCACTTGTTGATTTTGAACCTTATAATTTTGATATTAGCGAATCTACTTATGCAATTAAAATAAATCAAAATAATATAATACCAAAGTTTTTGATGCATTATTTAAGATCTTCAATAGTTCAAAATCAAATTTTTAAAGATTTAAAAGGTAGTACCTTAAAGGGTATTAGAAAAGTTCAACTAGAAAACTTATTAATTCCAATTATACCTCTAGAAATTCAAAATAAAATTGTTAATATTTTAGATAAATTTCAAAAGGCAATTGAACATTCAAAGGGGTTATTACCACAAGAAATTAAATTGAGAGAAAAGCAGTATGAATATTATTGTAATAAATTGCTTTTATTTGATGATAATCGATTTTAAAAAGAAAATTTAATAATGGCGGTTATGAAAAAGTATATATTTTTTAAAAAAATCAGACTGGTTTTAATACAGTCTGATTTTATATTTAAATTAATTAATCTTTAAAATAATTGATTGGATCTTGAATATCGTATTTGGATTTAGGTTCATATTTTGAATTTGTTCCAGCTGGAATTCTGTGTCCAACAATAATATTTTCTTTTAGTCCTTCTAATTTATCAACTTGTGAAGAAATGGAAGCGTGAACTAAAATTTTGGAAGTTTCTTGATATGAAGCAGCGGCTAAAAATGAATCTGATAATAACGGAGTTTGTTTAGCTCCTTTAATAACGATTTGACCAAATGCCGGTTTTTTACCTTCTGTTAATAATTGTCCATTAACTTCTTGATATTCAAACACATCCACTAATGATCCAACAAATAAATTAGAATCACCTGCATCAGTAATTAAAATTTTAGAAAGCATTTGACGAATAATAATTTCAATGTATTTATCACTAATTGAAATTCCTTGCATTCTATATAATCTTTGAACTTCTTTTAGTAAATAATTTTGCACTCTACGAGCATCAGTGAAATTTAATAACTCTTTTAAAATAATTGGACCTTCAGTTATTTTCTGTCCTGGAATAATATTATCATGCAATTTAACTCTTAATTTACGGTTAGGTTGCACATGGAATACTTTTTCTAGTTCATTGTCTTCATTATCTTTATATTTAACTCTAACTAAAATTGCACCTGTTATATTACCTGCTTTATCTTTTAATTCTTCAATTGCAGAAACATAACCTTTTACTGGTGAAATTTGTGCTGGTTTTCCTCATGGACGATCATAGGCATCAATCAATTCAATTAATCTAGTAAATCCACCAGTAATATCTTCAACTCCGGCAACTCCTCCTGTATGGAATGTACGCATTGTTAATTGAGTTCCCGGTTCACCGATTGATTGAGCAGCTATAATACCAACAGCTTCTCCAATGGCAACAATTCTATTGGTTGCCAAATCTTTTCCATAACATTTTTTACATACACCATTTCTAGTATGACAACTTAAAATAGAACGAATTTCAACCTCTTTAATTCCCGCATCAACGATTTCTTTTGCTATTTCTGGAGTAATAAATTTGTTTGAATTTACAATTAATTCTCCAGATTCAGGATGATAAATTGGTGAGTTAGTATATCTTCCTTCAATTCTTTCAAAGAGTGAAACAATTGAAGAGTTAGTTTTAGTATCAATAATTTCTTTAACAACAAAACCAAAATCTGAACCACAATCGCTTTGTGTTACAACGATATTTTGAGCAACATCAACTAAACGGCGAGTTAAATAACCCGATTTAGCAGTATTAAGTGCTGTATCAGTTCCCCCTTTTCTAGCACCGTGAGTTGAAGAATAAAATTCATAAGAAGTTAATCCTTCTAAAAAGGAACTTTTAACAGGAACTTCAACAGTTGAACGCACAACTCTTTCGTTTTCAGCATCGGCTTTTAAGGTTTTAACGTTATTCGCCATTAATCCCCGCATTCCTGCTAATTGAACGAAGTTGGAAATATTTCCCCTTGCTCCAGATTTCATCATCATAAAAATTGGATTATCTGGTTCATTATTTGTAACATTGTTTAAATCTTTTTGAATTTCATCTTTAATTTTAGTTCATTTATCAATTGTTAAAATATATCTTTCATCATCAGTTAACATTCCCATTTTAAAGAAATCATTTAATTCAGCGGTATATTTTTCTCCTTCTAAAATAAATTCATCCTTTTTAGGTGCTAATTTAATATCACCAATAGAAATTGATGTTCCAGATAACATTGAATATTTAAAACCTAAATCTTTAATTTCATCTAGAATTTCAGCAACTAAATTTGTGTATTTAAATCAAATTTTTTCTAATAATGTTACTTTTTCTTCTTTTTCTAATTCACGATCAATATTGTGATTGCTAATTTTAATTTTTTTATAAATATTTTCAAATTCTTCAACAGTAAATTTAGCTAAATTAGTTGCATGTTTTGCAGAAATTTTTTCATTTTTATAATCAATTAATTTCGAATATAGTTCTAATGAATTTTTATAATTATCAAAATTTAATTCTTTTACCACTGAAGCAACATCTTCCATTGAAACAACAATGTCAAAATTATCATAAGTTTGTCTAATAATTTTAGCAATATGTTTTTTATTTAAAGGTTCATTAAATGGAAGTTGCTTAATAAATTCTGCTAAATTCGTTCCTTTAGGAGCCACATATTTAGCAATTTGATTTTCTTGATTTAAATATAAATTATCAACATCAGTATCAAAAACAAATGGGAAATTTTCTGGAAATGCATTATTAAAAATGAATTTACCAACTGTTGAAATGATATAACCATTGGAAGAAATTTCAATTGATTTTTTTACTTCTGAAAAAGGAAGAGCAACTCTTGCATGTAGTGAAACCGCGCCAACTTCGTGTGCACGAAGCATTTCATTATAAGTTCCAAAAAATCTTCCTTCACCTTTTCTTCCTTTTTCGCTTTTATCTTCTTTAGTTAAATAATATAACCCAAGAATCATATCTTGCGATGGGTTAACAATTGGTTCTCCATCTTTTGGACCTAAAATGTTTTTATTAGCAAACATTAGTTCTCTTGTTTCCCTAATTGCCTCTGGAGAAATTGGCACGTGAACAGCCATTTGATCACCATCAAAATCGGCATTAAATCCAGCTGTTACAAGTGGGTGTAATTTAATTGCACGACCTCTAACTAAAACCGGTTCAAAAGCTCTAATGGATAGACGGTGCAATGAAGGAGCACGGTTTAATAAAACCAATTTTCCTTCAATTACTTTTGCAACATGTGGTCAAATAATTGGATTTAATTCTTCAATCATTTTTCTTGCACTTTTTATCGATGATGATAATTCTTGTTCAATTAATCTTCTAATAATTCATGGTTCAAATAATTTAGCCGCCATTTCCCGAGGTATTCCTACTTGATGCATTTTTAAATTAGGACCAACAACGATAACACTTCTACCTGAATAATCGACTCTTTTTCCAAGTAAATTTTGTCTAAAACGCCCTTTTTTACCTGTTAAAGCATCTGAAATCGATTTTAATGGTCTTCCATCTTTTGCAGAAATTGGCGCTGGACTTCTTCTTTGATTATCGATTAATGCATCAACAGCTTCTTGAATCATTCTTAATTCGTTTTGAATAATTAAAATAGGGGCATCATTTTCATATCATTTTTTCAAACGATTATTTCTAATGATGATTCTTCTATATAATTCGTTTATATCGCTTGTTGAATGTCTTCCTCCATCCAATTGAATTAATGGTCTTAAATCAGCGGGAATAACTGGTAAATTAGTTATCAACATTGAAAGAGGATCTTGCCCTGAATTAATAAAAGAATTAATAACTTGTAATCTTTTGTATAGTTTATCTCTTTCTTGGATTTTGGTAGATGTTTTTTTCTCAGGACTTAAATTTTGAATTTCATCAACTAATGTCTTGATTTTATCTCTTTCCTCTTCTAAATTAATATTAGATAAAAGATATTTAATCGCTTCAGCTCCTGTTGAAATTTTAGCATCAGAATATTCTTCAATAATTTCGTTTAATTCATAAAAATCAATTCCATATTCTTTTCCTAATTTCGAAGTCGCTCTTTCACTTAAATCTTTTAGTGCTTCGGATAACTCTTCATATTCTTCGGTATCTGGTTCATACTTTTCCCTTATTTCTAATAGAGCATCTTTATAAATAACACCAGCTTCATTTAATTCGATAATTTGATTTTTAGGAAGAGCTTTAATCCCTCCAGATTCTAAAATAATGTGGGCTTTGTAGTAAATTAACGATTCTAAAGATGATTTTGAAACAGCTTTATTACTATCTTCAGTTTTTATTCCTAATAACTTAGAAATAATAGAATGGTCGATTCTGAAAAATCAAAAGTGTACAACTGGTGAATTTAATGCAATATGTCCCATTCTTGATCTACGAGAAATTTTAGGTAAAATTTCAGATTTAGAACTTTTACATAATTCAGTTGCTGAACAGTTTGTTCCTTCATTAGATTTTTTATATTTTCTACCACAAATAGAACATTTATAATCGATAACTGGTCCGAAAATTAATTCATCAAACAATCCTTCTCTTTCAGGTTTAAAAGTTTTATAATTGATGGTTTCAGCTTTTGTAACTTCACCATTTGATCATTCTAAAACATCTTCAGAAGTTGCGAGTGAAAGTGAAATTTTATCAATTGAATTTTCATCAATTGTCGCATATTTTCTTGTAATTTTATTATTTTTGTTTTTGTTCATTAATATTCACCATCCTCATCATTATAATCATCATAATCATTATTTTTTGATAAATATTCTTTAATAATATCTGGAGAATATTCATCTTCAAGACTGATTTCATTTGAATCATATTGAATTTCTCTTTCAACCTCAGAAAAATCTGCTTCTTGATAATTTTCTTTTTTATGAACTTCTAATTTAATTCCTAAACCTCTTAATTCATATGCTAAAACATTAAATGATTCAGGCATTCCTGGTTTTGGAATTCTTCCTCCCGTTGCTAAAACATTATAGAGAATATTTCTTCCTTGAATATTATCTGATTTATAAGTTAAAATTTCTTGTAAAACAGTAGTAGCACCAAACGCCTCTAGCGCTCATGTTTCCATTTCTCCGAATCTTTGTCCACCATTTTGTGATTTACCACCAAGAGGTTGTTGAGTAATTAAAGAATAAGGACCAACACTACGAGCGTTCATTTTATCATCAACCATATGTTGAAGTTTAAGCATATACATAACACCGACTGAAACTTCATTATCAAAAGGAATTCCTGTCATTCCATCATATAATTTAAATTTACCAGAAGTTGGTAAATTAGCTTCTTTTAAAACGCTTGTTATGTTATTATTTTTCACTCCATCAAATACTGGAGAAACGAATTTAACATTTAATTTTTTAGCAGCCATTCCTAAATGAAGTTCTAGCACTTGACCAATATTCATCCTTGAAGGAACCCCTTGTGGATTTAATAAAATATCTACCGGTGTTCCATCTTCTAGATAAGGCATATCTTCTACTGGTAAAACTAAGGAAATAACACCTTTGTTTCCGTGGCGACCTGCCATTTTATCTCCGACTTTAATTTTTCTTTTTTGAGCTATAAATACTTTAATAATTTTATCAATACCATCTTCTAAAACATCACCTTGAGCTCTTGATAAGATTTGAACATCAATAACAGTTCCTGAATCACCATTTTTAACTTTTAATGATGTATCTTTTTGATTAGATGCTTTATTTCCGAAAATAGCATTCATCAATTTTTCCTCTGGTGTAGGATTATCTTCCCCTTTAGGACTTGTTCTACCTACTAAAATATCTCCAGTACTTACTTCTGAACCGATACGAACAATACCGTTTTCATCTAAATGTCTTTTTGAACGAGTAGATGCATTGGGTATATCGTAAGTTAAAATATCATCTCCTGCTTTAGAAGCTCTAAATTGAATTGTTTGTTCTTCTATATGAATAGATGTATAAACATCATCTTTTACTAGTTTTTCACTAATAATAATTGCATCTTCGTAATTAAATCCATTTCAAGTAGTAAATGCTACTAAAACGTTTTTTCCTAATGCTAGTTCCCCGTCTTTTGTTGATGGACCATCACAAATTAAATCGCCAGCTTCAACAACATCTCCAACTTTAACAATTGGTTTTTGAGTAATAACTGTTCCTTGATTAGATCTTTCAAAAATTCTTAAATTATAATTAGTAATTTCGCCTTTTTCTTGTTCTTGAATTTTAATTTGTTGTGAATCGACAAAAATTACTTTACCAGCTTTTTTTGCTCTTAAATTTGTTGCCGCATATTTTGCAACATCATATTCCACCCCGGTTCCAACTAGTGGCGCTTCTGAATCGATTAATGGAACTGCTTGTCTTTGCATATTAGCACCCATTAATGCCCGATTAGCATCGTCATTTTCTAAAAATGGAATTGCACTTGAAGCGATTGATGTCATTTGTTTTGAAGCAACATCAATATAATCAACTTCTGTTGGTTTAACCATTAAATATTGATGATCTTTTCTAACTGTAATTAAATCACCGATTATTTTATTATTTTCATCAACTTCAATCGAAGATTGAGCAAAAGTAAAACCATATTCTTGTACAGCGGTTAATCATTCAACTTTATCATAATTAATAATTCCATCTTCTACAGGATAATATGGTGCTTGAATAAATCCGTGTTTATCAACCTTTGAATAAGATGCTAAATTTAAAATAAGTCCGATGTTTTGTCCCTCGGGTGTTTCAATTGGACAAATTCTTCCATAGTGAGTTGCATGAACATCCCGAACTTCGAATTGGGCTGTATCTCTATTAAGACCTCCAGGTCCTAATGATGTAACTCTTCTTTTATTTGCTATTTCTGCAAGCGGATTAATTTGATCCATGAATTGCGATAATTTTGAAGTGTTAAAAAATGATTTAAATTGATTATAAATCGGTTTGTTATTAGTGATTGTTTTAGGATTAATTTTTTCCAATTCTTTTGAAGAAAGTTTTTCTTTAGCGTGTTTTTCTAATTTGGTTAATCCAATTAAAAATTGATTTTGTAATAATTCACCAACTCCAACAACCCTTTTATTTACAAGTGAATCTGGATCATCTTCTTTTCCTAAATTATCTATTAAATTAAAATAGTATGAAACTGTTGCGATTAAATCGGAAATTAATAAATGCATTTCAGTTGATGTTGGATCATTTGCAATAACTAAAATTGGTTCTTTGTTTAATTCTAGTGATTTTTTATTTGGTCACACTTTTACCATTACAACTTTATTTCTATTAATTAAATTTTTATGAGCTTCAAGTTGTTTTCCATAAACTTCCGGTGTTATATCCGGAATTTCTGTTGTTGGTAAAATTTCATTATCAAATTGTCTTTGAATTTTTAAAGCAATTTTTGGAGTAATAAAAGTACCTTTTTTAAATAATACTTCTCCGTTAACAGAAACTAAATCTTGTGCTAGATAAGTTTCTAAAATTCTTTCTACTAAATTTAACTTTCTATTTAGCATATATCTACCAGTTTTTGAAAGATTATATCTACGATCGTTAAATAAAGTTAGAGGAATTAAATTAGCAACGGCATCATCGGTGATTCTATCTCCTTTTCTAATGATACGATAAATGGTTTCAAGATTTTCTTTACTTGAATCAACTTTTTCCTTTTTAAGCGATTCTTGTAAAACTTCAGAATTACCAAATAAAGTGGTAAAAGTTTCTTTTTTCAAACCTAGACCATTTAAAAATGTTACTAATGGAATGTTTTTATGTTTATCAATTCTTATTTTTACTGTATCTGTTGAATTACCAGTAACTCTATGAAAAATTTCAATTCATGAACCTAATTGTGGTAAAATTTCAACTTTGTTAAATAAATCATCTGCTTGTTTGTTACGCACATTTTTACCAAAATAAGCTCCTGCTGATCTGATTAATTGAGCTACAATAACTTTTTCTGAACCATTTATAATAAATGTTCCACCACTTGTCATTAAAGGAACTTCACCATATAAAACTTCTTTATCGTCTAATTCCCCAGTTTCTACTGTATGTTTTCTTAAAAGGGCATAAATTTTTCCAACATATGATGTCCCTTTTTGCTTTGCTTCTTTTATTGCATTAAATTCATTTTCAGGAACATCAACTCTCACTGTGCCTGGAACATATTGAATTTCAATTTTTCCATTTGTTGAAATTATTGGATAAATTTTATTTAACGATTCTTCAATTCCCTCTTTTAAAAATCATTCAAAAGATTCTCTCTGTGGTTCTAAAAAATCTGGTGTCTCTAATGTTACTTTAGTTTTTGAATAATCTCTTCTTTCCGAAGAATGACCGAATTTTCTTATTTTATATGACATTTTTCTCCTTTTTCTTTCGTAAATGATATGAATTATACCAAATTTTTATTAAATAAAAATAAAAAAACAAACTAGATTTAAATAATCTAGCATTTTGTTTTTTTAAAAATTAATTTTTTGTTTCGTAAACAGAAGCAAATTTTCTATTTCTTCTTGTTTCGAATTTTACATATCCATCAATGAGTGAATAAAGTGTATCATCGTTACCACGACCAACATTGTTTCCTGGGAAAATCTTTGTTCCTCTTTGTCTAACAATAATCGCTCCTGCACTCGCTAATTGACCATCACTTAATTTAACTCCTAGACGTCTACCTATAGAATCTCTACCGTTTCTGGTTGATCCAGCTGCTTTGGTTTTTGCCATTTTAAATTATCCTTTCAATTCTGTTATTTTTACACGAGTATATGGTTGACGATGACCCAATTTTCTTTTATGTGTAGATTTTGCATTGTGACGATAAACAACGATTTTCTTTGCTTTTCCTTGTTTTTCTACAATACCTTCAACTACAGCACCTTTAACAAATGGTGTTCCAACTTTTTTATCAACTACAAGAACTTCGGAAAATGAAACTTTTTCACCTTCTTTTGCATCAATTTTTTCAATAAAAATTGTATCTCCTTGCTTAACAATAAGTTGTTTTCCACCTGTTTTAATTACTGCAAACATTACGTCCTCCTTATAGTGGCTCATCCTTAAGGCGCATTTCTGCTTGTAAGCCTTTTTGGAATGGTTACATTAGGTAACTTTTAAATTATATAACATTTTAAAAATTATTAAAGTTTTTTCTCATTTTTTTCTAAAATGATAATTTGAAAGGGTTTTAGTTCTTTTATTTTAGTATTATTAATGTTTTCTGAATTATAACTATCATATTTCACAACAAAATTTTTACCGACTATATTATGTAAAAATTTTTTATTTTTATTAGAAAAGTTTAAATAAATCATATGAGATTCAAAATTATTTAACTTAATTTTAAATACATCAGGATAAAAGTACATTGAAAAAATAATTTTTTTAGAAATAGAATAATTAGTAAAATACATTTTTTTAAAATATAATAAATTTTTAACTCATCATCAAACTGAATTTTTATTTTTATAATTTTCTAAAAGATTATTTTTTAAATAATTTTTAGGAGTTAAATAATAACTAATTTCTTTTTCGTTTAATCCCATCGCTTTATTGCTATTTCAGGCAAAATTAACTTTATTATTTTCTTGAGAAATTTCTGGATGAATTTTTTTATTTTTTACATCTGAATTTAAAATATTTTCTTGTCCTATTTCATCGCCTTGTACAAGATAGAAATTACTGTCAAATAAAATGAAAAATCCTAAAATAAATTTCTGTAAATACTCTAGTGTTCCTTGTTTTTTTGATAATCTAGAAGCGATTTTTCCATATTCTCAGTTGTTAAAAATAAAAGTTGAATAATCTTTAGAAAGATTTTGCATTTTTAGAGCAAATTTAAGCATTTTCAATCAATTGTATTTTTTAATTTCAATTTTAAAGTCTTGATCATTCAATCAAAATTCACTAAAATAATCAAAGATAAATTCATCAAACTTTAATAAATTGAGTTGCTCTGTATTTTGTTGATAAAAAGTTTTATAGTCTAAAATGGCAATTAAATTAATATCACTAATATTTTCCTTTATTTTTTCCATTAAACTATTAATAACTAAATGCGAACTTTCATCAATAGAAAGTTTTGGAAAATTTACTTTGTATATATTTTTAAAAATAATCCCATCAATTTTTAAAAAATTATAAAATTTAATTATTTCTAAAAATTTTTCAATTTTACTTTGAACCATTCACTCAACATCAATAACTTTAGTTACATCTTGATTTTCCATTTGAATAGTTTCATCTTTTATTTTTAATTCATTTTCGCTAACATCATTTTTTAAAATAGTTTGCAAATTTTCAAATTGTTTAAAGTAAGAATCTGCTTTATCAAAATCAAAAATCATATTAATTTTAATATCTTTCATTTTTAAAAGCTGAACCATTTTTTTAAAATCGTCAATTGATCCATAATGTTTTTGGATAAAACTTCTTGGCTTTAATTCCTCATAGTTTTCTAAAATTGAAGGAAAAACTAGATTATCAATTTCTAATTCTTTAAAATATAGATGTTTTTCAGCAATTCCTAAATAATCACCAACTCCTGATGAATTAGAATCATAAAAATATCGAGGAAAAATTTCATAATAAACTTTTCGAACATTTTTTTTCATAATTATCCTTTCCATTTTAAAAATTTGTATAAAAACGCTTCAAAAGCATTTTTTTCATCCAGTATACCTGCTTTAATTTCATAATCGATATTCGCAAGTTCTTCTATTCATTTTTTAATGCTACTAATTCCTACTTTTTTTATAAATATATGAGCTTTTTTAATTCTGAAAATATGTAATGAATATTCTTTTGAAATTTCTAAATCGTTTTTCTTTTCTTTTAATAAACTATCAACTATAAAGCAATCGTTAAAAAATGAAAAAATTTGTGAAATTAAAACATTTATGGATTGACCCATTGAAACATTTTTTTTATATAAAAATAAAATTCTTTCAAAATTCATTTCGCTAATTGCATCAATAAATGCAAAATCATTTTCTTGGAAATTATTCATAACTAATGCATCAATTGTTGACAAATTAATTGTAGGATTATAACTAATGAGTTTATCAATTTCTTTAGTGATAAAGTATAAATCATTTGGTAATAGTGTCGAAAGTTTTATTGCATCAATTTCCGAAATAAAACCATTTTTAGATTTGACAATTTTCATTATGTATTTGTAAATTTCATTATTTTTAATGCTCAAAAATTCTTGTGTTTGAGCATTTTTTAATAAATAATTTCTTAGTAAATTTTTTTTATTTTTATTAATATTTTCTTCTGTTTTTTCTATAAAAATAAACTTTTTATCATTATGGTTATTTTTATTTAAAAAATCAATAATTAAATTTAATTTTTCCTCTTTTTCTTTTAGCAATAAATTATCAATTTTAACAATTATTAATTCTTTACTACTAAAAAGATTATTATTTTCAATATTACTTAAAAACGAGATAAAATCACTATTTTCGTTAACATTAACAATTTGATAATCGCTAAATTTTTTAGCGATTCTTTTTATTTCTTGTTGAATTAAAAAATCTTCATTTCCATATAAAAAAAACATAATTTAATTATATAACATTTTAAGTTTATAAATAATTATTTAGCTATTTTAAAATTTATTGTTTTTAAATTAATAAAACCCTCTAATTAGAGGGTTATTTATAATAATAATTTTTATAGTGTGTAATTTTTATTGTTCTTTATTTTCTAGTAAACTAGTATCTGGTTTATTATTTTTAAATCAAAATAAAATTAAATATATAAAATATTAAAATAATCAATATTTACTTTTACCTAATTTATGTTATTTAAAATTTTGAAAATTTTTGATATTTATTCACTTTTTCTTTTTTAATTTTTTCGTTTTCATATTTAAAACATAAAGTATATTCGCCTTTAATGGATTCGGGAAGTTGTTCTAAAATTTCTTTTGCATTTCCATAATAATGCTTTTCATAAAGTTTTGTAATTTCTTTAGATAGAAAAATTTTTATTTTTTCTTTAAATACTAATTCCAGATCATTAATTGTTGCAATTAATTTATGTGGCGAAACATAAATTATATAAATTCCTTCATTTAATTCTTTTAATTGCTTAATTCTTTGTGAACTTTTATCCTTTAAAAAACCTAAAAAAGTAAAAGAACCTTCAAACGGTGAAATAACAAACGAAGACACAAAAGCCGTTGGACCTGGAATTATTTCTAAATTAATTTTTAGTTCATTACACTTTTTAATTAAAGAAAACCCTGGATCTGAAATTTTCGGCATTCCTGCATCGGAAATTAATGCTATTTTATGTCCTGAATTAAAATATTCTATTATTTTATTTGTAATCTCTTTTTCATTAAATTTATGATAAGAAATTAATTTTTTATCCTTAATGTCGTAATGAGAAAGAAGCTTGAAACTAACTCTAGTATCTTCACACAAAATTATGTCAACTTCTTTAAGTGTTTCCAAGGCTCTTAAACTAATATCTTTTAAATTTCCAATCGGAGTTCCGATTACAAAAATTTTATTATTCATTAATTTCCTCAACAATATTATTTATTTTTACTAAAAGAGCTGATTTTTGCAATTTAAAATTAATATTATATTCACACTTTTTTTCAAATTCATTAATAGCAACTAAGATTTTTGCAATTTTATGATTAGTTAAATAAGTTTTTTTCATAATAAAACTATAAGCTTTTTTAGGAAGGTAAATGTTTTGATTAAATAATTTTTCAGTAAGAAAAATTGAAATTAGTTTTAAAAAGATTTCATTATTGTCATAAGTTCAGTTTTTTATTAAAAAATTATTTAAATAAAATCATTTTTCCTTTTCTATTGCATTAATAAAATCATTAATATTATTTTTATATTGCTCAAAATTTTGTTCGTTAAATTCCAATCCATAATTAGATAATTTTATAATTAAATTTTGATATTTATCAAAATTATTTTTTATTAACATTTCATTAAGGTGTTTTTCCAGCTTAGTAAAATTATTGCAATTTATTACAAATGAACGAGAAATAATTGTTTTTATTACTCTTTTAATATTTTTGGTTGTCATTATTATTAGCGTATTAGAAAAGGGTTCTTCAATTGTTTTTAATAAAGCATTGATTGCGTTGATGTGAGCTTTATCAATATCAAAAATAATAAATAGTTTAAAATCATTTTCATTAAAATTTGTAAATGAATTTTTTTTAATTATTAATTCAATATTTTCTTTTGTTAATTGAACATTTGTCCCATCAATAACAAAAGCATTGTTTTTTAATTTTTCAACACTATCAATCAAATGACCTTTGGCTTTTGAACAAAGAAAAAATAAAATTTCAAATAATTGCTCATCACTATAAGAACTTAATAATCAAGAATGAAAAAATTTTTGGTTTTTAAAAACATTTTCAATTATTTTTTTGGATTCCATATAGTTTTTAATATATTGCCTTTTTTTCTATTTTTTTACTTAAAATTTCATCAATTTTTTCTTGCACTTTTTTAAATACCTTATCAGGAGTTAATGAAGCATCAATACTAATAAAACGTTTGTGGTATTTTTTTGCCATTTTTTCATATTGATCATAAATTTTTTGAAAATAATCAGTGGATTTTTTTTCAATTCGATCATCATTGTGATTAATTTGAGCAATTAATCTTTTTCTAGATTCTTCTGGAGTTAATTTTAATAAAAAAGTATAATTTGGCTCTGTTTTGTCGGTGGCAATTTCATTTATTTGCTCCACTTTATCAGAACCAACACCGCCAGCCGCTCCTTGATAAGCGATGGATGAATCAATATAACGATCACAAATAACAATTTTATTATTTTTTAAACTAGGTCAAACTACTTTTTCTAAATGGATTCTTCTAGATGCGGCAAATAAAAGTGTTTCTGCCATTGCTGAAATGTCATTTTTACTATCTAAAATTATTTCACGAATTTTTTCCGATTCTTTAACCGATTCTCCTCCCGGTTCGCGGGTAAAGACAAAATTTTTTTCTGGATATTTTTTTTCTAAATATTCTTTAAGCATTTTAATTATTGTTGATTTGCCGCAACCATCTAATCCTTCAAAAGTTATAAACATTATTTAATTTCCTTTCTATTGTCTATTGATTCTTTTATAGAAAATTCATCCATATAATCAATTGATGAACCAATTGGAATTCCAAAGCTGATTTTTGAAATTTTCTTGTTTGTTTTTTCTAATAAAATTTTAGCTAAATAATTAGTAAAAGTAAGTCCTTCCATTGTTGGAGAAAATGAAATAATAATTTCAGAAAATTCTTGGATTCTTTTTAATAAATTTTCAAGATTTTGATTTAATTCTTCTCTATTTTTATAATCAAAAATAAAATATTTTCCGTCAAAAATTTTATTATTTTCCATTTTTATAACATCATTATTGCTTTCTATTAATAATAACTTTTTAGTTCTTGATACATCTAAACAAATGTCACATTGTATATTTTTTGTAATAAAATTACAGGTAATGCATTTATTAAGATTTTGATTAACTGTTTTCATTGAATTTATTAGTTCATTTAAAGTTTGGTAATCTAAATTTAAAATATAAAAAGCAACTTTTTCAGATTGCTTTTTAGTAATACCTGGAATTTTCTTTAAACTTTCAATTAATTTTTCAAATTCCGGTCCAAACATTTATATTCCCATACCCTTTGGCATTAGTTCATCGTGTTTTTTATCTAATTCTTTTATTGCTTCATTAATTGTTAAAATTATAATATCTTCTAACATTTCCTTATCATCAGGATCAACCAAAACTTCATTTATTTCAATTGATTTAATTTGACGATTGCCCAAAACAACAAGTTTAACACCTTGCTTTTCAAATGTAAATTCTGTTGAATTTAATTTATCTTGTTTATTTGCGATTTCTTGTTGCATTTTTTTAGCTTGTTTCATCATTTCTTGTATATTCATAATTAACCTCTTTTCTTTTTAATTATATTATTTATTTTTTAAATTTGTCTCCAAAAATAAACGAAATTTTTTCCTGATTTAATTCATGCTCTGTTTTTTGTTTTATTTCAGGTAAATCCTCAAAATGTTCTGGAAGTGTTTTAGTTAGTAAAAGTCTTTTTCATTTTTCTGATGCAATTTTAAATAATTCTTTGGTTATTGCAAAAAAATGAATTTCTGAGCCAAAAACAACTTTTAAAAATTGTTTAAAATTAACATCTTGTTTATGAGCATTTAAATTTCAAATTGCAAAATATTTTTCAGGTTCTGTAGAAACTAAAATAAAATTTTCACTAGCTGTTATACATTTAACTTCCGACATTCATTCGATATATTCTTTATATTCTGGAAAGTAAGAAAATAAATCCAAATTAGCTAATTGCTCTTTTCTTTTTTCTTTAAAATCCTTTAAATTTCCAGCTTTTTTATATAAACCAAAAAGATTAATAACTTCATCAACAGTTAAAATATCTTCTTCTAAAACATTATTTCCAAATGCTTGTGTATCGCTCAAGGCAAAAAGGGACATATCAATAGTTTGATTTAAAATTTCATCCTTTTGATCATCGCTGTTTATTTTATTATCTAAGTTAGTATCATATGATAAATCGGGATAAACATTTATTTCATTTTTAATAATTTCAGGTTCATCAAATGTTTCATTTAAATCTTCTTCTGCTATTTTTTCATCAAAAACATTTAACTCGCTAGATAACGCTTCTTGTTGTAAATTTGTTTCTATTTTGCTATCTGAATATAAAACAGAATTATCAATTTGATCTTTATTAATGCTTTCGCTAAATTGTTTTTGACTGATAATTGAATTTAAATCTAGATCATCTTTGTCTAAATCAAGTTTCAATGTTTGTTTATTTGATACATTCATTTCTTGATGTGCTTCATTGGGCTTAATTATTTCCTTATCTAAATTATCTTCTGTTTCCGATTCATTTAATAAAATTTGATTAGTTTGATAGATTTTATCCTTATTTACACTTTCAAAGCTTTTATCATTTAATAAACTTTCATTGGTTAATTCTTTATTTGCCTCAAAATCATTGTCTAGTGTAATAATTTCTGTTGTTCTTTTTATTAAACCACTGTCAAATAAATCTTTAGAAAATACTGATGAATTTTCATCAACAGAATTATTTAAATTGTAATTTCCTGTATTTCAATTTTCTGTTTCAAAAACATTAGTTTTTTCTTTTTCTTGAACAATGTTTTTTTCATTAGTATTAAAAAAGTCTTTTTCAAATAAATTTGTATTATTTCCATTTGATTCATTAGACAATTCTTTTGGGGGTTCAAATAAAGGATCTAATTGATGTAATTCTTCATTAATTTCAAAAACATTTTCATTTATTTCATTTTTTTCAATTAAATTAAATTCTTCACTTTCTTTCTTATGATTATCATTATTAAAAATATTATTATTTATTGTATTTTTAAGATTAAGCGAATTAATAGCATTATTAACTTCGGGAATGTTTAGAACTTCATCAATTGTTAATTCCTGTTTTGGCTCGATTATTTCTTGAGTAAAATCATTTTCATTTTCTTTTAAAATATTTTCACTTTGCTTTATAAATAATTCGCCACTTTTTTCAAAATCCGCCAATTTTAATAGTGATAATTCCAATAATTGAAATGGAAATTCCGAAAAACGCAATTCCTTTGCCAATTCTACTAAAATATCCATAATTTTAAATGCAAAATTAGATGATAAATTAATTTTTTCAATCTCTTCTTTTTGAAGCAATTCTGACAATTCAGCTTTTTTAATCTTTTTAAATAATAAAAAATCTCTTATTGCAGTTATTAAATCATTAACTAGTAAATTAATATCCGCTCCTAATTCAAAAATTTGTTTAATTTTTTGAATTAGGCTATAAAAATTTTGTTTTTCAATTAAATTCAAAATTTCAATTAAATTACTATGAGCTACCAATCTGAAAACTTTTTCAAGTGCTTCGTTTGTAATATTTTGATCATTAAAAATTGAAACTTGTTCTACCATAGACAATGCATCACGCAATCCGCCATCAGATAATTTTGAAAGTTTTAAAATTGCTGAATTTTCATATTTTATATTTTCTTTATCTAAAATATTAATTAAATGTTTATAAATTACATTACTATTAATTTTCGAAAAATTAAATCTTTGCAATCTAGATAAAATAGTTAATGGAATTTTATGCGGATCGGTTGTAGCTAAAATAAAAATTATATGTTTAGGAGGTTCTTCTAATGTTTTTAAAAGTGCATTAAAAGCTGATTTAGAAAGCATATGAACTTCATCGATAATATAAATTTTATATTTAGAGTGGGAAGGAAGATTTTGTATTCTTTCTTTTAATTCTCTTATTTCATCAACACCATTGTTTGAAGCGGCATCCATTTCTATGATATCCAGCGTTCTATCGATGTTAATAACACATTCATCGCAAGGTTTTAAAATATCATTTTTATGAATACAATTAATAGTATTAGCAAAAATTTTAGCAACTGAAGTTTTACCAGTTCCTCTAGGACCAGAAAACAAATACGCATGTGATAAACGATTATTTTTTATAATATTTTCCAAAGTTTTTATAATATACTCTTGACCTTGAACTTCTGAAAAAGTTTTTGGTCTATATGTTCTATAAAATGCCTTATATGCAAGATTTTTCACTTTTACTCCTTTTTTTATAATTTAATTTATATAAAAATTTTAACAAATATAAAAATTAAAATTAATAAATTTTTAAAAATATTTTTTTATATTTTAAAACATAAACATATTTAATTTTTTGTTTTGATTTTATCTCAATATTCTTTTATTTTCATTTCGTTTTTGTTATTAGAAAATTCAAAAAATTTTGCATCCGTTAACTCATTAGGTAGATATTGCTGTTTTATATAATTATCTTCATAATCGTGGGGATATTTATAATTTACACCGTGATTAAATTTAGATGCATTTTTATAATGATCATCTTTTAAATGATTTGGAATATCATAGATTTTGCCACTTTCAATTAAATCTAAAACCCTTTTTGTAGCTGAGTATGTAGAATTACTTTTAGGACTTAAAGCAAGTTCGATAATAATATTTCCCAATGGCAAAATTGCCTCTGGCATACCTATTCTTTCAGCAACATCAATTGCACTTTTTGCCTTTAGTGCAATTATTGAATTTGCCAATCCCACATCTTCATATGCTACACATAAAATTCTTCGATATAAACCTTCAAAATCACCCGTTTTTATAATGAGCATTCCATAATAAAGTGATGCATCAACATCACTTCCTCTTAATGATTTATGAAATGCACTTAAATTATTGTAATGAGCATCGGCATTTTTATCACTATAAAAATTAATATTAGGAATTATTTTTTCAATCAACTCATTTGAAATTTTTTTGTTTTCCGAAATTTTCATTAAAAGTTTTAAATTACTTAAAATATTTCTAATATCAAAATTAGAAAAATGAATAATTTTATCTAAAACATTTTCTTCAATTTTATTTTTAAAATTCTTTTCAACTAATTTAAATAATGAACTTTTAATTTCGCTAAGATTTGGTTTTTCAAATTTAAGAATTTGCATTCTACTTCTAATAGCAGGATTGATTTTAAAATATGGATTTTCTGTAGTAGTTGCATAAATAATTATTTTTTTGTTTTCTAAAAAAGAAAGTAAAATGTCTTGCTTATCTTTATTTAAGCGATGTATTTCATCAATTATTAAAATTTCATTATCATTGATTTTGCTAATTAAACTTTCTTTATTTTCAATTGATGCATTAAAAGTATCAAATTTCATATTCATATTTGTTGCCACAACTTTTGCTGTAGAAGTTTTCCCTATTCCACTTTCACCATAAAAAATAAAAGAAGTATTATCTTTTAATTCAATAATTTTTTTTAATAAAAACTTAAGATGTTCTTGTCCAATTATTTCATTTAAATTTTCTGGATAAAAATTAAATTCTTTTTTATTTTTCATCATTTAGCTTTTCTATTTTTTTTGTTAATTTTTGAATTGTAAATTTTTCTATTTTATTTTTCACAGTGCCAAAATGTGTATCGACTATTAATGAAATGGATGATTTAATTTCCCTTGATTTTTCCATTATTGTTTCCGCATTTTTTAAAATAGTATTAGCTTGTTTTTCAATGTGTTTAATAGAATTATTTAAAATACTAGTTTTTAATAAATCGAATTCTTCTAAAATTTCCTTTTTTTCTTTAAATAGAATTTCTGCATCAGCTATTTTCTCTCTTTCGTTAATAAAATGTTTTATTACTGAAAGGAAAGAAATTAAATATGCTGGTCTAATGATATAAATATTTTCATAATTGTGAGCTTTAGAAATTAAAAATTCTTTTTCCATCTCTAGTTCACTAACTAATAGAGCAAAATCGGCATTTTTTTTATCTTTATCTTTTTTCAATTTAGGTAAATAATCTACATTTTTTTTATTACCAGTTTCTCCTTGACTTTTTGCTTCTATTAAAATTCTACCTAACAACTTTTTAGAATCATTCCTACTAAAGACATCAAAAATAAAATCAGCTTTTGTGTTTTCAATAATTTCATTGTCTTTGTAAAAATTGCAATTTTCCTCAAACGAAATTGCTTCTTGTACCTGAGCAAAAATTCAATTTTCCAAATTTTCGCCAATCAATTTAATATTTGAAGAACGATTTCTAGTTAATTCATCAAGTTTTTTTTCAGCTTCACTTATTTTTATAAGTGTATTATAATCTCGTTGAGTAAGTTCTAATTTATGTTCGGCTAACATTTTACTTTTAATGTTATTTCTACTTTCTTCTAATCTAATATTTTCTTCTTTGCTTTCTTGCAAACTTTTTTGAATTTGTAAAAATTCATCACTTTTTTTATACTCTTTAACTGCTTCGAGCATAATTTTTTCTTTTTCTAAATCAAAAGTTTTTTTTTCGTTTTCCAACTTTAAAATATTTTCTTTTAATTGTTCGATTAATTTATTTTTATTTTCATATTCAATTCCTGATTTAAATTTATTAATAGCATCTATTTCCGCTTTATTTAAATCGGATTTTAGATTATCGATAATAATTTTTTGCTCATTGATTTTTGAAATCCCACTAATATATTCATCGCTTGCTTTAAATTCCTTTACCGCTATATCTTTAGCATTTTTAGCAACTTTCGAATCAATACTATTTTTTAACGAACTTAAATAATTTTCAATATCTTCGTCTTTATATTCATCGATGTAAAAAAAATCACCTTTTTTTGCATCATCTAAAATTTCAAATTTAAATCTTGGTTCATATTCAACTATTTTTACTTTAATTTTTTTATTCATAATTCTCCTTATTTATCAATTTAAATTATACATAATATTAAAATTTATTTATTTAATTATTTTAGTAAATCAATTTAGAATTTAGCTATTGTTTTATCGATGTTTTTATTGAATTTTTCATAATTAATAGTCAATGTTAAAGGTATAGCAATAAAAAATAGTGCTATTATCGAGCTAGAAAGTACAAAGTGAAGTGAAACATCGATAAATATCTGTCACATTGCATAATATTTTAAAAAAATGAAAAAGATGTTAAATAAAATATCTAAAAAATCAACATATCAAAAACATAAAAAACATAAAATATATAAAATTGAAACAACTGGCGCTATTAATATTGAATTAATAGAAGACAGTAAATTATATTGTGCTAATGAATTATAATTTAAAATTATCGTTGAAAATATACTTGCTAAAACTGAAATTAAAAGTAATTTAAACACATTATTTTTAATTTTTATTTGATTGATTAATAAAATTATTAAAGTTATAAAAAAACTTAAAATAAATGAATATGAGTAAATAACAAATATATTATTAATAAAAAATATTAGTGCAATAAATGTTAATAATTCAATATTTGTAAATTTATTTTTTAAAATTTTTTTGTTAAATTCCTTAAAAAGTAAAAAAATAAATGCTCTTAGTGCGGAAACTGGAAAATTTAAAATTATTAAATAAATTAAAGTAAAACTTGTAAATGTTATAAATCCATAACCATTTTTCATTTTTAATAATTTAAAAAATTTTTCAATTAAAGTTTTAATTAATACAATATGAAAACCAGAAATAACAAATATATGATAAATTCCTACTTTTTTCAAAATGTCTAAAAGCTCTTTTTCATCGTTTCCATATTCAGCAATTAATAAAAGAGGTACAAATTTTGAATAATAAAATTTATCATTATTTAAAAAATTTTTAATTTTTAAAATAATTGAATCATTAACTTTAATTTCTTTAATAAAATTAATTTTTTGTACTTGATAAAATATATTTTTAGATTTTAAATACATCATTTTACTATTTGTTTGTAAACTAAAATCAATTTTTTCAATAATAAATTGACCGTTATAGATATAATTTTCGCTAATATTTTTATCTTTTATTAAAATGTCAAAATTTTTATATTTAAAAGTAAATTCCGATTGATTTAATTTTTGAAAATGTGTGTTAATATCAATTTTTTCATCTAAAAGTACATTGTTTTTGTATATAAAAAAATAATATAAAGTCAAAGTTAAAATTGCAACTATTAAAATAGTTATTTTTAATCATTGTTTCCAAATAGCTAAAATAATAGTAAATAAAATAATTAAAGCTAAAAATCAATAATTTCAAAATTCATAAAAAAGTAAAGTTAAAAAAATAGAAAATAACAAAATTAATCAAGTATAAAGTTTTCTTGAAGTATTTTTAAAGTAACTTCACCAACTCCATTTATTTTTTCTATATCTTCCCATGTTAATATTTCCGTATTTTTATTTAAAAAAAGTAAAATATTTTCTATTGTATTTTTTCGAATTTTTAATTTTTTAAGATCATCTTGATTAACATTTTTAAAACTCTTTTTTATTTCTGATTGATAATTATCTAAAAACGGAATAAAAATTTCTTTATCTTCATTAATAACTTGATCTAAATCAATATTTTTCAAATTAGCAGAAGTTTTTAATTTTAATTTAAACAAAATTGCACGCAACTTTGTTCCTTTTTTATAAAATAATTCCGAAGGATGCTCAACTGCTCCACTTACTTTTACAAGAATTTGATTTTGTTTTAAATTGTCAACGTTGGTTCTGGAATTAGAAAAAACAATAAACAAAACCGGCATACTAATTAAAGTAAGACAAAAAATGCAAACTAAAATTTTTTTTAATCTTTTTCACTTATTGTTAATTATTACCTCCTTAATATTTTTTATCCCTATATAAATGTCATTTTTTTTAAAAAAACTGTCAAAAATAAAAAAATTTAGGAAAAACAGGCGATTTTTCCTAAATTTTATAAGGTTTTTTTGATTAGATAAAAGAAAAATTAACATTTTAAAATTAATTAAATTAATAATTTATAAATAAAAAGGAGTAGATATATAAGTTAGAATCTAACTTTGTATTTTGGGTTGTAATTTAATTTTTTCTCTAATTTTAATCCAGCTTTTTCTACCAATTTTGCAATTTCGATCGCAATTGCTGGTGCTGATGCCAGTGCTGGTGATTGCATTCCTGCTGCATTAATGAATTTAACATTTTCTTTTGCTGATCTGATAACAAAATCATTTGTTTCTATATCAATTGGACGAGAACCTGCTAAAGTAATTTCAGTTTTTTCCAATCTAATTGATGGAACAATTTCTTTTCCAATTTCACCAATTAAATCAAATTTTTCTTTTGTCACTAATCTAGTATCTTCTTTAGCAACATTTTCTTGAGCGGTTGGGCCAACTAAAACACGACCGTCAAGCATTGGTGCAACAATTACACCTTTTCCATGAATAGTTGGAACTTTAAAACAAATAGAATTTACAATTCCAGCTTCTGATCTTGATAAAATTCGATACTCTCCACGTCTAGTTGTTTGTTTAAAATCACCATATCCAGCTTTTTCTGCTAAAACATCTGCATAATGACCTGCTGCATTAATTACTACATTTGCTTGAATTTTTTCATTTGATTTTAATGTAATTGTAAATTCATCTTTTTCGTATTTAATATCAGTTACTTCACTATTATTTTTTAGTTCAACGCCATTTTGCTCACTTGCTCCTAAAAATGCATAAGTTGCTCGAACCGGTTCAATTGCTCATGAACTTGTACATAATAAAGCTCCAACAACATTAGGATTAACATTGGGCTCTCTTTTTAAAACTTCTTCCTTTGAAATAATTTTTAAAAATTCTTTTGGAACTTTATTAGTCAACCCTCTTTCATAAAGCATATGAACATGTTCCATTTCTTTTTCGTTAAATGCTAAAATCAACGAATCAACTTGTGCTTTAGGAAAATCTAAATCTTGAAAAATTTTTTCTCTTCAAAGTTGATTACCTAAAACATTTAATTTCGCTTCAATTTTACCAGGATCTGGATCAAATCCTCCGTGAATTGCACCTGAATTTCCCTTTGAAGTTTCATCAGCATACACGGGATTTTTTTCTAATAAAAGTGTTTTTAATTTATATTGTGATAATTCATAGGCAATGGAAGCTCCGATAATTCCTCCGCCAATAATTACTATATCGTATTTGTGATTGTGCATTTTTTCCTTAATAAAATTACTTTTCAAATTTATAATTACTTATTTGAGCATAAACATGTTTATCATTTAAATATTCTTCAAATTTACGTTTATTTTTTAAGGTTCAAAGCATTAATGGTAAACCGATTTGCTGATATTTTTTCTTATTTTTATCATATAAAACTGTTCATGGATTTAAAAATTGACAAATTTCTTTAATTTCATTTAAATCAACACTATTAAATTGAGTTTCTGTTCAAAATAAAAATGCTAGCTGATATTTATCATTTAACTTTCTCATATTTCTTAATGTTTGGAAGTTAAATGATGAAAACACAATTTTATCAAAATATTTTTGACCATATTTTTCGCTAAGTTTATGTAATTCTTGCTCAATTCCTTTATATTCCTTTTGATCGGTTTTAATTTCAATATTAATAACTTGATATAAATCTAAATATTTATCTAAAAATTCTTCTAGTGTTAAAATTTTTTGAACTTGTGTTTGCAATTTAAAAAACAAACCATGATCATCTTTTTTTAATTCATCTAAAGTGGAAAATTCAATTTCTTTTTTTGTTAATGCTGTTCTATTAGTTGTTTCATCGTGAATAATTACTAAATGTTTATCCTTTGTTAAATGAACATCTAATTCCACGCCATCAAATTTATATTGATAAGCCATTTCAAAAGCTAATTCTGTATTTTCTGGCGCAATTGCAGAATAACCTCTGTGTCCTAAAATTAACTGTTTTTTAGGCATTTTCCAATGTTCTCCATCTATAATTTGTTTTTCCTAATTTTTTAAGTTCTTTTGTATTTGCAATATGTACAACGATTCCTGCTATAACTCCTAAAAGTGCAATTGATAAAGTTATAATTAAAATTATTTGATATCCAAGTAATGAAGTATTGGTTTCTCCTTCAATAGTATATGCTTTACCTACTGCGGTTGTAACTTCATATAATCAAGCATCGGTTGAAAATCCGATAAAAGAAAGAATTCCAACACTTGATGCATATGAATTTTTTTCAATTTCAATTTCACCAATTTGTGCATATCTTAAAGTTACCATTGCTCAAGATAAAACCCCTGCTAGTAAAAATAAAATTGATGAAATCACAATGATTCAAATATTTTGTTGAGTACTATCTCCCAATCCAAATAGTGGAAGAATGATGATTATTGCAACTATAAGAATTCCAATTCCTGTTGTTAATAATAAAAATAGTAAATATGATTTAAATTTATCTGCTCATCTTCCTACAAATGTTGAAATTGCCATTCTCAATCCGTAAGTTCTAATTCCACCTAGAACTGTCATTAAAATTGCCGGTGCTAAAAAGGCATTATTAATCATTTGAACTAAATAATAAGCGAAAACACTTTGGAATGTATACATTCCCATAACAAATAAAGAAAGCATTCATAATTTTCAATTTGCTGATGCTTTTAAAACTTGTTTAACAGTTTTTTTAAATCTCTCCCATGAAATTTTTTCAGTGTTTTTTTCCATTGGTTTTTCTGGAACACAGAATAGAACTAAAAATGCAGTAATTACTAAAAATGAACCAATTAAAAAGGCATAAACACCAAATGGAACTGAAGAACCACCTACTAATGTTTTAGAATTTTCATCTCATTCTTGAGTTGCAGGGTATCAAACATTTGTAATTAATAACCCTAGTAAAAATACTAAAACTAACCCAATCAATCCATTGGCAGCACCTTGAATTCCGTATGCAAATCCTTGATTTTCTTTGGTTGTTTGCTGTGAAACTAATTTTCATAAAGGTGTTCAAAATACTAAAGTGGTACTAATACCCCATAGTGCATAAATAAATGAATATTGTAACATTAAATTTTCAGGATCTAAATTTTGAGCATTTAAAATTGTCCCTCCAAATCAAAATGTTAAAACTCCTGTTGAAAATACAGCTATAAATAATAGTCACCTAGAACTAAATTTATTTGCTAAAAATCCACCAGGAAGTTGTGTAATTAGAGTAACATAACCAATAATTGAGGTTAATCTTGAAACTTGATCTTCTCTAATATGTAAATATGTATGAAGATTAGGTATAATATTTTTAATGTAATAAGGCGCTGCAATAACAAAAACATCTGCTGCTGCCAAAATAATTAAAGCAATTAATTGTTTTCATGTCATACCTTTAATCTTTTTTGCCATTATTTCCTCCTAATTTGTATATTTCTATACAATTTAATTATCTGTTAAACAAAAAAAAAAAAAAAAAAAAGCAATTTTTTTCAAAAACTGAAAAAATTACTTTTTTTAAAGATAAAATGAATTTTTTGAACGAAAAAAATGAACAAGTTGAACCATTTTTAATGATATTTAGGTCAATTTGTTCATTAATTTATTCATTTTTACTTATTTTATAGTTTCGTCTTTTAAAAGTTCAGAAATTACGCTCATTGATGAAGCGACACTTGCTAAATTAGGAGGGATAATAATTTTAGTAGCTTGTCCGTCTCCTAATTTTCCTAATTGTTCTAATGATTTAAAAGTTAAAATATCTTTGGATATTTTCGAACTATTTAATAATTCAATTGAACGTGCTTGTCCTTGCGCTTTTAATATTTCTGCTTCTTTTTGTCCTTCAGCTTTTAATACTTGTGAAATTTTTTCCGCTTCCGCTCTTAATACTTCCGCAGCCTTTAAACCTTCTGCTTCTAAAATATTTGCTCTTTTTTCTCTTTCAGCACGCATTTGTTTTTCCATAGCATTTTGAATATCTTTTGGTGGTGTAATATTTTTAATTTCCACTCTATGAACTTTAATTCCTCATGAATCTGACGCTTCATCTAATACTAATGTTAATTTTGAATTAATTGTATCTCTTGATGTTAAAGTTTCATCTAACTCTAGTTCTCCTAAAAGATTTCTCAATGTGGTTGCTGAAAGATTTTCGATTGCTTTCATTGGTTTTTCAGCTCCATATGCATATAATTTAGGATCGGTTATTTGTAAATAAACAACTGAATCTACACGAATTCCTGCATTATCTTTAGTAATGATATCTTGTTCTGGAAAATCTAGTGTTTTTTCTTTATAATTATCTTTTAATACAATTTTATCAACAAATGGAACTAAAAAATTAATTCCATTTCCTAATGTTTTTTGGTACTTTCCTAGTCTTTCCACAACTGCAAATTCTGATTGTGGAATAATTTTAATTGACTTAATAATTGCTATTAAAACTAATATTAATAAAATTGATAAAACAATTGCTAATGTTATTATTGATGCTAATCCCATGTTATCCCCTTTCTATATATAAAATATTACCTTTAACTTGTTTTATTATAACTCACGAATCTTTTTCAATTTTTCCTTGTCCTTCATTTGATAAAGTTCGATAATATTTTCCATCGATTTTAATTTTTCCAAATGAATTTTCACTTTCTTGAAATTCATACGAATCTTCAACTAGTTTATATTTTTCCCCATTTACAAACCCTTTTAAACGATTAATATTTTCTTTAGTTGCTTTTAATTTTGATTTTAAAAATTTATATAATGAAAAGTAAATTAAAACTCATAAAACTAAAAAAAGTAAAACTTGAATTAAAATGGCTCATCATTGACCTTGTAGAAAAATTGAAAATATTGCCGAAGGAATTGCGGATAAACTAGTTAATCCAGATCATATACCGCTTGTAAAAAGTTCGATGATAATAAATATTAAAATTATCGCTATTCAAATTGAAAAAAATGTTCATTTTAATATTAATTGATCTTGCATTATTCACCTCTTTTATTTTTGAAAATTCTTTCACCTAATTTTTTGTAAAGATTAATTTTGTCACTTAAAATTTTAAAAGCTTTTTCATAAATTTTTTGATCATAAAGATCTATTTGTGCATCTTTTAAAATTTTTAAAGGTAAATCTTTTGATCCTGATGATAAAAATTCATTAATATATAATTCAAGCGCTTTTTGTCCCTCTTCTTTATATTTTTGAAAAAATACATTTGCAACTATATAACCAATAGCATATTTATATACATAAAAATTATAATAATAATGAGGAACTATCACAGCATAAATGTTAGATTTATTACCGATTTTTTCTTTTTCATTGTCAGTATATTTATTCATTACATTTACATAAATTTTTTCTAGTGCTTCAAAACCTTTAACCGATTGACCTAAATCGATTTTTTCATATAATTTATATTCATAGTTAGCCCATTTGCACTGACGAACAACTGTTCCTAGAAAATCTTTAATTGATTGTTCTAATAAATAAAATTTAAATTTGTCACTCTTGCTATTTTTAAATAGATAGTCAAAAAGCATTAATTCATTAAAAATGGAAGCAATTTCTGCTAAAAAGATTGGATAATCAGCTAATTCAAATGGTTGACTTTTATCTGAATATCACGAGTGCATTGAATGTCCCATTTCATGTGCTAAAGTGGAGACCGAATCTAATGTTCCATCAAAATTCATTAAAATATATTTTTTATCTATTTCATAATGACCGCCAATTGAATAAGCTCCACTACGCTTGCTTTGAACAGGAAGATAGTCTACTCACCTTTGTTCAATAGCACTTTTTACTTTTTCTAAATATTCATTTCCCAACGGTTCAACTGCTTTATATAATAATTCTTGAGCTTCTTCAACTGAATAATTTTGCTTTACCGATACTAGAGGTAGTGAACTATCTCATTTTTGCATTTTTTTATTATATTTAAGTTTAAAAAATTTCTTTTGGATTTTTTCGTATTTATCATATAAATTTTTATGTTTTTGAACGGCTTCAAAAACAGTTTTTAAAAGGTTTTTATTTACTCTATCTTTATAAATTTCTTTTTCTACTAATGAATTAAATCCTCTACTTAAAGCTAGCGAAGAAAGATTTTTTAAATGTTGTTCTAATAATGAAGCAAATGTTTGTTTTCTTTCTAAATAAGCATCTAAAAAGTTATTATATGCTTGTTTTCTAATATCTTCATTTTTATTTTTTAAAAATTGACGATAATTTCCTAAATTTAATTCTTGACTTTTAGTTTTAGAAACAAACACATTTTTAAATTTAGTTTCAGAATCTTTTAAAATTGAAAATGTTTCATATAAAGAAATTTCTCCTTTTGAAATTTGTGATAAATAATTTTCAACTTTATCATCTAATTTATATTGTTTATTTTCAATTGAAAGTTCAATATCCTTTTTATAAATTTTCAATCTTGGATCTTCTTTTCAAACATTAATTTTTTCAATATTTTGAAAAAATCTATTTTCTTCTGAACCTAAATTTTTAATAAATTCAGCATTTTTATTTGTTAAAATCCCTGATAAATTATTTATATATGGATCAACGATGTTTGTATTTTTTTTATTAGAAATATAATTGTATATTTTATAAAAGAAAATTTTATATTCTTTATAATATTTTTTATATTCTAAAAAGTTTTCAATATTTTCATATTGCTTATCTTTATTAGAAATTAATCTTTCGGTGTAAAAGTCTAATTCTTCTATCATTTTTTCAATAGATTTATTTTTTAAAATATCCTCTAAATCAAATTTATATTTTTCCGGTATTTCATTATATTTATTATATTTTTTCATATTGTATACTCCTTTCTTAATTTAATAATATCACAAATAGTAAAAAAAATAACAAACTACCAAATGAATTAGTAGTTTGTTAATTAACTGAAATTATTTAACTCTCATTACCACTCTATCGTGAGTTAATCTTCCTTGTTCAATACTTTCTATCTTGTTTTTTACTGAACTATCTAAAACTGTATAAATTACATCAGTTACAGGTACATGTTTTCTTACATATTCCATATCTACTTCAGCAATTAAATCGCCTTCTGAAACTTTTTGACCTTGTTCAACAAATGAAGTAAATCCTTTTCCGCTTAATTTAACAGTATCAATTCCTATGTGAATAAACACATCAATTCCTTCTTTTGAAGTTAGACCGTAAGCATGTTTAGTAGGAAATGCTGAAGCCACAACCGCATCAAATGGTGCATAGATTTTTGCAATTCTTATATTTTTTGGAACTGAAATAGCAACTCCATCTCCTAACATTTTTTCAGAAAATACTCCGTCTTCAAGTTTGTCAATTGGTCTAACAATTCCAAATGTAACACCTTTTAAACTTGTAACTTTTCCATCTGAAACCGGTTTAGATTCAACTACAGATTTTGTTTCAACTACTGGTTTAGATTCTGCTACTGGTTTTTGCACAGCTGGAATTTTAACAACTGGAGCAGGAGCAGGTGTAACTTTAGTTTCAACTTTTTGTTGTTGAACTAAGTTTACTCTATTTACTTCAACTTTTTTAGTTTCTTCTTTTTTGTCAAAAATACTTTCTCCTAAATCTGCACCTTTATTAGCACTTAATTTAGAATTTAATTGCTCAGCAATTGGTCCGAAAATAACTTGAACATGATTTCCACCTGCAAATTTAACACCTTTGGCACCTGCGTGTTTCAATCTTTCTTCGTTAACTTTAGAAACATCAACAACATCGTATCTTAATCTAGAAGCACAGTTGTTGTATCCTGTAATATTATCTCAACCTCCAAATGCTAATACAATTTCTTTTTCAGTACTTGATAAATTTGATTTTTTAGTTTTATCTACTGAATCAGATTTTTTAGAATTAAAATCGGATTTTGTAAATAATTTAACATTTGATCCACGACCTGGTGTTTCAAGATTTTTCCATTTTATTACATAGTAAAATACAAGGTAATAAATTGGTGCATAAACAAGACCGATAACGGCTGCTCATCAGAATTGTGTTCCTTTTAATACTGGAACAATTCCGTAAATAATTAAGTCTAATAAACCACCTGAGAACGACATACCAATATGTGCTCCAAATAAGTTCATAAACATAAATGCTAATCCAGCCATAGCAGCATGGAATCCTCAGAACATATAAGGTGCTAAGAATAAGAATGTGAATTCAATTGGTTCAGTAACTCCTGTAACAACTGATGTTAGTGCTGATGGAACAACAGCTGAAATTGCCATTTTTCTATTTTCTTTAGGCGCTGCCATTATCATAGCACCAGCTGCTGCAGGTAATGCAAATGGCATAAATGCATATTTACCTTGCATATATCTTCCGATTTTTAGTCCTAAAACATCTTGGAAGAATTTAAATACTGGTAAATAATGTGTTTTAAATTCACCTGAAGCATCTTTTAAATTATAAGCAATGTTATTTCCTGTTAGCCCAATTGCGGCATTAGAAATACGTGAATCACCTTGTCATTTTTCTGGTTCTAATTTAACTAGATCTAATAATTGATGAGCTGTAATATATGATACATCTTTTAATACATCAGGATTATAATCGTTAATAGTTCCAAACTCACCTGATGCTATTTTAGGAGCTAATAGAGAATTTACATCTCCCCCAACTCCTGAATATCATAAAGGAGCATAAAACGCATGGTGTAATCCAAATGGAATTAATGATCTTTCAATAAATCCAAATGCTAATGATTCAAGCCCCCCTGGAGCTCTATTTAATAAATTACCGAAGTAATTTAATGCTGTTCCTATTCATGGTCAAAAGATTAAAAATACCAATGACAATGGTATCATTGCAACTATTGAAATTAAAGGAACAAAACGTTTTCCACCGAAAAACGAAATAATTTGTGGAAGTTGAATTGTATAAAATTTATTGTATAAATATGAAACAATCATTCCCACTAAAATCGCACCAAAAATCGAAGTTTGTAGTGATAAGATACCGAATTGTGATTTAACAATTTCTTTTGAAGCATCTAAATCTCTACCAGCGCTAAATAGAACATTATATCCATAATTTTTATCGGATAATGGTCCTTTAACTTCTGTTATAAATGGTGTTTGTAGTCCTAAAAAAATGAAATACCCTACAATTCCGGAAAATACCGCAGAACCCGCATCGTTAGTAAACGAAACAACAAATGCTGCAGTAAATAGTATAGGTAAAGCACCAAAAACCGGGTCACCTAAATTTTGAATAAATAAACCGAATACTCTTACGCCTTCATTATCTTTTCCTAGTGAAACTATTGTAGCCCCGACACCTAAGAAAAATCCGGCAATCGCCATAACAGCAATTGGTAGCATAAATGCTCCGGAAATTTTAGACAAAATTAACTTCAATTTAGTTGAACCGTTTTTGTTGTTAACTTTAACTTTATTTTCCCTTTTAGTTATACTCATTTTTCTCCTTTCATTTTATTTTTTTCTTATTTAATTATGTTTAAAGTCCATAATTTTAAAAATAATTAAATAAGTATAATAATTATACTGTATATATACTATAATTCGGCTTTTTTTTTTTTTTTTTAGAAATAAATATTATTTTAGATATATTAATTATTTATTTTAATATAAAAGGTATATTTGCCTTTAGGAAATTTTTCTATAACATTAGCTTTTACTAATTTACTTAAAATTTTTTGGATTGAAGAGTTGCTAACTTCTGGCAATAATTTTAAAATATCTCCTTTTGTAAACTTTGTAATTTTTTTAGCGATAATTTTTTCAACCTTTTTACTAATTGAAATTTTTCTTTCAAAATATTTAACTTTATTTTCAAATTCTAAATAACACTGATTTATAATATTTAATAAATTATTAATAAATAAAATTCGATTATCTATTTCAGTTAAAGATTTATTTTTATAATTTAACATTTTTCAATTACTTAAAATATTCGTTTCAATGCTGATATATTTACCAATATAATAACCGTTTTTTAAAAGTAAAATATTAGTTAATAATGCACTAATAAATTTGGTTTTATCTAAAAAAATATTAAGCGAAATAAAGTCGTATAAAAAATTAGCAATTAAAATTAAAATTTCCATATTTTTATCTTCGCAATAAACATTTAAATTATCGCACAAGGCTTCTAATGCAAATGGATTTATCCTTTGATTATTTTCTTTAATTTTATCTTTAAAAAGTAAGTTAAAAATTTCAACTATTTCGCTTGATACTAGTGGAGTATTTTTAAAAAATTTATTTTGATTTAAAAAATTTTTATAAACATCCACTAGTAAATTATGATAATTTTTATTTAATATTTTTTTATATTCTTTTTCTAAAATCATAAAATTATTAGTTTCTAAAAAAACTTTAATAGTATTTTTTTTGGCATTTTTAATTAATTTATTTAAATTTTCAGTAGGATTTTTTAAATAAAGTTCCTGTCGACCTTTAAATTCACTAATATTAGAAATTAATTTGATTGTTTGTAATTTCCAGTTTATTTCTTTAATTTTATTGTAGTTAAAAAACATATAAATTCCTTTTATTAATTTATTTATATTTTACATTTTTTAAAAAAATTATGAAAGAAAATATCAAGATAGCTTGATATTCTTTTATTCATTTATTTATTTTTTAAACATTTTATTTTTAATATCTAGAAAATAACATTTTTTATTGTCGATTTTAATTTTATAAGCTCATTTTCAAAAGTATGCTAATCCAAAAGGAATAGTTAAAGCAATGATAAACATTATTAAATCCAAGAAAATAATTAATGCTAGATTACCACCTGAATAAAATAAGGGTTTGTTAAAATTTAAAAACGAATAAATTGTTGCGCCTGTATTTTTAACAATATAGTCATATGTAGCAAAATAAAGTATAAATCCAAAGAAAAAGTATCCTAAAACATAAAAACCGGTATGAATAAATAACTTACGATCTACCAACACTTTTTCTTTAATTAAAAATAAAGCGACAAAGCCTAAAATCGGATTAATTGCATGTGTTATTATGGATCTAATTGATTCTGGAACATCATTTCAATCGTTTGTTCAAGAAATTAAAGCTCAATAAATAATAAAGGTAATTGTAATTAAGGTTGTTGCAGAAAATAAAAATCTTAAATATTTTTTATTTTCTATAAATAATGCAACTAAAATTAAAGCAATTCCTAAAATAATGTTACTTTGATAAGTAAAATAAAAAAATGAACTAAAGTTTTTTAAAACATCTTTCATTAATAATTTAGTTGTGTTTTCGGTGATAACGTTATCTTTAAAATCTACCATATTTCAAATCATGAATATAATAGAAGTTAACAAAATAAAAACACCAAAAACAAAAATTATTAAACTTGTTTTGTTTTTAATTAAATTGTTAAATATTTTTTTCATAAAACTAATTTTACATTATTTTTTAAATTTAAATTTATTTTCATTTTTATTTATCAATCTTTTAATGTTACTTCTGTGAGAATAAACAACAAAAATATGTGATATTAAAATAAATAAAGGGTTTAATCAATATAAATATTCAATTTCTTTTCAATTAAATCAAGAAATATGTCCAATACTAAATCAAGGAATAAAACCTAAAGCAATTAAAATAAATGGAACAACGATCGAACCTAAAGAAATATATCTTGTAAAATATACCAATAAAACGAAAATAATTATTCCAATTAATACTATCACTAAATTAAAACCAAAAAATAATCCCAATAAACTAGCAGCACCTTTCCCGCCTTTAAAATTGAAAAAAATTGGTCAAATATGTCCGATTATAATTCCTAAACCAGCAGCTTGAGGAATTAAAAAACTAAAAGCCAATACAGAATCCTTTGTATAATGATGCACTAATCATACAATAATTATTGCAATATAAGCTTTTAAAATGTCAAAAATAAAAATCGGTAATGCCACTTTTGAACCATAAACTCTTAAAGCATTTGTTGATCCAGCATTAAATGAACCTTTATTTCTAATATCTTCATTTCTTTTTTTTCTGCTAAATATTATTGAAACATTAACAGAACCTATAAAATAACAAATAATTAATGCCACTACATTAACTAAAATTGCATAAAATATTTCCATTTTTCCTCCTATCCAATAGCAATATCTTCTTCAAGATATTCATATTTTGAAAATTTGCTGTTATTACTTCCTCAAACTAGTATAGTTGAAGAAATTCCTAATTGTCCTATAAACATAATTAATAATAAAGAAAGTTTACTAATATAATTTAATTTATCAGTTATTCCTGTTGTCAATCCTGAAGTTCCAAATGCTGATGTAACCTCAAAAAAGATATGAATCGAACCATAAACTCTTTCAGTGGGTTGATGTTCTCAATCATGAGTTAATAAATTACCTCCATGAGTAATAAATGATGTATTTAAAATTCCAAAAGATATTAAATTTAATAAAATTGAAAGAATTAAAACAATTGATGCTTGATTTACTGTTTCGCCTTTAATTTTTCTTTTAAAAATATGGGTTGATTTTTTCCCTCTCATAATAGAAAATAAATTTAAAATAATAATTGCAAAAGTGGTTGATCTAATCCCTCCTGCAGTGGATGCGGGAGATGCTCCGATAAACATTAAAATTGATAAAATGGCTAGCGATGTATCTGTTAAATTATATAAATCAAATGTTGTAAATCCCGCACTTCTAGTAGAAAATACTATAAAAATAATTGCAAATGTTTTGTTAAAACCATTTCCATAATCATAACTTTTACTTATTCCATCACCTCAATAAATTGCATTAGAGGTTTTTAAATTTCAAAAATTATTTGCATTTTTGCTTGTTGTTTCAAAAGTAATTACTAAAATAATTCCTAAAAGCGATAAAGTAAAATATGTTATTAGTGAAACTTTACTAAATAAAGAAAATTTGTGTTTTTTTTCGCTTTTTTTAAATATTGAAACAATTCAAAGATATAAATCATAAATAACAGGATAACCAATTCCACCAATTATAAATAATATCATTATTCAAATTTGTAAAAGATAATTTGAATAATAAGGTGCCAATGAATGATTTCCAATAATATCAAACCCAGCATTATTTAGCGCACTAATTGAATGAAATGTTGCAAATCTTAGTGATAAATTAAAATTGTATTGGGGATTTAAATTTTTGTCATAAACTTCGAAATTACCATCACTAAAATAAAAAATAAAAAAGAAAATAAATGTTGAAAAAACAATTAAAATAAACATTATTGTGATCGAAACAATAATTACATCTTTAAGCTCTCCAATTTTATTAGATCTTCTTTCAAGAGATAAAACTTCCTTTTGAAAAATTCCTAGTTTAAACCCAAAAATATAATTAATAATATAAACCTTAATAGCAAAAACGCCAATTCCACCAACAAGTATTAAAATCGCGATAACCGTTTGACCAAACATCGTCCAATCTTGTGCCGTTATTTTCGTCGATAAACCAGTATCACTAAATGCAGATGCAGAAGCGAAAAGCGAATCAATATAGTTAATAGTCCCGGGTTTTGTTTGAGAGAAATTTGAATATAAAAGTAATGAACCAATAATTGTAATTAAAAAATAAGTAATAAATAAATATCCTATTTTTCCTACTTTTTTATTAAATTTGTATTTTAATTCAGCAAGAAAAATGAAAAAAAATTTTATTTTTTCATTTATATTTTTTAAATTGCTTTTCAGATTTTTTTTATTTTTTAATTTTGATTTATTTTTTTTCATAATTTTATTTTATAATTTTATAACAAAATGATTAAATTAATTTTAAAAAAAATAAAAGGGGATTTTATGGCGAGAAAAAACGACCGTATTTGTGTGATTGGAGCTGGAAGATTTGGTCATGCAATAATTGCTCAACTACATAAATTAAATAAGCAAGTTATAGTTATTGATAAAGAAGAAAAAAATTTACTTCCAATTAAAGATTATGCAATATCTACATATATAGCTGATGCTGCAGATTTAAAAACACTTGAAGCAATTGGGATTGATGATATTGATACTGTAATTGTTGCTCTAACTGAAAATATTGAAATTATTGCCGCACTATTAGAATTAAAAATTACTAACATTATCGCTAGAGCTAACAATCATCGTCATGCCAGAGTTTTAAAACAAATCGGAGTTCCAATTATCGTTAGACCAGAAGAGGAAGCCGGAATAAGAACAGCATTATTAGCTACTAATAAAAGTTTTATGAAATATACAAATGATTTACAAGAACTTGGAGGTGGATATGTTGTTGGATCAACTGAATTAATTTCAAGCAAATACTTTGACATAACACTTAAAAAAGCTAATTTTACTTCTAATAATGTAATAGTTGTTATGGTAAAAAGAAATGGAAATCACTATTTACCTGATGGAAATTTTAAATTACAAAAAGAAGATTTAATTACTTTTATAGGTAAAATAGATGATGTAACAAAAGTTTTTGAATTAATTGGAAAAGTTGAGCAAAAAAATAAATAAATTATAAATAATAGAAAAAATGAAAAAAGATAAAATAATAATTACAAAATGCAATTTTTACTATCCAGATAAAAACACTTTAATAAACGGGAAAATTCTAATAGACGAAAGAAATGAAAATATAGTAATATTAGAGCTTTCTTATCTTGATTTTTTTATAAATGAAACTAAATTTGACGGAATAAAACTAGAAGGTAGGGGAGAAAATGGAAAATACTACGAATTAAATGACTGTTTTTTAGATAAAGTGGAATCTTTTCTTATGATAGGATATTCTAGAGTTCATCTTTCTTGTAAATTTCTTATTGAATACGAATCTATTTACAAGAAAAATGAAGAAGTGGACAAAGTTTTATTTGAAATAGAAAAATTAAACTTTTGAGTTAACGATAATAATCGCTGAAAATATCAAAAAAATAAAAAAAACCTTAAATTGAATTTTGATTACGGAAATTTATGAAAATCAACTAATAAAGGTCAAATAATTTCAATTAACAAAAATATTCATACAAATTTAAATCAAAATAAAATTTTGGAAGTTAATTTCGTTTACACAGTATGTTTTAATTTTCAAAAACAAAAAATATCGATTGATTTAATTTATAAAAATTTAGAAAAAATTAACAACATACAAACTTTGTTAATGCTATTTATAAACAAAGATGTTGATATTAAAAATATGACATTTGTAAATTCATCAAATAAAAATATAGCGAAAGTTTTTAATTGAAAATTTAATTATAGAATGACCGAAGAAAATAGTTATTTAAAATTATGAGAAATCATTTCATTAGAAGATGTAAAAAAAGATTTATTAAATGTTTATAATAACTATATAAAATGTAAAAATCGACTTCAAATTTCCATAAATTCTATTTATACGGATTTAAGTAAGCTGAATAAAAATATTAATAGTTATGATTTAATAAAAAATGTTTCTTCTTCCATCGAAGGTTTTATGAGAAACACAAGAAATGTTTTATTAGAAGAGAATCATAAAAAATTTAATGAAAAAATAAATAGAATTTTGAAAAGTCAAAATAAAGAGGATAAAAAGTGATTAAAAGAAAAACTTAAATATTCCAATAATGCGAGTTTTAGAAAACAAACTAAATTATTTTTTAAAGAAATTCAAAAGAAGTTTCCTAATTTAGGCGATGGTATTTTAAATAATAAAAATATAATAAATAATTTGATCGAAAAATTTATTAATACTAGGAATTTTTATACTCATTACGATTTAAAATTCAACGGAAAAATTCTTAATTTTTATTCTCTAATATATTTATGCAAATATATTAATGAAGCTATGAGATTTTTAATTTTGAAAGAATTAGGGGTTAATCACAATATTCTCAAAGACAAAATTGAAAAAAATATAAATATCAAAAATATAAAAAAAGAATTACTAAAACATTCTTATGAAGAATCTGAATAATAACAAGAGTTTACTGATTAAAAAAAATAATTAAAATAGTTTAACTAAAAAAGTAGCACTATTCAATGACTAAACTGCTACTTTTTTTTTTTTTTTTTTTGTTTCAATTTAAATAATAAAAATATTATATGCCAATTTCTTCTATTGCCTCTTGACTATATATTTTAAATTCTTGACCCGAAAAGTAAAAATATAGATTTAAAGTTTTATCTTTAGAAAAAGAATCATTTATTAATTCAATTTGTTTTAAATTAATAAAATTTTCAAATTTAAATAAATGATCAACTAACGAAAATTCAATATCTTTAATTTCATAGAATCTTTCAATAGAACAATCTTCTAGTTTAAAAATATTAATTTTATGATATTCGAAAATATTATTAGAAATTCTAATTAAATTGTTAGATTTTATAATAATTTTTTGAATATTGTTATTTCAAAATGGATTGAAATCAAAAAGAATTTCATTTTTATCAAAAGTAATTGTATTAATTTCATTTTCTAGAAAAGCATTTTCGTGAATAAAAGAAATATACCTATGAAATTTAACTTTTTTAAGTTTATTATGCGCAAAAGCGAACGAAGAAACTTCATTTAATTTCAAAGGCAAATCTATTTTAGTAATTTCATTTCTTTCAAATGCCGATTCTTCTATTGTTTGTAAATTACTATTAAAAATGAGTTCTTTTATTTTATTGCCCATAAATGCAGCAAAACCAATTTTTTGCAAATTTTCAGGGAAAATAATTTTATCTATTTTTTCTTTTTTGCCAGCAAAAGCCATTGCTTTAATTTCTTTTAGTTCACTCAATGAAGAAAGATCTAAAACACTTTCTTTTAAATATTTAGGATCTTTTAAAATTTCTAAAGCGTTTGTTTTATCGATAATTTTCATAAATATAATTTTAACATTTTCTAAAAATTTATTTTGAAAATAAAATGGTTTTATTTTTTATCTAATAATTTAGGAAAAATCGCCTGTTTTTCCTAAATTTTTCCTTTTTTTGACAAAAATAGCAAAAAATTGACATTATATACGGAGGAAAAATGGAAAAAAATATCAAAAATAATATTATCATCTCTGAAAAAGAAGCATTAAAAGGTCTTCGAAAATTTAAAAAAGTTGAGTGAAAAATTTTAGAAAATAGTCAAATAAAATATATAATTATTGGAGAGGGGAGTGAAATGAAAGAAGATAGAAATAGAAAGAAAAAAATTACACTTGAGCAAGTTTACGATCTTGTTGTAAATATGCAAGTAGTACTTTTGGATGTGCAAAAACAAACAAGCGAAAATTCTAAGGATATCAAGATTCTTAAAGATGTTCAGCAAAAACAAGGTGAAGAGATTAAAGAAATTAAAAAAGTTCAATCTCAACATAGCCAAGATATCAAAAAAATAAATAAAAGATTAGATAAAATTGAAGAAATTCAAATAAAACAAGGGCAAGACATTCAAGAAATCAAGGCAGTTCAATCTCAACATAGCCAAGATATCAAAAAAATAAATAAAAGATTAGACAAAATTGAAGAAATTCAAATAAAACAAGGGCAAGACATTCAAGAAATCAAGGCAGTTCAAACACAACACAGCCAGGATATTAAGGAAATAAAAGAAGACATAAAAATGCTAAAATCTTTTCACGAAGACGATATAAAAAAATACGATAAAAATTTTGATTAAAAAATAGAACCCTAATTTAAAGGTTCTATTTTTTAATCAAAATTTATTTTAAAAATATTATTTAATATTTGATTTTATTTACGAAATTTTTAGGAAAAATTGCCTGTTTTTCCTAAATTTTTCCATTTTTTGATGAAAATAGCAAAAAAATGACATATATGTGTGGAGGAAAATGAAATTATCTTTGATTTTCTTCCGAAAAAACAAATAACGAAAGGAAAATATGACAAATAAATTTACAAAACTTTCCGAGCAAGAAAGTGAAATAATTGGCGGAGCTGGTTTTGCAGCAATAGTTCCATATATTCCAGTTATTATTAGTGGAATAGCATCGCTTGTAGGGTCTTTTAAAGCTTTAACTAGCACAAATGGTGAAATCAAAACAAAAGAAGGATTAGTTCAAAAATGAGATTCTCCTCAACAAAAAGAAACTAAAGTTTCCTCTTCGCCAGTATATTTTATTTATTAAACAACTGCCTTTTGGCAGTTTTTTTATTTTATAAATTTGGTATAATTTACTGAATATGTCGGAAAAAAATTGAATTATTAATTTTTTAAATTTTTTATTTTTATCATTTTGAATTCTTTTGTTATCGATATTTATTTTTCTGCTAGTAAAATATTCTAATGCAGGACATTCTGACAAATCAATACTAATCATTATTTTTTCTTTTTATTTATTTAATTTGATTTTTATTGTATTTATTTTGCTTCAAGAAAGAAATATTGATGCAAAATTTTCTTGGGTTTTTATTATTATTTTTATGCCTTTTTTAGGTCAAATATTATTTTTGATTTTTGGTAGAAAATATAAAACAAGAATTTCAGAAAAAAAATATTTAAAATTAGCGAAGGTATATTCAAATAAAAATACAATTAAGAAAAATAATAAATTTTCTCATTTAGAACCTTATTTTCAAAAAATTAGTTCCACTTTTAAAACAGAAGCTAATTTTTTTAAACAAGAAACAATTTTTAATGGTTATGAATTTTACAAAAAATTATTAAATGATTTAAAAAATGCAAAGAAAGTCATTTACATTGAGGTTTTTATTATTAAAGACGATTTTATATGAAATAAAATTAAAAATATTTTAATTGATAAAGCTAAAAATGGTGTAGAAATAAAATTAATTTTAGATTGGTGAGGAACAATTAAAATTAAATCTAAAGATTGAAAATTGTTAAAAAAGGCTAATATTAAATTCATAAGATACAATAAAATAATTTTTCCTTTTATTTCCTCAAGTAGTTTTTACAGAATTCATAAAAAAATTTTTATAATTGACAGTAGTATTAGTTATATCGGTGGTAATAACATAAGTGATGAATATGCGAATTTTAGTTCAAAATACGGCTTTTGATTTGACACAAATTTGAGAATGGAAGGAAAAATTACTCAAGATTTAATGTTTTCATTTATTAATGATTGAAATAGATGACATAAAGATAAAATCGAAAATATTGAAAATTATTTTTACAAACAAGAAATTAATGAGGAAGACAATTATGGAATTGTTTTTGAAGGTGGTCCACAAATTGATGTTTCTTTATTAGAATCTGCATTAATTCAGATGATATATAATGCTAAAGAAAAGATAAAAATTTTTACTCCATATTTTGTTCCAACTACAAGAATTTTTTTAGCTTTAAAAGAGTCGCTGATTTCTGGTAAAAAAATCGAAATTTATATTCCAGAAAAATACGATAAAAATTATGTTAAACCATTTACATTGTATTTTGCTAAACAACTAGAAGAATACGGAGCAAAAATATACAAATACAAAAACTCCTTTAGTCACTCTAAAACAATTATTTTTGACGACCAAATTGCTTATACTGGAACAATGAATTTAGATATAAGAAGTTTATATTCACAATTTGAAATTAATATTTTATTATCTGGTGAATTTGTAGATTCTTTTTTAAAAAACATTGAATATCGAAAAGAAAAAAGAATTATTTTATCAACTTCTTTACTAAGTAATAAAAAAATCAATTTTTTTAAAAAAATATTTATTGAAATTTTTAAACCTTTATTATAATAAATTATGTTAAAATATTTATTATTAAAATAATTGATATTTTACTATTTTTGTAAAATAATAAACAAGGAGACAAAATGGAAAAAGTAACAGTTACAATTTCTGATCCTATTGGATTACATGCTAGACCTGCTTCACAAATTTCAAAAGTGGCAGCTAAATTTAAATCTGATATTAAAATTTCAACAACAACCAATTCAGCTAATGCTAAATCATTATTAAACATTATGAGTTTAGCAGCAAAACAAGGACAAGAAATTACTTTAGAAGCTAATGGCGAAGATGAAAAAGAAGCTATTGAAAAACTTGTTGAAACATTAGAAGAAGCTAATTTAATTAGCAGATAAAAAAACAGGAACTTCCTGTTTTTTTATTTAAAATAATTCGATTTTTTTATTTTTTAAAATAAAAATATTATAATTTTAATAACAAATTATTTAAAGAGGGGAAATATGAGTAGAAAAATAAATGGAATAGGTGCATCAAACGGTGTTTCTATAGCTAAAATTTTTAAAATTGAAAATGTTGAAATTGAAATAGATTCAAAAAAAATAGAAGATTCAGAAAAAGAAATTAATATTTTAAATTCAGCTATTGAAAAATCAGTTGAACAAATTGAAAAAATCAAAATGGTAGCTTCTAAAACTCTTAGTGAAGAAGAATTGGAAGTTTTTGATGCCCATATTCAAATGGCTAAAGATCCAGAGATGTTATTAGAAGTTGAAAATTTAATTAAAAATGAAAATTACAATGCAGCATATGCTGTTGATAAGGTGTCTCAACAACTTACACAAATGTTTGCTAGTTTTGATGATCCATATATGAGAGAAAGAGCTGCTGATATCAAGGATGTTAGTTCAAGAATTATAAAAGCAATATTAAATATCGAAACAACTGATTTAACAACTATTGATGAAGAAGTTATTATTGTTGCCGATGATTTAACTCCATCTGATACTGCGCAATTAAATAAAAATTTTGTTAAAGGATTTTTAACTAATATTGGTGGAAGAACTTCGCATTCAGCTATTATGGCAAGAAGTTTAGAAATTCCTGCAATTTTGGGATTAACTAATATAACTGAGTTAGTATCAAATGGTGATATTGTAGCAATGAATGGTGAAACAGGAATGGCGATTATTAATCCAGATGATCAAGAAATTGAAAAATTTCAAGAAGAGTATAATCAGTTTTTAAATCATAAAAAAGAGTTAGAAAAATTTTTAAATAAAGTTTCTGCATCAAAAGATGGTAAAAAAGTTAAAATTGCATCAAACATAGGTTCTGTTGCAGATGCTGAAGGAGCAAGTAAATTTAATGCTGATGCAATCGGACTATTTAGAAGTGAATTTTTATATATGGATGCAGAAAATTGACCTTCTGAACAAGAACAGTTTGAAAGTTATAAAGCTGTTTTAGAAAAAATGGGCAATAAACAAGTTGTTGTTAGAACTTTGGATATCGGTGGGGATAAAACATTAAAATATTTTAAATTCCCAGAAGAAATGAATCCATTTTTAGGTTATAGAGCAATTAGATTATCATTGGATAAAAAAGAAACTTTTGTAACACAATTAAGAGCATTAATTAGAGCATCGGCATATGGTAATTTAGCAATTATGTTCCCGATGATCGCAACTATCGATGAATTTAAGCAAGCAAGAGCTATTTACGATCAAGTTTACAATCAGTTGAAAGAAGAGGGTCATCAAGTATCAGAAAGCATTGAAGTGGGTATGATGGTTGAAATTCCTGCAGCCGCTGTTTTAACTGAACAATTTTGTAAATATGCTGATTTTGTATCTATAGGGACAAATGATTTAATGCAATATACAATGGCAGCTGATAGAATGAGTGAAAAAGTGTCTTATTTATATCAACCATTAAATCCTTCAATTTTAAAATTAATTAAAATGACAATTGATGGAGCACATCGTGCTGGTAAATGAGCAGGAATGTGTGGGGAAATGGCTGGAGATATTAATGCAATTCCGTTGTTATTAGGAATGGGATTAGATGAATTTTCTATGTCTTCAACAAGTATTTTAGAAGCTAAAAAATTAATTTCCGAAATTAATTTTAAAGATGCACACCAGTTAGTTCACCAAGCATTAAAATGTGAAAATCAAGAACAAGTTCAAGAAGTTTTAAATTCCTTTTGAGAAAATAAATAATGCTTTATAAAAAATATAAAGATATTCCAGAAAAATATAAATTTGATTTAGAAGATCTACTTGAAAATCAAACAATTGAAAAATTAATTGAAAAATATATTTTTCTAAAAAAAGATGAAATAAAATATAAAGATTCTAAGTATGAAACTGCAGAATCTTTTCTTTATTTTAAAAATATAGAAAAACAAAATGAACTTTTATATAACAAAATTTATAATTATGTTTCAAATAAATTAAACATTAATAATGTCGATCCCTATTTTAATAAAATTTCAGAAGAATTTGAAATTGAGTTAGATAAAATTAATAAAGAATTAGGTTCAGAAACTAATCGTGCTATAAAAAACATTGACAAATTAACTTTATGAATGAATTTACCCGAATTTAAAAATTACAGAAATGATATTAAAGCATTAATTGAATTTAAACAACATAAATTAAGTGATGAAATTGAAGAATATTTACTAAGAGTAGCTAAAGCTGATGCTGATTTTAGCGAAATATTTCAAATTTTGACCGATGTAGAAATGGATTTTGGCTATGCTATTTCTTCAAAAAACAAAAAAATTAAAATTACGGAAGGCAATTATTTCCAGTTATTAAAATCCAAAGATAAATTAATTAGAAAAACAACTTATCACAATTATCTTGATGCTTTTTATAAAAATCGTGAAAGTTTAACGAGAATTTTAAAAAATCAATTTACAAAAATTTCTGTTGAAGCAAAAGAAAGAAAATATCAATCAGCTGTTAATTTTCTAACATCAGATGATAAAGTTAATAGTGATATTCTATTAAATCTTTATGAAAACATTAAAAAATTAAAGCCATTAGTTACTAAATTTTATAAATATAAAAAACTTTTTTACCAAAAGAAATTTAATGAAACTCCTAAATCATATGATATGAACGTTGATTTAGTTAAAGTAAAAAATAATTATTCAGTTGAACAAGCACAAGAAATTATTTTAAAAGCATTAAAACCAATGGGAGAAGAATATATAAATATTTGTCAAAAAATGTTTAAAGACAGATGAATTGACTATTTTAATGTTGAAAATAAAACTAGCGGAGCTTATTCAATTGATAATACTTATGGACTTAACAAAATTTATATTTCAATGAACTGAAATAATACTTGAGAATCAGTTTCTACATTAGCTCATGAAATAGGTCATTCTCTTCATTCTTATTTTTCAAATCAAAATCAACCTTATGAATTAGCAGATTATCCAATAATTTTAGCTGAAATTGCTTCTACTTTTAATGAACTAATGTTAAATGATTATTTATTTAATAATTCAAATAACAAAAAAATAAAATTTAAGGTTCTTGAACAAAGCATTAGTGATTTTATTTCTACCGTTATAAAACAAACTTTTTGATCGAATTACGAATTTCAAATTTATAATTTGATCGATAATAATCATGCACTTTCTTCTTTTAAAGATTTTGAACAGGTTTACAACGAAATTGAAAAACAATATTTTTCGTCAAAAAATAGAGATTATAAAAATTCAGTTTTTGCAATAGCTGTTCCGCATTTTTATTATGATTTTTATGTTTATAAATATGCTATTGGTTATATTGTTGCCAATCATTTTTTCACTAGATATAAAGAAAAGGGAATTAGTGAAATTGAAAATTATTTTACAAAGTTTTTAACACAAGGCGGTAGTGATTGACCACTTCAAATTCTTTTAAATTCAAATATTGATTTATCAAAAAATAATTTTTACCAAAATTCTTTTAAACAATTTAAAAAAAATATTGAAAATTACATAAAAATTGGTAAAGAATTGTTCAAAAACTAACAAAAAGAGTGTTTTTATTATATAATTTATACTAATATAAATTTTAAAGGAAAATTATGAAAAAAAGAAAAATATTTAAATTAGCATCTGTTTCAATAATATCATCTGCTTTTTTAATGTCTAATGCAATTTCATGTTCTAATGACAATGAAAAAGCAGTTGTTGTTTCGCCTACCAATCTATGATCAAGATCTGTTGATTTAAATTTTACAATTGATAAAAATGCTAATGCAGTTTTTAATTCAAATAATAAATATAAATTTGAATACAAAAAAGCTACTGATAGTGAATTTATCGATATTGCTAGTCAAGGTAAAGAAATGAAAATTGTTGCCAATGAAATGCATAAAAATAAATCAGTGGTAAGACTTGATGGATTAGAACCAGAAACTAAATATCAATTTAGAGTTTTTGTTTCTACAAGAGATCATGAACAAAAATTTGGAGAATATGAAAAAATTAAAGTTATTGGTGAAAATGAAGAAGGTTTATATGAATTTACAACTGCCAAATTGCCAGTAGCAGAAAATGCCAGTGTTAAACAATCAGAATTTAACGGTGCTAAGGAATTGGATGTAACAATAAAATTAGCAAATCCTGAAATTTTTGCTAATAAGAAAATTTGAGTTTCAGTTCAAAAATTAAAAGATGGACAATACATCTATTTTGAAGATTTTAAAGAATATGAATTTTCATATAATGATTTAGTTGCAAACAGCAGTGATAAAGCAAATATTATTTTAAAACTTAATGATTTAAATTCATTAGAAACTTATTTAATTTCAAAAATTACTTTTGGCGAAAACAAAGAAAATGCCATCGATTTAACACACGAATCATTGGATTTAATTAATAGACATACAACTTCTGCATACATTTCGCACATTGACGTTGTTCATAAAAATCCTGAAGCAGATGGTCAAGAACAAGATTTAAGTTTATCTGCAACTGTAACCTCATTGGAACAAAACGGAATTTATATTTTAACTATTAGACAATTTAACACTGTAAGTGGAGATTTTGTTGAAAAATCAAATAATAACGGTAATATTGAATATTTTGATTATAGTTCAGAAATAACATATAGTGATGTGAAAAAAAATGTTACATTCGATTTTAATGGTTTAAAAATTAGAGGTAATGAATATAAAATAATTAAGTTTGAAAAGAAAATTGATGATAATAAAAAAGAAGAATTAACTATTAGAAAAGAAGATAAAGAACAAGTTTTAAAAGGTAATAATTAATTAAAAAATAATAAAAATAGACCGCCAATATTTTTAGAAGGTCTATTTTTTATTAAAATTTTTAAAACTAGAAAATACAATAAATGAAATTAATTTGCAAAATCATAAACTTAATTTTACTAAAAATAAATATTAACCATTTATTATTTTGCTTTTATGCACATTTTTATGCTTTTCTATTGTTTAACTAAATCAACAGCTATTTTGCCGTTTGTTTTATTAATACTTTCAATTTCTACATCAATAATGTCATTTATCATTAATTCTTTTGTAAATTTAGAAATATGTAAAAATGCATCATCTTTTAATCCGATTTCAATAAATGCTCCAAATTCTGTAATATTTCTTACAATACCTTTGAATTTCATTTTTATTTGTAAATCTTCAAAATTAACAATATCATTTCTTAAAATTGGATCATCTAAATCATCACGATAATCTCTTAAAGGATTTTGAAAATTTTCCAAAATTAATTTAGTTTCGTAAAAATCTATTTTTAATTCTTTAGAAATTTTTTCAATATTTTCTGAATTTAAATTAATTTTATTTAATTTTTCTAAATTAAATTCATTAATATTTAAATGTTTTAAAATCTTATAAGCATTTTCATACATTTCTGGGTGAATAGAGGTTTTATCTAAAAATTCATCAGAATCATTAACTCTTAAAAATCCCGCTGCTTGCTGATAAATTTTTTCGTTAAATGATTTAATATTTAAAAGTTCTTTTCGATTTTTAATCATTTTATTTTTATTAATATAATTAACAATATTTTTTGCAATTGTTAAATTCAATCCCGAAATATGAGTTAATAATTCTGCTGATGCAGTATTAATTTCTACACCAACTTTATTAACACAACTAGAAACAGCAAAATCTAACTTTTCTTTTAACATTTTTTTAGAAATGTCATGTTGATATTGACCAACACCGATGCTCTTAGGATCAATTTTTATTAATTCAGCTAATGGATCAATATTTCTTCTAGCAATATTAATTGCCGATCTCTGTTCAACAGAAAGATCAGGAAACTCTTTTTGAGCATTTTCTGATGCTGAATAAATTGAAGCACCAGATTCGGAAGTTATAATAAATTGAACATTTAATTGGTGTTTTTTTATTAATTGGGCAACAAATTGAGTGCTTTCTCAACTTGCGGTTCCATTACCGATGGCAATTAAATCAATTTTATATTCTTTAATTAAATTTAATAAAGTTGTTTCAGATAATTGTAAATCATTTTTGTCTCTAGGTTTAGTAGGGTAAATTACATCGATTTTTAAAACCTTATTATTTTTATCAACTACTGCTAATTTACAACCTGTTCGATATGCAGGATCTCATCCTAAAACTATTTTATTTTTTATTGGTTTTTGGAGCAATAATTTTGTTAAATTATTAGCAAAAATTTGAGCACTAGTTTCGTGAGCTTTTAATAAAATTTCAGAATAAACTTGATTTTCAACACTAGGAATTAATAAACGTTTTAATCCGCTTTTAACTCCATTTTCAATATATATTTTTCCTTCTCACTCCACCTTTTTTGTATATTTATTTACTAAAAAATCTGTTAAATATTCACTTTTATATTCAAAGGAATAGCTAATAATTTTTTTAGAACTAATTCTGTCGATCGCCATTATTTGATAGCCTTGTAAAAATTTAATCGGCTTAGAAAAATCATAGTAAATCTGATATTTATTTTCAGTATCAGCTTCAGCATTTTTAAGCTTTGTCACAATTTTTCCATGATTATAAATTAAATCAATTCAACTATTTCTAGAATTTGTATCATTTGAAACAATTTCAGCTATAATATCTTGCGCCCCATCTAATGCTTCTTCATATGAATTTACATTTTTTTCTTTATTAATATATTTTTCAACCTCTTTTTTAAAATCAGCTTTTACTTTAAGTTTTAGTAAAAAATCTGCAAGCGGTTTTAATCCCTTTTCAATGGCGATATTAGCTCTAGTCTTTCTTCCTGTTGAATATGGCTTATAAATATTTTCCAATTCAACCAATTTTGTAGCTTGATTAATGCTGTTTTCTAACTCTGGTGTTAAAATTTCTTTTTCTGTTAAAGATTTAATAATTGCTTGTTTACGATCTTCCAATTTTAAAACATATTCGTATCTATCGGAAATATATTTTATTTGATTTTCGTCTAATCCGTTTGTATAATCTTGTCTATATCTAGCAATAAAAGCGATTGTATTTTCATCTTTTAAAAGTTCTAAAACACGGTTAATATAAATTTCACTAATTTTTAATTCTTGCTCTAATTGTTTAACAATTTCTTGATTCATAATTTCCTACTTTAAATTTTATTACAAAATAATTTCTTTTTCCTTTTTTTAATAAGGCGTATTTTCCATCAAAAAGATTATTTTTAATAATTTCAAATTCATTTAAAACTTTTTGATTATTTAATAATAGTGCTCCCTGAGTAATAAATTCTCGAAATTCTCGCCTTGATTGTACTATTTTATTTTTTAGTAAAATATCAATAACTAATTCATTTTCATTAACCTCAATTAACGGAACAGAATTTTCTAATTGTTTTAAATCATCAGCATTTAAAAGATTAAAATCACTTTTATTGAATAAAATATCAGTTATTTTTACAGAATTATTCGCCTCTTCTATGCTATGAATATCTTTAACTATTTCAAATGCAAGAGTTTTTTGAGCTAATCTTTGTGATTTGTCTTGATTATGCTTATTAATTAAATTTTTAATTTCATCTAATGATAAAAATGTTAAGTATTTTAATAATTTTTCTACATCTTCGTCATCTTGATTTAATAGAAATTGATATAGTTTGTAAACAGAAGTTAGATTTTTATTTAATCACAGCGAACCTCCGCCTGTTGATTTTCCAAATTTGACTCCATTTTTGTCGGTTAATAAATTAGTAGTTAAGGCAAATGCTTTGTGATTGTCTCCGTGTTTTTTTCTAATTATTTCAATTCCACTAGTAATATTTCCTCACTGATCTGAGCCCCCCAATTGCCCAACTACATTATAATTTTCATATAAATAGTTAAAATCTCATCCTTGAATTAATTGATATGAAAATTCGGTAAATGATAAGCCAGTTTCTAGCCTATTTGCAACAGAATCTTTTGCTATCATATAATTAATGTTTAAAAATTTTCCTGCTTCTCTTAAAAAAGTTAAAATTGACATATTTTTATAAATAGATAAATTATCAAAAATTTCAATATTAAATTTTGATAATTGTTGACTTATAAAATTTTTATTTTTTTCCACTTCTTGAAAATCGAGTAATTTTCTCTCGCTTTCGTTAAAAGATGGATCGCCAATCATTCCTGTTGCTCCCCCAATTAAGGCAATTACTTTAATGCCGATTTTCTGCAAACGTAATAAAGTGCAAATTTGAATATAATTACCCAAATGAAGCGATGTAGCGGTTGGATCAAAACCTGCATAAATTACTTCATTTTCATTCATATTTAGTAATTTATTTTCATTACTAATATTATTTAAAATGCCACGCTCTTTTAACTCTTTAATAATATTTTTTTTCATATTTCTCCACTTCTATAAATAAAATTATAAATAATTTAACTAAAAGAAAAAACAAAAATTTTTATTTCATATTTTAAAATCTTAATTATTATTTTCTAAAAATATTTTAATGATAATTTTTATTTTAAAAAATTAATATATAATAATAAGTATGAAAATAGCAATTATAGTAGATTCTGCATCAGGTTTAACAAAACAAATGTGTGCAGATATGGGGATTTATTTTTTACCGCTATATATAAATATTGGTGGTAAAGAATATGAAGATGGTATAGATTTAAATTCTGGAGAAGTTCTTAAATATATAGATAAAGATTCACAAGTTTCTACTTCTATGACACCAGTTGGAAAAGCAATTGAAGTTGTTGATCAACTAGTTAAAAAATATGATAAAGTAGTAATTTATCCTATTAGTCATAATCTTTCTTCTCAATATGCGAATTTAAAATCAACATTTGCAAGTTATAAAAATGTTGATATAGTTAAATCTAAAAAATTGACTTTATTAACAGTTTTAGATATCATCAGATTTAAAAAAGATATAGAAAATGGAGTTGACTATCAAGTAGCTTTTTCTAAGTTGGAAAAAGAATATGAAGGAAAATTTTTATTAGTTCCTAAATTTAACGATGCTCTTGTTCGTGGAGGAAGACTATCGCCTTCAGTTGCGGCAATTGCTAAGTTACTAAAAATTGTTCCAGTAATAAAACTAGAAGATGGTTCCCTTCAAAAAGAAGGAAAAGGAAGAATTTTTAGAAAAGCTTTATTTAATTTCTATAAAGATACTATTGACAGTTTACCTAAAAATTATAAAACTGTTATTATTCATTCAGGAAACAAAGAAATTGAAGAAATTAAAAATGAATTTGAAAATTATTCATCACAAAAAATTGAGGTATTTACAATTCCAAATACAATCGCAATTCACACAGGAGTAGAAGCGGTTGCCTTTGGGGTATTAAATATTGAACAAAATGAAATTGATGAATTTATAAAAATTTTTAAGAAATAAAACTTAAAAATAGATTTCTAACCCATTAGTAAAGTTAGGAATCTATTTTTTATTAATTTTAATTTAAAGGAGAAAAATGTCAAAATTTATTTTCGTTACTGGAGGAGTTATTTCAGGATTAGGGAAAGGAGTAGCTGCTGCTTCAATTGGAAATCTTTTAAAAGCTAGAGGATATAGTGTTTTTGTTTTAAAATTAGATCCATATTTAAATTTAGATCCAGGAGTTATGTCGCCCTACGAACATGGTGAAGTATATGTAACTGCTGATGGTGGAGAAACTGATTTGGATTTGGGGCACTATGAAAGATTTATTAATGAAAATTTTTCCAAAGATTCTAATTATACAAGCGGAAAAATTTTCTCTAATATTTTAGAAAAAGAGAGAAAAGGATTGTATTATGGT